>DASQND010000012.1:0-10063 GCA_035645215.1 Allosphingosinicella sp.
TACCGCGCCGCGACGCTGCCGCCGCCCGCGCCGCCGCCGTGATAGTTGATCACGGCGCGCACCGTATTCTGCATCAGCGCCATGCGCGCGCCGAGCGGGGCGCCGGTGCGGCGGATCATCACCGCGACGGCATAATGCCGCCCGTCGGGCGCGCTCACGATGCCGATGTCGTTATATCCGGTCTGCGTGCTGCCGAGCACCTGGCCGGTGCCGGTCTTGTGGGCGAGGCGCCAGCCCGGCGCGAGGCCGCCCTTGAGGCGCTGTGCGCCGGTGCGGGTCTGCGACATGATCGAGAGCAGGCGCTGGGTGGAGCGGGGCGACAGGAGATCGCCCTGCTGCAGCTTCGCCAGCGCATCGACGATGCCGATCGGAGTGGCCCCGTCGACCGGGTCTGCGACGTAGCGCTCGAACGCGGCGGAGCGCACCGCCATCGGCAGCTGCGCGCGCGCCGCATAGAAGCCGGCGCCCTGATATTCGGGCCGCCAGCCGTCGAGGCCCGCGAGCCGCGTCTGGAGCAGGCGCTCGCCCGGGCCGAAGCGAATGCCTTCGATGCCCTTGCGCTCGAACATGGCGCGAACCGCTTCCGGGCCTCCGGCGCGGCGCAGCACGAAGTCGTTGCAGGTGTTGTCGGACTGGGTCATCGCCCGGAACATCAGGCTGGAGAGCGTGGTGGTGTAGCCGTTCGCGCCAACTTGCGCGGCGACGGGCTGGTGGAAGAGGGTGAGGTCGGAGCGGGTCAGCGTAACGCTCTGGTCCATGTTGAGTTCGCCGCGGTCGGCGCGGTCGAGCGCGGTCAGCGCCACCCAAAATTTCGACACGCTCTGCTGCGGAAAGAAGGTGTTGCCGTCGAACGCGGTGGTCCAGCCGGTCTGGACGTCGCGCACCGCGATGCCCACGTCGCCGTCGAAGGCGTTGCCGAGCTCGCGGATCCGGGCTTCGAGCGCCCGCTGCGATCCGTTCTGCGCCGGCATGCTCATCTGGGCGGTGCGCACGCGGGACGATCCGGATGCGCCCTGCGCGGCGGCGGGGATCGTCGGTTGCGAGAGGGCGACCAGCCCGAATGCACCCGCGAGCGCCAAAGTCCGAAGCATCGGCTTCCTGCGCCGAATACCGTTCATGTTCATCTGCCCCTCCGTAAAGCCTTACAACCCCTGCGTTATTTCACCGTACCGAACGGTTCCCATCTGTCAGCTTAACCGGAGCGCCTTTTGGACGAACCGTGACGAGGGCGCGGCGGAACGAGTCTCTGCGGCTCGTTCATCGTTGATACAGTATAACATGTGCTCTAAAGCCGCCGCGATTTCCCCCGGAGAATTTGATGAAGATTTCCACGTTCCTTCTCGCTTCCACCATGCTCGCCGCCGGCGCCGCGCCCGCGGCCGCCGCGCAGCCGTCGGGCGGCGCCGCCGCCGCCGACACGGGAGCCCAGGATCCGGCGTCCACCGATCCGCTCAACGAAGGCGACCACGTCCACGAGCAGGTCGGCAACGACATCGTCGTGACGGCGCCGTTCGTGCGCAACCTGAACGTCCTCGCCGGAACCCAGGTGCTGACCGGCGAGGACCTCGTTCGCGAGATGCGGCCGCAGCTCGGCGACACGCTGGCGCGCCTCCCCGGCGTCTCGGCGACGTCGTTCAGCCCCGGCGCCTCCCGCCCGGTGCTTCGCGGCTTCCAGGGCGAGCGCGTCCGGGTTCTCGTCGACGGCATCGGATCGATCGACGTTTCGAACACCTCCGCCGACCACGCCGTCACTGTCGATCCGCTGACCGCCGACCGGATCGAGGTCCTCCAGGGCCCGGCCGTGCTCCTCTTCGGCAGCCAGGCGATCGGCGGCGCGGTCAACGTCTTCGACCGCCGCATCCCGCGCGAAATTCCCGAGGACGGCCTCCACTTCGACGCGCTCGGCACCTACAGCTCCGCCGCGAACGAGCGCAGCGTCGGCACCGGCATCGACCTCGCGCTGACCAACAGCCTCGCCGTCCACCTGGACGGCAGCTACCGCAACACCGACGACCTCAGGATCGGCGGCTTCGTTCTTTCGCCCGCCGCGCGGGCCCGACAGCTCGCCATCGCCGCCGAAGAAGACGCGGCAGGCCACACCGAGGAAGCGGACGAGGCGCGCGAATTCGCATCGCTGCGCGGCCGCCTGCCCAACAGCTTTACCGAGACTCGTACTTTGGGCGCCGGCGCCGCCTTCATCCGCGACAGCGGCAGCCTCGGCTTTTCGGTGAGCTATTACGGCAGCCGCTACGGCGTCCCCGAGCGTCCGGGCGGCGGCCACCATGGCGGCGAGGAAGGCGAGGGCGGCGAAGAGGGCGGCCACGGCGAACATGCCGACGTCAGCATCGACCTCGACCAGATCCGCGCGGATCTGCGAAGCGAGATCAAGCTCGGCGGCTCGCTGATCGATCGCCTGCGCCTGCGCCTCGGCTATGCCGATTACGAGCATACCGAATTCGAAGGCGACGAAGTCGGCACGATCTTCAAGACGGACGGCGTCGAAGGCCGGCTCGAGCTCGGCCAGGCCCAGCGCGGCGGCTGGAGCGGCGTCACCGGCGTCCAGTTCTTCAGCCGCAGCCTGTCGGCCGTCGGCGAGGAAGCGTTCCTGCCGCGCAATACCGTCGACCAGTTCGGCGTCTTCACCCTCCAGGAGCTGGAAAGCGGACCGTTCGAATTCGAAGTCGCGGCCCGCTTCGAGCGCGGCGGCGTTTCGGCGCCCGACGTCGGCATCGACCGGCGCTTCAACACCGTCTCGGCCGCGGCCGGCCTCTCCTTCGAAGTCGCGCCGCTGATCCGCGTCGGCGCCAACATCTCGCGCGCGGAGCGTGCGCCGTCGGCCGAGGAGCTGCTTTCGGACGGCCCGCACGCCGCGACCCAATCGTTCGAGATCGGCGATCCCGACCTTCGGCCGGAGCGCAGCGTCGGCGGCGAGCTCTACGTCCGGGCCCAGCGGCCGCGCTTCCAGTTCAACGCCAGCGTCTTCTACAACCGCTTCCAGAACTTCATCTTCCAGGCCGCGACCGGCGAGGAGCAGGACGAGCTTCCCGTCTTCCGCTACTTCCAGCAGGACGCGACCCATATGGGCTTCGAGGCCGGCGCGTCGGCGACCGTCTACCGCCGCGGCGAGTTCCGCTTCGTCGTCGACGGCGTCGCCGATTATATTCGAGCGACGATCGAGGATGGCGGTGGCCCCATTCCGCGCATCCCGCCGCTCCGCCTCCTCGGCGGCCTGGAGGCGCAGTCGGACAAGGTGAACGGCCGCCTCGAGGTCGAGCGCGTGTTCACGCAGAACCGCGTCGCCGAGCTCGAGAATCCGACGCCCGGCTTTACGCTCGTCAACGCGTCGCTCTCCTTCCGCCCCTGGGGCCGCAGCAACCCGACGAGCATCATCCTCGCCGCGAACAACATCTTCGACGTGGACGCGCGGCGGCACGCGAGCTTCACGCGCGAGTTCTCGCCCCTTGCGGGCCGGGACATCCGGCTGAGCGCGCGGGTGAGCTTCTGAGGTCGGGTCGGTACGCGGCTGCCGCGTGGGTGGGTACAAGCACCCAATGTCATCTCCGCGAAAGCTGGGATCCAGACCGGCTCGCGGATCCGCGGGGCGGTTCACGAACGCTCGCTGGATTCCCGCTTTCGCGGGAATGACGGTGGGCTAAATACCGTGTCCGGAATGCCGCAGATCTGGAAAAATGCTGCGCAGCATTTTCTCGACCGACGCTGCGTTCAGCCGCCTGAAATCAGCCTGTGGATAAGTCATACAAATCGGCTTGCATCAGGATTCCCGGCCGGAGTATCAGGGCGTCGGGGACGGGAGGGCTTAACATGAGTAAGTTTGTTAAAGAGTTCGTCGAGATCAAGGATTTCACCACCCTGGACGAGCTGATCGCCAGGCTGGAGGCGCTTCGCGCCGACCTGCCCGCGTCGGCGCAGGCCGAAGTGAAGCTGCGCGGCGACGACGTGTTCGGACGCCAGCTCTGCATCTCCTACCTGCGGCAACAGACCGACCAGGAAGAAGAATGCGAAGCCCGCTACGCGAGCGCCTATCGCGAAAGCCGCGAGCGGGAGCTGCAGCGGCTCCAGCAGGAGCTCGGCGTCTCCCCGCGCGGCCAGCGCGGCAAGGGGCGCCGGCTGAGAATCGTCGCCTGATTGCGTAGCGCGGGGGCGCTGCCGTTAGGCTTCTTGAGTACATGAACGCCGTCGCCGGTTTGGCGGCGGCGTTCTCGTTTCACCATTCCGCGAAATTGCCGTCCGCGGTGCGGAAGATGGGGTTGCGCCAGCGGTGCCGCTCCTTGCTGGCTTCGCGGACCGCCGCTTCGTCGATCTCGATGCCGAGGCCGGGCCCGGTAGGAATCGGCAGGTTGCCGGCGACGGGCGTCAGCGGCGCCGGGTCCTTGAGGTAGGTGTAGAGGTCCGCGCCGACATTGTAGTGGATGCCGAGCGACATCTCCTGGATGGCGAGGTTCGGCGTGCAGGCGGCGAGCTGCAGGCAGGAGGCCAGCGCCAGCGGGCCGAGCGGGCAATGCGGCGCGACCGCGACGTCGAACGCTTCGGCCATCGCCGCGATCTTGCGGCCTTCGAGGATGCCGCCGCAGTGGCTGATGTCGGGCTGGATGATGTCCACCGCGCCCGAGACGAGAAGCTGCTTGAAGTCCCAGCGCGAATGGAGCCGCTCGCCGGTCGCGATCGGCGTGGAGACGAGCTGGGCGAGGTGCGCCAGAGCTTCCGGGTTTTCCGGAAGCAGCACCTCCTCGATGAAGAGGAGACCGAGCGGCTCGAGCGCTTTGGCGAGCTGCTTGGCGAGCGGCTTGTGGACCCGGCCGTGGAAGTCGAGCCCGACGTCAACGCCGGCCGCCTGCGCCGCTTCGACGCGCGCGACGACCGCGTGGAAGGCCTTGGGCGTGCCGATCCAGTCCATCTCGGCGGTCGCGTTCATCTTGATGGCGGAAAAGCCCTGCGCCGCCCGCGCGGCGGCGGCTTCGGCGACATCGTCCGGGCGGTCGCCGCCGATCCAGGCGTAGGCGCGGATATGCTCGCGCACCTTGCCGCCGAGCATCTCCCAGGCGGGGAGACCGAGCACCTTGCCCTTCAAATCCCAGCAGGCCTGTTCGAGGCCGGCGAGCGCCGACATCAGGACGGGACCGCCGCGGTAGAAGCCGCCGCGGTAGCCGACCTGGAAGATGTCCTCGATCCGGAACGGGTCTGTGCCGATGAAGCGGTCGCGATAGGCTTCGAAGGCGCCTTCGACGGACTCCGCCCAGCCTTCGAGGCTCGCCTCGCCCCAGCCGACGGCGCCATCGTCCGTCTCGACCCGCACGAACAGCCACCGCGGCGGCACCAGGAATGTCTCGATCCGCGCGATCTTCATGTCATGTCTCCCGGAAGCTCACGGCCCGAAACGAAGCTGCGGCCGGCGGCGTCGTCGCGGTCGCCATATTCGTCGAGCTTCTTGATCGGCACGACCAGACAGACGCTGGAAGCGGGGAGCACGTTCCCCCAATCCTTGATGAGCTGCTTGTAGGCGCGGCCGACGTTGCGCATGTTGCGGTCGAGATCGTAGAGGCCGAGCGGGTTGACCCGGCCGTTCTGCTCGCGAAGCGCGGTGTCCCAATCGACCTGGTCGGTCAGCGAATACCAGGTGAAGCCGACGGTCGGGATACCGACGTTCCTGAGGCGAAGCACGTTCGCCCATTCCTTCCACAGCCACTTCACCGCCTCGTCGCCGTTCGGGCCTTCGCGAAGGTTGGTCTCGGTGTGCATGACCGGGAGCCGGTACCGGTCGTAATATTGCCGGGTGATTTCGGAATAGCCGAACGTCTCCCCCGCCGCGACGGTGTGCCCGTCGGCGAACACGCGGTGCTCGTTGGTCCAATAGTAATCGTTGCCGAGGATGCAGTGCTGCTTCATCCGGTGCGACAGGAAGAAGTGATACTCCTCCTTCGTCATCCCGTTATCCATCAGATATTCGTACATCTCGCTGTCGACCCTGAGACCGTAATTGAGGTCGAGGGTGAGGAAGCGCTGCGAGTTCAGCACCTCGGCACGGTGGATGGCCGCGGGGCTGTCGGCGTGGAAATATTCCGAGCTTTCGGACTGGATGAAGATGGCGTCCGGGCGGCGCTTCAGGATTTCGATCATGGCGAGGACGTTCGCCTTGACGATGTTCTTGAGGGCGGTGACGAAGGAGCGGTCGTCCTTGGCCTGCTCGTTCCACCAGCCGTATTTGGCGGAAAAGGTGGCGCAAATGAACATCTCGTTCACGGGCGTGTAGAGCTGGACCCACGGAAAACGGTCCGCGAAGGCGGCGGCGTAGCGGGCGAAAAGCTGGGGGAAATCGGTGTTCTGGAAGTTGCCGATCCAATCCGGCACGCCGAAATGGCAGAGATCGACGATGGGCGTGATCTCGCGCCGCTTCAGCTCCGCGAACGCCATGTCCGCGAAGGTCCAATCGTATTTGCCGGGGCCGAGAAAGGTGCGGTGGAGCGGGGGCCCGTAGCGCAGATATTGAAGGCCGATTTCCTCCACGCAGTCGAAATCGTCCATCCACCGGTCGTAGTGGAAGCAGACCTCCATCTGGTCGACGCGGGTGCGGCCGTTGTGGATCGTCGGGATGCTGTTCTCGATCCCGGTCGCGAACATGAAATTGGCGATCGTCCCGCTCCCTTATATGCTTTTCAGTGCGTCGAGGCGGGGTTTAGCGGCACGGCCCCGCCTCCGCCAAGGCCATTTGTACGATAAATGATCCGACTCACCGCGCCAGCTCGGAATCGTCGAACAGGTCCCGGTGCCGGTTGGGCTGCGAGCGGAGATATTGCGGCGGCGCGGCGACGCTGGCGCCGAAGTGCGCCGCGGCGTGCCACGGCCAGCGCGGATCGTAGAGGATGCCGCGGGCGAGCGCGATCAGGTCCGCGTCGCCGCGGCGCAGGATCGCCTCGGCCTGCTCGAACTCGGTGATGAGGCCGACGGCGGCGACCGGCATCGACACCGCTTCCTTGACGGCGCGGGCGAGCGGGACCTGGTAATCGGGGCCGACGGGGATCTGCTGCGCAGGCGTCAGGCCGCCGCTCGAGACGTGGATGCCGTTGCAGCCGCGTGCTTCCAGCGCCTGTGCGAAGGCGATGGTCTGCTCGACGTCCTAGCCGCCGTCCGCCCAATCGGTGCCTGAGACGCGCATCGTAACGGCCTTTTCGGGCGGGAAGGCGGCGCGGACGGCGTCGTAGATTTCGAGCGGGAAGCGCATGCGGTTTTCGAAGGTGCCGCCGTAATCGTCGTCCCGGCGGTTGGAGAGCGGGGAGAGGAATTCGTGCAGGAGATAGCCGTGCGCGCCGTGGATCTGCACCGCGTCGATGCCGAGCCGCGCGGCGCGGCGGGCGGAGTCGGCGAAGGCATTGCGGAGCGCCTCCATCCGCTCTGCGTCGAGCGCGGCGGGCGGGTTCTCGCCGGCGGTGAAGGGGAGAGGGGAGGGCGCTTCCGTTTGCCAGCCGTTGGGGTGATCCGGGGCGAGCTGCGCCCCGCCTTTCCAGGGCACCTCCGTAGACGCCTTGCGGCCGGCATGGGCGAGCTGGATGGCGATCTTCATGTCGGACCAGCGCCGCACGCTTTCCAGCACACGCTCCATCGCCTCCTCCGTCTCGTCGTTCCAGAGGCCGACGTCGGCGTAGGTGATCCGCCCTTCCGGGACGACCGCCGTCGCTTCGATGGTGAGGAGCGCGGCGCCGGAGAGAGCGAGGTGGCCGAGATGGATGGTGTGCCAGTCCGTCATCCGGCCTTCCTCGGCCGAATATTGGCACATGGGCGCGATGACGATCCGGTTGCGGAGCGCAAGTGGGCCGACCGAGAATGGCGTGAAGAGAAGGGAGGTCATGCTCCCCTAATGGCTGGCGGGGCCGGTGGTTGCGGAATTTGCCACGCGCGCCGTCATTGCGAGCGTAGCGAAGCAATCCAGGCGGCCTGGTTGCGGGTCTCCGCCGCCCGCTGGATTGCTTCGTCGCTACGCTCCTCGCAATGACGGCGGTGCGTCAGTCCCCGCCGCCGTCGCAATCTCCGCCGCCGCTGTCGCCGTCGCCGTCGCAGGAGGAGCTGTCGGCGGTGTCGGCGAAGACGAAGGCGCCGGTGGCGGCGCCGTCGCCAGCGCCGTCATGTGCGCCGCGCCCGCGGCGGGGGTTGCGGCGCGCCGCCCAGACGATGAGCAGCACCGTCGCGGCGATGATCCCGAGAACCGTGAGCTCGTTCGTGTTCATTTCCCGCCCTCCCGAAGAAGCTTTTTGCTAGCCTTCGCGGCCGGGATGGTCAAACAGCCGCGCGAACGCGTTGTTCGCGCGCATGAAGAGGATGGACATGGGCTGGAGCGAGGGCTTCATCGCGGTCGACTGGGGCACGACGAACCGCCGCGCCTATTCGATCGGCGCGGGCGGACGCCAGGGCGAAGAGTTCGAGGACGACAAGGGAATCCTCGGCGTCGAGGCCGGCGGCTTCCCCGCAGCGGTGGCGGAGATACGCGACCGGCTCGGCGACCTGCCGATGCTGATGGGCGGCATGGTGGGCTCGAACCGCGGCTGGATCGAGGCGCCCTACGTGCCCTGCCCGGCAAGCGCCGAAGAGCTTGCCGCCCACATCATCTGGGCGGAGGAGGGGCGCACCGTCATCGTCCCCGGGCTTTCCTTTCTGAACGACCGGCGCGCCGACGTGATGCGGGGCGAGGAGGTGCAGATGTTCGGCGCGCTGGCCGCCGGGCTGATGCCGGAGGACGGGCTCGTCTGCCATCCCGGCACGCACAACAAGTGGGTGACGATGGAGGGCGGGCGGGTCGTTCGCTTCCGCACCGTCATGACCGGCGAGATGTTCAGCCTGCTCAAAGGGCACAGCATCCTGTCCGACCTCCTCCAGACGGATGCCGAGCCGGGCGCGGCGTTCGAAGCGGGCGTGCTGCACGGCCTTTCGGACGAAGATCTGACCGCCGAGCTCTTCTCGGTCCGCGCGCGTGTGCTCCTGGGGCAGGCGGCGCGCGAGGATGCGGCGTCCTATACGAGCGGGCTCCTGATCGGCACGGACCTGCGCACGGGACTTCGCCACGCGTCGGAAGGCGAGATCGTGGTGATGGGCCGGCCGGAACTCACGGCGCTTTATTCGGCGGCACTGAGGAGTGCGGGCTATACGGCGCGCGAAGTCGATGGCGAGGCGGCCTTTCTCGCCGGAGCGAAGGCGCTGGCGGAGGCGATGCAATGAGCGCGGCCGAGCAATTCCGGTTCTTCTTCGGCCAGTGCCCGCTGGTCGCGATCATCCGCGGCGTGACGCCCGAGGAGGTTGTGGACGTCGGGGAAGCGCTCTTCGAAGCCGGCATTCGGATCATCGAAGTGCCTTTGAATTCGCCCGACCCGATCGGCAGCGTCGAGCGGCTCGCGGCGCGCTTCGGCGACCGGGCGCTGATCGGCGCCGGGACGGTGCTCTCGCCGGAGGACATCGCGCGCGTCGCCGATGCCGGGGGGCGCCTCATCGTCTCGCCCAACACCTATGTGCCGGTGATCGAAGCCGCGGTGGCGGCCGGCATGGTCTCGGCGCCCGGCTTCTTCACGCCGTCCGAAGCCTTCACGGCGCTAAGGGCCGGCGCGACGGCGCTCAAATTCTTCCCGGCGGAAGCGGCAAGCCCGCAGGTGGTGAAGGCGCAGCGTGCGGTGCTTCCGGCCGACGTGCCGTTCCTGGTGGTCGGCGGCGTTTCGCCGGACAACATTCCGGGCTGGCTCGCGGCGGGCGCGAACGGATTCGGGCTTGGCTCGGGCGTGTACAAGCCGGGCCAGGACGCGGCGACGGTGGGGCGGCAGGCGGCGGCGTACGTCGCCGCGGTGAGGGGCGCGCGGGCGTGAAGCCGCTACGCATCGCCATCATCGGCTACGGCAAGATCGCGGAGGACGAGCATGTCCCCTCGATCGCCGGCAACGACCGCTTCGAACTTGCCGCGAACGTGGGCTCCAAGGCGCCGCGGGAGGGCGCCGCCCCGGGCTTCGCGCGGCATCCGGA
Source organism: Allosphingosinicella sp. (assembly GCA_035645215.1). Lineage (GTDB taxonomy): Bacteria > Pseudomonadota > Alphaproteobacteria > Sphingomonadales > Sphingomonadaceae > Allosphingosinicella. Next base: position 10,012 of record DASQND010000012.1, read on the forward strand.
GATGTTCGACGCGGTGTCCGACATCGACGCCGTCGCCATCTGCACGCCGCCG
>DASQND010000013.1:0-5671 GCA_035645215.1 Allosphingosinicella sp.
ACTGGCTGTGGCCCTTGGAACGGCGCACGATGGCGTGGATGCGCGCCACCAGCTCGTCGCGGTGGAACGGCTTGGTGACGTAATCGTCCGCGCCGAAGCCCAGCGCCCGAACCTTGCTGTCCATTTCGGACACGCCCGACAGGATCAGCACCGGCGTCGCGACCTTGGCGGTGCGCAGCTTCTTCAGCACGTCATAGCCGTGCATGTCCGGCAGATTGAGGTCGAGGCAGATGATGTCGTAATCGTACAGCTTGCCGAGGTCCAAGCCCTCCTCGCCAAGGTCCGTCGTATAGACGTTGAAGCCTTCGCTATTGAGCATGAGCTCGATGGCCTTGGCCGTGGTCGGCTCGTCTTCGATCAGCAGAACACGCATGCGCCTTGCCCCTTTTCCGCGCTGCGAGGCGGGAGAAGGTCCCCGGCCCCTTGCGCTCTTCATTAACCATGCAACAAATGAAGGCGAAAGGTTAATTTCGGATTAAGCCAAGGATTCCAACGCAAAATTGTTAACCGGGGCGTGTGCGTTGCGCGGCGGACACAGTTTATGGCAGGGCGGGGCCACCATGTGGACCGACCGCATCCTCTTTATCGACGCCGAAGCGATGGTGATCGACAAGCCCGCCGGCCTGGCCGTGCACCCGGGGCCGAAGACTCCGCACAGCCTCGAGAACCTCCTCCGCGACCTGCGTTTCGGCTTTCACCGGGAGCCCTCGCCCGTCCACCGGCTCGACCGCGACACGTCGGGCTGCCTTCTCCTGTCCCGCAATCCCAAGGCGCACAAGCGCTTCGCCAGGGCGTTCGAGGACGGGCTGGTCGAGAAGCATTATCTCGCGGTGCTGGAAGGGGTCGTGGAGGGCGAAGGCGAGATCGACCTGCCTTTGCTCAAGGTCTCCACCCGCGAGGAAGGCTGGCGGATGATCGCGGATGCGAAGGGGCAGAGCGCGCGCTCGGCCTGGAAGGCGGTGCGAAGCGAAGGCGGGCGCACGCTCGTCTCCTTCACGCCGGCGACGGGGCGGACGCACCAGATCCGGGCGCATGCCGCTTACGGGTTGAACGCGCCGGTGGTCGGCGATCCTGTCTATGGGAAGGCCGGGCCCGCGATGCTGCTTCATGCGGCCGCACTCACCATTCCGCGCGAGAAGAAGGAGCCGATCGCGGCGACGGCGCCGCTGCCGCCCTCCTTCATGAAATTCCGCGATGAAGGCTGAGGACGTTCACCTCCCCGACGACGCGCTGGAGGAGAAATTCCTCGCCGCGACCGGGCCGGGCGGACAGAACGTCAACAAGGTCGCGACCGCCGTTCAGCTTCGCTGCGACGTGTTCAAGCTCGGCCTCAGCCCGTCCGTCTATGCGCGCCTCAAGGGGCTCGCCGGAAGCCGGATGACGGGTGAGGGCGAGATATTGATCAGCGCCCGCAGCCACAGGACGCAGGACGCGAACCGCACCGAAGCGCGGCAAAGACTGGCGGAGCTGATAGCCAAGGCCCACATCGCACCCGTGCGCCGCATCAAGACCAAGCCCAGCCGCAACGCCAAGGCGAAGCGCGTGGACGAGAAGAAGACCCGCGGCACGGTGAAGCAGGCGCGCGGCAAGGTACGGGTGGAGTGAGCGGGGGAGTGCTCGGGACGGTGACGGAAAATCCAGCCGTCATTGCGAGCGGAGCGAAGCAATCCAGTGGGCCGCGGTGCGGGTCTCCGCGGCCCACTGGATTGCTTCGTCGCTTCGCTCCTCGCAATGACGCTTCGAGGAGTTGACGATGTACGATTTCAAGATCGAGACCTCCGACAACAAGGAGCTCTGGCGGCAACTCGTTCAGGCGGCAGAGGCGCTGACCGATGGGGAGCCGGACGCCGTCGCCAACATGGCGAACGTGTCGGCGCTTTTGATGGAGAGCCTGCCGGACCTGAATTGGGCGGGCTTTTACCGCAACGTGGGCGGCGAGCTCGTGCTTGGGCCGTTCCAGGGGCGGGCGGCGTGCATCCGGATACCGTTCGGCAAGGGCGTCTGCGGCGCGGCGGCGGCGACGCTGGAGGCGCAGTGCATCGCGGACGTCCATGCCTTTCCGGGGCACATCGCCTGCGACGCAGCCTCGGCGTCCGAGCTGGTCGTGCCCGTGGTGGGCGCGGACGGCGCGCTGATCGCGGTGATCGATCTCGACAGTCCGCGCCTCGCGCGCTTCAGTGACGAAGACGTCGCCGGCTGTATCGAATTGGCACGGCTGCTTTCAGAGCGGATCGGGCGCGTAGCAAAGGCGGTTTCCGCGAGTTAATGCACCTCAAGCCTCAAAGGGGACTTCAGATGCGGACGCTCGCTCTTCTCGCTCTCACCGCCGCCGCCGCGATCGCGGTGCCGCCCGCCGCCAACGCCCAGCAGCGCGCCCGCGCCGGCCATAGCTGGAGCCAGCCCGCCGAGCGGGTGATCGTCCGCCAGGCACCCGGCGCCGTCGCCCAGCACGTTGCCGGACCCGGCATGCGCCGCGAGTTTCGCGAATTCCGCCGCTTCAACCGCGGCCAGATCCTCCCCTCTTATTGGGCCGGCCCGCAATTCCAGGTCCGCCAGTGGCAGGTTTACGGCTTCCCGCAGCCGATGGCCGGCCACCGCTGGGTGCGTTATTATGACGACGCCCACCTCGTCGACGGCGGCGGGCGCATCCGCGACAGCCGCTACGGCTACGATTGGGACCGCTACGACCATCCCTGGAACTGCGACGAGCACGGCATCCCGATGTATGTCGGCAACGGCGATTACCATCCCGGCGACCGCGACTATGCGTGGGCCGAAGAGTCGGACGACGGCGGCTGGGACTATAGCGAATATGGCGATGTCGAGATGGACCGCCGCGGCGATGATTGCGGCGAGCGCCGCGGCGCCTGCGGCCCGCGCGGCCGCGGCCCCTCGCATGGTGGCGGCTACGGCTACAGCAGCGGCCGGAGCGGCTACGGCTACAGCTCGGGCCAGTCGGGTTACGGCTATGGCGGCGGCGGCGCCTACGGCTATGGCGGCGCCACGGTGACGATCACCGAGACCATTGTGGAGACGGGCGGAAGCGCCGCCTCCTCCTACGTCGTCGAGGAAGTGATCGAGGAAGAGGTCGTCGAGACTCGCGCCCGCGCCGTTCGCCGCGCCGCGCCGCGCCGTGCCGCGCCTCCGCCCCGCCGCCCGATCCGCGGGGAGCGGGGGTAAGCTAAAAAGACGTCATTGCGAGGAGCGTAGCGACGAAGCAATCCAGTGGGCCTCGGAGTCCCACTGGATTGCTTCGCTATGCTCGCAATGACGGTGGGGCGGGTGCCGCCGGCGTCCAGACCTAGCTTCTCTCCAGCGCCTCGTCCGGAAGCGCGTTCGGGACCACGATCAGCGGACAGGGGAGCGATCCCGCGACCGAGGCGAAGTGGGTGACGAGCGGTCCGGGTCCGCCGTCTTCAGCCGCGCCCAGGACCAGGGCGGCGACGGCTTCGTCTTCCTTCAGATACTGGTCGATCACCTTGACCGCCTCGCCCTCGCGGACGAGAATGGAGGGGCGCACGCCCGCTTCCTCGATGATCGCGCCCGACGCCTGGAGGACCATCGCTTCGGCGCGCAGGCGCGCTTCCTCCTCGATCGCCGCCTGGACTCCGCCCCACTGGACGAACTCCGGCGGCTCGACGAGCGCCAGGATCACCACGCCGAAGCCGTTCCTCGCCGCCCGCCGCGCCGCCCAGCGCAGTGCGGCCGCGGCCTCGGCGCTTTCGTCCATGATGACGAGATAGGATCGCATGGTGAGACTGCCCCTTCGCGCGCGATGCTGCTTCACTTGAGCTTCGGGCGCAAGCCGCCCTTGACCGGGGCGCCCGCTTTGGGGTTGAGGCTACACACGGTTCGGACCCGAGGGATTGCACATGCCGATTGAGCTCAAGATGCCCGCGCTTTCTCCCACCATGGAGGAGGGCACCCTCGCCAAGTGGCTGGTCAAGGAAGGCGACACGGTCGCCTCCGGCGACATCCTCGCCGAGATCGAGACCGACAAGGCGACGATGGAGTTCGAAGCCGTGGACGAAGGCACGATCGCGAAGATCCTGGTCGCCGAAGGCACGGACGAAGTGAAGGTCGGCACCGTGATCGCGATCCTCGCCGGCGAAGGCGAGGATGCGGGCAGCGCCGCTTCTTCGCCGACTGCGGCGAGCGAGCCGGTCGGCAAAGGCGGCGGCGAGACCGGCGCGGGGCAGCCCGCGACTCCGACGCCGAGTCCCGAGCTCAAGGGGTACGGAGTCAGCCCCGCAGAGGAAGCGCCGGCCGCCTCCCCTGCCCCGGCACCCGCTGCGGCGCCCGCTTCGGCTTCCGGCGACCGCGTCAAGGCGAGCCCGCTCGCCCGCCGCCTCGCCGAGCAGCGCGGCGTGGACCTCACCTCGCTCACCGGCTCGGGCCCCGGCGGGCGCATCGTCAAGGCAGACGTGGACGGCGTCGGCACCGGTGCTGCCAAGCCCGCCGCTCAGGCCGCTCCTGCTCCCGCCGCAGCGCCCGCCCCTGCCCCAGCTCCCGCGCCGACGGCCGCTGCCGTCCCGGATATTCCGCACGAAGCGGTCAAGCTTTCGAACATGCGCAAGACGATCGCGCGGCGCCTCACCGAGTCGAAGCAGACGGTTCCGCACATCTACCTGACGGTCGACATCCAGCTCGACGCGCTCCTGAAGCTCCGCGCCGAGCTCAACGCGAGCCTGGAGAGCCGCGGCGTCAAATTGAGCGTCAACGACCTGCTGGTGAAGGCGCTCGCCGTCGCGCTCCTCGAAGTGCCGACGTGCAACGTCATGTATACCGGCACCGAGCTGGTGACGTTCAAGCGCGCCGACATCTCGGTCGCGGTGTCGACGCCGACGGGCCTCATTACCCCGATCGTCAAGGATGCCGGCGCCAAGTCGCTTTCGGCCATCGCGACCGAAATCAAGGACCTCGCCGGCCGCGCCCGGGAAGGGAAATTGAAGCCCGAGGAATATCAGGGCGGGACGGCCTCGCTATCGAACATGGGCATGTACGGGATCAAGCAGTTCGAAGCCGTGATCAATCCGCCGCAGGGCATGATCATGGCGATCGGCGCCGGCGAGAAGCGCCCGTACGTCGTCAACGATTCGCTGCAGATCGCGACCGTCATGTCGGCAACCGGCAGCTTCGACCACCGCGCCATCGACGGCGCCGACGGAGCGCAGCTCATGCAGGCCTTCAAGCGCCTCGTCGAAAGCCCGCTGGGGATGATCGCCTGATGGACGCGGCGGGCGGCGCGAAGCGGCTTTCGCCGCTCCGCCAGTGGCTGCGCAAGCTCGGCCACGCCGCCGCCGCCGCGGGCCTCGCGGGGATCCTCGCCTTCCTCGCCGTCTTCGTGCGCGAGCTCGCCGCCGGGCCGCCGGTCTCGTTCGGAGAGGGCCTCAGCTTTTTATTCATGGTGATGCCGGCCGCCTTGTTCGCGCCGATCGCCGGCACGCTTCCGATCCTCGCGCTCGGCCTCGTCGTGCAGCGATCGTGGCGGGGGCCGGTGCCGCTGACGCTCTGGGCGTGCGCCGGCGCGGGCGCAGGCCTGATCATTTCGCTGGCGCTGGCGAAGAGCGCCGCCCTCCACCTCCCCGCCGCCGCGCTCGGCGCCTTCACGATATTGGTCTTCGGCTGGCTCGAGCGCGAGGAAGCGCTGGCGCGTGGGTGAGGTGGTGAC
>DASQND010000014.1:0-8008 GCA_035645215.1 Allosphingosinicella sp.
GCCGCCGCCGGCGGGAGCTGGCCCGCGGCGCGCGCCTCGGCGATCATCCGGAGGCGCTCCTCGATCATGGGCCGCCACGACGCATCGGGCGCGGCCGCGCTGAGGACCTCGCGCCAGAGCCGCTCCGCTTCGTCGAAGCGCCCGCTCTGCGCCAGCCCGAGCCCGTAGAAGAAGCGCGGCCCGGGATGGCTGGGCGCGATCTCCTGGGCGCGGCGGAAGGCGAGCTGGGCGGCGGGCGTCATCATCCCGTCGGAATGGAGGACGAGCGCGTTGCCGAGGCCGACCCAGAGGTCCGGGTCGCGAGGCGCATTGCGCAGCGCCGACTGGAGGATGTCCGCGCCGCTCCTGGTGTCGCCGGCGCGCTGGTAGCTTTCGGCGATGGTCAGCCACTGGTTGGCCCGGTCGAACGTGCCGAGCATGTCGCGCCGCGTTTCAGCGAAGTCGCTGTCGGGGAGGCGCTGCTTCGTCGGCGGCGGCTTGGGCCGGCCGGGAAGCTCCGGCCGCCCCTGCCAGGCATAGCCGGAGAGCGCGAGCAGCAGCGCGGCGCCCAGGAACTGGAGGCTCGCCGCGTCGAACCTGCCGAGCTTCCAGAGTGCGGCAAGCACCAGCAGCGCGACGAAGAAGAACACAACCCAGCCCATCAGCCCGCCTTCCGCTTCCGGAACCGGCCGCGCGCCAGGAACAGCCCTGCGAGGAGCAGCACGATGGGCGCCGCGAAGAGCGGCCAGGTCATCGGCTCGACCGGCGGCGCGTAGCTCACCCAGGCGCCGTAGCGCTCGATCAGCCAGCCGCGAATGTCCTCCGGCTTCTCCCCCGCCTCGATCCGCCGCCGCACCAGCGCCCGCATGTCGCCCGCCATGTCCGCGTTCGAATCGCCGATCGCCTGCCCCTGGCAGACGATGCAGCGCAGCGTATCCATCAGCGCCTTCGCCTCCGCCTCCTTGCGCGGATCGGCGAGCGGGGTGTTCGCATAAGCGGCGGGCGGCATGGTCGACTGCGCGAAGGCGGGCGCTGCGGCGAGCGCGAGAACAAGCAAGAGCATCCTCACCCCTCCCCCGTCATTGCGAGCGAAGCGAAGCAATCCAGAGCGGCCTCGGAGGCCCGCTGGATTGCTTCGTCGCTTCGCGCCTCGCAATGACGGCGGAGAGTTCATCGCGCCCCTTCCCAGGCGGCGTAGATTTCCGCCGAATTGGTCTCGTCGATCGGCCCGATATGCTGGTGCCGGATGATCCCGCGGCCGTCGATCACGAACGTCTCCGGCACCCCCGACGAGCCCAAAGAAAGCTGCACCCGGCTGTCCGCGTCGAGACCGATCCCCTTGTACGGGTCGCCGTAGCGCGCAAGGAACATCGCGACATCCTCCGGCCGGTCGCGGATCGCCACCGCGTCGATCGGCACGCCGCGCCGCGCCAGCGCCTCCAGATGCGGCGCTTCGGCGATGCAGGGCACGCACCAGCTCGCGAAGACGTTCAGGACGCGCGGCGCCCCCGCCGCGAAGCTCGCCCGCTCGACGCTCGGCCGCCCCGGAAACGCCGCCGGCAGCGCGAACTGGGGCAGCGCCTGCCCGACGAGCTGCGAGCGGATCTGCCGGTCCCCGGGCGCGCGCAGATAGGCCGCGAAGAGCAGGACCGCGAGCACGAAGACGCCGAGCGGCACCCAGAGGACGAGGCGCTTCATGAATACGCCTCCTCATCGACGCCGAGCCGCGAGCGCCGCTCACGCCACACCCGCCCCGCAAGCGACATCAGCCCGCCCAGCGCAATGAGCCCCCCGCCAAGCCAGATGAGCGTCACGAACGGCTTCCACCACAATCGAAGCTGCCACCGCCCCTGCGGATCGTCCTCGCCGAGCACGGTATAAAGCTGCCCGTTCCACATCGTCGCGATGTCGGCTTCGCTCGTCGGATTGGGCGGCGTCGAGAACATCCGCGCCTGCGGCCTCAGCACGAACGGCGTCCCCTCCGCCCCGCGCCGGACGGTGAGCTGCGCTTCGATCGCCGTCCAGTTCGGCCCGGCGATCGGATGCACCCGATCGAAGCGGATCAAATAGGGCCCGACGTCGGTCGACTGGCCCGGCTGGAGCGCGACGAGCCGCTCCTGGCTGAACGCGCTTTCCGAGGCCATGCCGGCGAGGCTCACCGCGATGCCGAGATGCGAGATCACCATCCCCCAGGTGAAGAGCGGCGTCCGCCTCAGATTGCGCCCCCAGAGCGGCGCCAGGCTCGCCGCGCCGACGCCGACCGCAAGCACCATTCCGAGCAGCGGCAGGATGCGCATGCCCGGCGCCAGCAGCACGGCGAGGAGCAGGACGGCGGAGCTGAGCAAGGCGGGGAGCGCGACCCGCTTCACCACATCGGCGCCCTTGTCCCGGCGCCAGCGAAGCAGCGGCCCGATCGCCATCGCGACCACCAGGAGCAAGGCCACCGGCCCCGTCGCCCAGTTGAAATAAGGCGGCCCAAGCGAGATCTTCTGGCCCAACGCTTCCGTCACCAGGGGGTAGAGCGTGCCGAACAGCACGACGCCGAGGATCACCGACAGGAGCAGGTTGTTCACGACAAGCGCGCCTTCGCGGCTCACCAGCTCGAAGGTCGAACCCTCGCGAACGGTGTGCGCGCGAAGGCCGAAGAGGAGCAGCGCCCCGCCGATATACAGCGCGAGCAGGATGAGGATGAAGGCGCCGCGCTGCGGATCGACGGCGAAGGAATGGACGCTCGTCAGGATGCCCGAGCGCACGAGAAAGGTGCCGATCATCGACATCGAGAATGCGACCACGGCGAGCATGATCGTCCACGCCCGAAGCGCGCCCCGCGTGGCGAGAACCGTCACCGAATGGAGAAGGGCCGTCGCCGCCAGCCAGGGCATGAGCGAGGCGTTCTCGACCGGGTCCCAGAACCACCAGCCGCCCCAGCCAAGCTCGTAATAGGCCCAGTATGAGCCGGCCGTGATCCCGATCGTCAGGAAGATCCACGCCGCGAGGATCCACGGCCGCATCGCCCGCGCGAAGACCGGCCCGACGTCGCGGGTGACGAGCGCCCCCACCGCGAACGAGAAAGCCACCGAAATGCCGACATAGCCGAAATAGAGCGTCGGCGGGTGAAAGGCGAGGCCCGGGTCCTGGAGCAGAGGGTTGAGGCCGTTGCCTTCCGGCGGCGACACGCTGAGGCGCTCGAACGGGTTCGAGGCGAAGAGCAGAAAGGCGTAGAAGCCGATCCCGATCGCCGCCTGCGCCGCCAAGGTCGCGATCAAGGTGCGCGCCTGCAGCCGCCGCTCGAACAGGGCGACCAGCGCGCCGGCAAAGGCGAGCACCGTCACCCAGAGCAGCATCGATCCTTCGTGATTGCCCCAGGCGCCGGCGAATTTGTAGATCCACGGCTTCATCGAATGGCTGTTCGCCGCCACCAGCTTCACCGACAGATCGGTCCTGAGGAATAGCTGGATCAGCGCCAGGAACGAAAACACCGCCAGCGCGGCCTGCGCAACCGCCACCGGCCGCACCGCAGCAGCGATCGGGTTCCTCCCCATCGCGAGATGGGGAGGGGGGTGTAGGCGGGTCGGCATTCCGGGGGCATGCCGAGAGCCGGAACCGGCTGCAGAGCAGCCGTCGGGCGAAGGATGGTGGAGGGGTATCTGCACCGCCTCGCCATCTACCCCTCCACCACCCTGCGGGTGGTCCCCCTCCCCCCGCGCTGCGCTCGCGGGGAGGAAACGAAGCGCCATGATCCCGAATGCGAGCTGCAGCAGCGACAAGGCCGCCGCCATCCAGAGCGCCGCGAGCCCCGCTTCGGCGATCATTTCAGTGTGTCCGTCTTGTGGAGCTCCGGCCCGTTCTGGTTGCGAAGCTCGGCCGGCATGTAATTCTCGTCATGCTTGGCGAGGATTTCCGTCGCCGCGAACAGCCGGTCCGGCTGGAAGCGCCCTTCCGCGATCGCGCCGCTGCCCTCGCGGAAGAGCTCGGGCGCGATGCCGCGGTAGCGGACGCGTATCGGCTCCGCGCCGCTCGCGTCGTCGAGCCGGAATTCGATCGTCAGCCCGTCCGGAAGCCGCTGCAGCGCGCGCACCATCCCGCCGACCCGGACGGCGCGGTCGAGCGGCAGCCCTTTCTCCCGCACGTCCGCGGCCGAGTAGAAATAGGAGGCCTGGTCCTTGAGCGCCGACATGGCGAGCAGCACCGCGGCGAGCACGGCGCCGCCCGCGAGGAGCAGCAAGGTCAGGCGCTGGTTCTTCGCCTTCACCGCTCGCGGCCCCGCTCGCCGATCAGCGCCTCGGCCTCGCGCTCGGCGCGCCGCATCGCCGCCCAGCTCCAGCCCGCGAGCGCCAGCGTGGCGATGATCGTCAGCACATAGGAAGCGACGATGAAGGGCCAGTGGTTCATTCGCGCGCCATCCGCTTCAGCCGCGCCTCGATCTTGTTGCGGGCAAGCTCGCCCCGCATCCGCATCAGCACCACCGCGCCGAACAGGAGCGAGAAGCCGAGCGCCGAAGCAAGCAGCGGCCACAGCATCGAAGCGTCGATCGTCGAACTCGCGCGAACGAAGCTGATGCTCTGCCCCTGGTGAAGCGTGTTCCACCAGACGACGCTGTAGTGGATGACCGGCAGATTGACCGCTCCGACGAGGCCGAACACGGCCGTCACCCGCCCCTCCCCGCCCCGCTCCCGGTCGGCATTGGCGAGCGCGATATAGCCCAGGTACAAAAAGAGGAGGACGAGCATCGACGTCATCCGCCCGTCCCATTCCCAGTATGTCCCCCAGGTCGGCCGTCCCCAGAGCGACCCGGTCGCCAGGCAGAGCGCCGCGAACACCGCCCCCGGCACCGCCAGCGCCCGCGCCGCCACCGCGGCGAGCGGGTGCCGCCAGACGAGCTGCATCGCGCTCGCCGCCGCAATCCCCGACCATCCCGCCATGCCGAGCCAGGCCGCGGGCACGTGGACGTACATGATCCGGACGCTCTCGCCCTGCAGATAGTCGCGCGGAGACGCGAACAGCCCCACCGCCAGCGCCCCCAGAACGAGCAACGCCCCCGCCCCCCCGAGCCAGCCGGTCATTGGGCGCGCGATCTTGAGGAAGCGTGCTGGATTCGCGAAAATGTGCATGGGAACGACCACGTCTTAGCCGAGCCCCGCGCTCGGCGGAAGAGACGGCAGCCGTGCCATCCCCGTCGTCCCGGCGGAGGCCGGGACCTCAGGGGGTGAAAAGCGGGGCGGCAAGTGCAGCGCTCCACCGACTGCAGCAGACAGCGCGCTCTATCGACTCCCGCGCTCTTCACCCGCTGAGATCCGGCCTTCAGCCTTCGGCTGAAGTTTATCCTGAGCGCCTGCCTTGGCAGACAGTCGAAGGGCCGGGATGTCGGTCTCGGACGTGCCCCCACCCCTTGCCTTTTCACGCATCCGCGCGTTGGGGCGGGTCATGGCGTCCGCACGTCCCGACCAGAGCCGCGCCGTCGGCATCGCGCTGCGCGTCGCGGCGACGACGGCCTTCGCCTTCATGGCCGCCGCCATCAAGCTCGGCTACGAAGCGGGCGTTTCGACGCCGGAGCTCGCTTTCTACCGCTTCGCCTTCGGCCTTCCGCCCCTCCTCGGCTGGATGTGGTGGACCGGCAATGCCGGCGCCTGGCGGACGCAGCGGCCCGCCGCCCATGTCTGGCGCGCGGTGGTCGGCCTTTCGACCATGGTGCTGGCGTTCAGCGCATTGGCTTACCTGCCACTGGCGGAATCCACGACGATCGGCTTCGCGGCGCCGCTCTTCGCCGTCGTGCTCTCCGCGCTGGTGCTGAAGGAGAAGGTCGGCCGGCACCGGTGGAGCGCGGTCATCGTCGGCTTCGTCGGCGTGCTCCTCGTCATGCGCCCGGAAGGCAGCGACCTCCCGGCGCTCGGCCTCGGCCTCGCCGTCGCCGCGGCGTTCGGCGTCGGCGTCGTCACCATCACCATCCGGCAGATCGGCCGCACCGAGCATCCGCAGACCACCGTCCTCTGGTTCAGCCTGCTCTCGATGACGGCGCTCGCCGCCCTCATGCCCTTCTACGCCGCCCCGCACGACGCCGGAACCTGGGCGATCCTCCTCGCGCTCGGCACGTTCGGCGGCTTCGGCCAGCTCTTCCTGACGGCGTCGCTGCGCTATGCGCCGGTCTCGGTGGTGGTGCCGTTCGACTACACGCAGCTCCTCTGGGCGGTGCTTCTCGGCTGGTTGATCTTCGGGAACCAGCCTCCGGCAACCACGTGGCTCGGCGCGGCCGTCATCATCGCGAGCGGCCTCTACACCCTCTACCGGGAGCACAAGCTCGGCCGGGAAAAGCCGCGCGCCGCCCCGCCGCTGTAACCGGCGCCTTCGCCCGCACGACGTCATTGCGAGCGAAGCGAAGCAATCCAGCGGGACTCCGAGGCCCGCCGGATTGCTTCGTCGCTGCGCTCCTCGCAATGACGGAAAAGGTGTTACGCCCGCCCGATCAGCCGCCGCGCGATGTCGTCGGCGACGGCCGCCGGGTTGCGGCCGGTCGACGCGCTCTCGTCCCAGATCTGGTCGAGGCGGCCGGGAATGGCTTCGATGCGGCGGCGGACCGTGTCCTCGTCGCCGTCCTTCAGATACTCCGTCGCGACGTTGATGATCCCGCCCGCGTTGATCACGTAATCCGGCGCGTAGAGGATCCCGCGCTGGTGGACCCGGTCGCCGTCCGCCGGGGCGGCGAGCTGGTTGTTCGCGCCGCCGGCCACGACCGGCACGCGCAGCGCCGCGATCGACTGCTCGGTCAGGATCGCGCCCAGCGCATTGGGGCTGAGCACGTCGGCTTCCAGCGTCATGATCTCGGTGGGATCTACGACAGTGCCGCCCACTTCCTCAGCCAGGCGCCCGGCGCGGGCGCGGTCGATGTCGGCGACGCTGATGCGGGCGCCTTCGGCCGCGGCGCGGCGGGCGAGGCCGCCGGCGACGCTGCCCGCGCCCTGAATGGCGATGTGGAGGCCGGCGAGGCTGTCCTTGCCGAGCTTGCGGCGGACGGCGGCGCGGACGCCGAGATATACGCCGTAGCTGGTGTGCGGCCCCGGATCCCCGCCCACCGAGCCTTCCGCCACCGGCAGCCCCGCGACGTAGGAGGTGTGCTCCGAAATCGAGACCATGTTCTCGACGCTCATGCCGACATCCTCGGCCGTGACGTAGCGCCCGCCGAGCCCTTGCACCGCGCGCCCGAAGGCGGCGAGCATTTCGGGCGTCTTGGTGCGTCCCTCGTCGGCGACGATCACCGCCTTGCCGCCGCCCAATGCGAGACCCGCCATCGCATTCTTGAAGCTCATGCCCCGCGACAGCCGCAACGCGTCCGCCACCGCATCTCCGCTCCCCGGATAATGCCAGAAGCGCACGCCGCCCGCCCCCGGCCCGAGGTGCGTCGAATGAACGGCGAGGATCGCCTTCAGCCCGCTTTGCCGGTCGTTTATGAAGTGGACGATCTCATGGTCGTCGTAATCGGCAAAGTCCCAGGGCGCGTGCATAGGTGGTCAATCCCCGAAGCAAGGTGTTGGTTGCGCGGCTTTTTGCGCTTGAAAAATGGGGCGATCGACGGGGCTTGAACCCGCGACCCCCGGTACCACAAACCGGTGCTCTAACCAACTGAGCTACGATCGCCACGGCGCACTGAAGGCGCGGCGCGGGACATAAGCGGGGCCTTGCGCGCGGTCAAGGCGACGTTCCGGCGCACGCCGCGACCGTCACCCCGTCCGCAACCGTCAACGCGGCCGCGCACGACCCTCATTCGGTCGGCGCGGCCGTCGCTATGCCGTGCACCCGCAGGCGCACGGCCGCGTCAGGCGTTAAACCTCAGCGCCGCTCGTCGTCCGACGAACGCCGGCTCCGGTTCCAGTAGGCCGCGCCCGCCGCGACGAGGCCCGCCGCCGCCGCGCCGATCCCGACATTGCGCCAATTGAACGCGCTCCTGTCGGCGATGAACTCGCCGCCTTTCTCCTCCTCGAGGAGCACGGCCGCGTCGGCATTGGCCGACAGGCGGACGGTGTTTCCATCGATTCCG
>DASQND010000015.1:0-1956 GCA_035645215.1 Allosphingosinicella sp.
GAGCGAACTCGACGAGGATCCCTACAGCACCGCGGTGGATCTCTCCGACATCGAACGGGCGGCCCGGGCGCTGCGGCCCCAAGCGGACGCGGACTGGCATTGAAACGGTTCAGGCGGGGGAAGGGTGGCTTGCGGTAGGGGAAAGTCCAGCGACCGGAGTTTTCACCATGGCCTATCGCATCGCCGCCATCGCCGCCTTTTTGCTCCTCGCCGCCGCCTGCGGCGACACGTCGGAGGCGAATGCCGCGCAAGGCGCCGACCCGCGCCAGGCGACCGCTTGGACGATCGGTCCGATCATCAACGGCCGCAATTATTCGGTGAACATGCCGCTCCACCCGACGCCCCGGCGCGGCGGCGGCTGGGAGATCGATCTCCCCCGCAATCCGGGCAGCGTCCATTACGTCACCTTTCCGCACGGCTCGCTGGCCGGGAAGACGCGGATTCGCATGCGCTACCGGATCGAGGCCGATCCCGGCGTGCGCATCCTGCCGTCCACCGATCCCAACCTGCCGTCGATCCTCACCCTTTATTTCCAGCGCGCCGGCGACAATTGGCGCGCGCGCGGCCGCTACGAGACCTACCGCTGGTACGCGACCTTCGCGTCGCACTCGCCGCTGGCCGCGGGCACAAGGGAGATCGTCGCGCCGCTGAACGGCGGCTGGACCGCGGTCGGGACCTCGACTGTGCGCACCGCCCCCGCCGCCTTTCGCGACGCGCTCGCCGAAGCGGACCAGGTCGGCTTCGTGCTCGGCGGCGGCGACGGCTACGGCCACGGCGTCTTCGCCACCGGCCGCGCCCGCCTCATCGTCACAGAATTCGCCGTCGAATAAAGGGCTCAGCGCCCCTTCTGCTCGCGCCGCTGCCAGACGCCCTGGTTCAAGCAGCCGGTCATGCCGTTGGGACCGACATTCGTGCAGGAGCCGAGCGTGCCGCCCTGCGTGGTGCCGAGCAGGCGGTTTCGTTCCCGCGAGACGCTGTCGACATTGCCGCGCGGATCGAAGCGCTGGTCCCGGACCAAAGGCAGCCGGTAGCGCTCGTCGGACTCCCGCTCTCCGCAGACGACGATCTCCTCGCCGGCCGGCGCATTCTCGCATTCCGCGGCGGTCGGCGCGATCCGCGGCGGCGGCGGCGGCGGCGGCGCGGGCGGGCCTGCGGGCTGGGCCGAGCCGAATGCGAGAGCGAGGAACGCGGTCCACATGCGGGCATCGTCTCACGTCGGCAGGCGCGGCGCAACGGCGACGCACCGCAGACGCTTCCCCTTGAACCTTCCCGCCCCACGCGCGATGTAGCCTTCGCACACACCACATCAGCAGGACGCTTTTCCCCATGCGCGACCATGAAGACATCATCAACGGCCTCGTTCCCATCGTCATCGAGCAGTCGAACCGCGGCGAGCGCAGCTTCGACATCTATTCGCGGCTGCTCCGGGAGCGGATCGTCTTCGTGACCGGGCCGGTCGAGGATCACATGGCGACGCTGGTGACGGCGCAGCTCCTCTATCTGGAGAGCGAGAATCCGAAGAAGGACATCTTCATGTACATCAACTCGCCGGGCGGCGTGGTGACGGCCGGCATGGCGATGCACGACACGATGCAATATATCCGCCCGCGCGTCGGCACCGTCTGCATCGGCCAGGCCGCCTCAATGGGCGCGTTCCTGCTCGGCGCGGGCGAGCCCGGCATGCGCGTCGCGCTCACCAACGCGCGGATCATGATCCACCAGCCGTCGGGCGGCGCCCAGGGCATGGCCTCGGACATCGAGATCCAGGCGCGCGAAATCCTGCGCATCCGGCACCGGATGAACGAGCTCATGGCCCAATATACCGGCCAGACGATCGAGGAGATCGAGCGCAACGTCGAGCGCGACAAGTTCTTCTCGGCGAGCGAAGCCAAGACCTTCGGCCTCGTCGACGAAGTGTTCGAAAAGCGCCCGGCTCCCGCCGACGACGATGCGGCG
>DASQND010000016.1:0-4635 GCA_035645215.1 Allosphingosinicella sp.
GCGCTTATGTCCGGCAAGGCGTCGGACGATCCGCACCGCTCCTATCCCGGGGACCGGCCATCGACGACCCTGCTCCTCGACCGCGTCGATCCGGCGACGCTCGGCGCGCTTCTCGCTTTCTACGAACACCGCACCTTCGCCAATGCCGTGCTCCTCGGCATCAACCCGTTCGACCAGTTCGGTGTCGAGCTCGGCAAGCAGATGGCGCAGGCCATCGAGGCGGACGAGCTCCAATTCGATCCTTCCACCCAGGCGCTGATCGACCGCGCATTCGGAGACGATGAATGACCTTCGACTACGATCTTTTCGTGATCGGCGCCGGCTCCGGCGGCGTCCGCGCCGCGCGCGTCTCGGCGGCGCACGGCGCGCGAGTCGCCATCGCGGAGGAGCACAAGGTCGGCGGCACCTGCGTCATCCGCGGCTGCGTCCCCAAGAAATTGCTCGTCTACGGCGCGCACTTCGCCGAGGATCTCGCCGATGCGCGCCGCTTCGGCTGGGAAGTGCCGGAATGCAGCTTCAACTGGGCGACGCTTCGCGACAACGTCCTTGCGGAAGTCACCCGCCTCGAAGGCGCCTATACCGACACGCTCAGGAACCACGAAGTCGAGGTCATCAAGGAGCGTGCCACCGTCGCCGGCCCGAACCAGGTCCGGCTCGGCAGCGGCCGCACCGTCACCGCCAGGATCATCCTGATCGCCACCGGCGCGCGGCCCGTGCTTCCCGAATTCGAAGGCGCCGAGCACGGCATCACGTCGAACGAGGTCTTCCACCTCGACAAGCTGCCCCGCCGCGTCGTGATCGCGGGCGCCGGCTATATCGCCAACGAATTCGCCGGCATCTTCCATCAGTTCGGCGCCGACGTGACGCTGGTCAACCGTTCGGACGTCATCCTTCGCGGCTATGACGAGACGATCCGCGACCGCCTCCTCACCATCTCGATCATGAAGGGAATCCAGTTCCGCTTCCACGCCGACTTCCACAAGGTGGAGAAGGCTGAGGACGGGACGCTCACCGTCCACATGAGCGGCTGCGATCCCCTGGAAACCGATCTCCTCCTCTACGCCATCGGCCGGCAACCCAATACGGAAGGTCTCGGCCTCGAAACGGCCGGGGTCGAGCTCGACGACAAGGGCGCCGTTAAGGTCGACGCGGAAAACCGCACGGCCTCAGAGAGCATCTACGCCGTCGGCGACGTCACCAACCGCGTGCAGCTCACCCCCGTCGCCATCCGCGAAGGCCAGGCATTCGCCGACAGCGTCTTCGGCGGCAAGCCGACCCGCGTCGACTACGAGGCCATTCCCTCCGCCGTCTTCTCCCACCCGCCCATGGCCGGCGTCGGCCTCACCGAAGGCGAGGCGAGGAACAGGATCGGCACGGTCAAGGTCTACACGTCGGATTTCCGCGCGATGAAGAACGTCCTCGCCGGCCGCAACGAACGCGCCCTCTACAAATTGATCGTCGACGGCGAGACGGAGGAAGTGGTCGGCATCCACATGATCGGCCCGGATGCCCCGGAAATCCTCCAGGCCGCCGCGATCGCGGTCAAGGCGAAGCTCAAGAAGTCCGATTTCGACGCGGTCGTGGCGTTGCATCCGACCATGGCGGAAGAGCTGGTGCTGATGAAGTGACGTTGCCGAGAGCGCACCTGCGCTCTCGACAACGTCATTGCGAGCGGAGCGAAGCAATCCAGCGGGACTCGGTGCGGGACTCTAGGGCCCGCTGGATTGCTTCGTCGCTTCGCTCCTCGCAATGACGAATTGCTGCGGTTATGACGTGCGCCATGAGTGCCCCCCTCTACATGCCCGGCTTCGGCAATCACTTCTCCACCGAAGCTGTGCCCGGCGCCCTGCCGCAAGGGCGCAACTCGCCGCAGCAGCCCGCCTTCGGCCTCTATGCCGAGCAGCTCTCCGGCACCGCCTTTACCGCGCCGCGCCACGAGAATCGCCGCTCCTGGCTCTACCGGATGCGCCCTTCGGCCGAGCATCCGCCCTACCGCCCTTACGAAGGGGCGCCGCTCTTCACGGCGTCCGCGCTCCACGATCCGCTGCCGCCCAACCGCCTGCGCTGGTCGCCGCTCGGACTCCCCGAAGCCCCCACCGACCTCCTCGACGGCATGGCGACGATGATGGCGAACGGCGGCGCGGAGGCGCTCTCCGGCGTCGCAGTCCACGTCTACCGCGCGATCGCCGACATGCGGCGCTACTTCTTCAACGCCGACGGCGAGATGCTCTTCATTCCGGAGCAGGGGCGGCTCAGCCTCCTCACCGAAATGGGCCGGATCGACGCCGCGCCCGGCCAAGTCGCGCTCGTCCCGCGCGGGGTGCGCTTCCGCGCCGAGCTCCCGGACGGCGCTGCGCGGGGCTACGTCGCCGAGAATCACGGCGCGCTCTTCCGCCTTCCCGATCTCGGCCCGATCGGCTCCAACGGGCTCGCTAATCCGCGCGACTTCGAGACGCCGGTCGCCGCCTATGAAGACGTCGAAGGCGAGGTCGAGCTCGTCCAGAAATATCTCGGCCGCCTCTGGACGACGACGCTCGACCACAGCCCGCTCGACGTGGTGGCCTGGCACGGCAACCTCGCGCCATGGCGCTACGACCTCACCCGCTTCAACACGATGGGGACGGTGAGCTACGACCATCCCGACCCTTCCATCTTCACCGTCCTCACCTCCCCGTCCGAGACGCCCGGCCGCGCGAATGCCGATTTCGTCATCTTCCCGCCGCGCTGGATGGTGGCCGAGGACACGTTCCGCCCGCCCTGGTTCCACCGCAACGTGATGAGCGAGTGCATGGGCCTCATCTACGGCGCCTACGACGCCAAGGCGGACGGCTTCGCGCCCGGCGGCCTCTCCCTCCACAACCTCATGTCCGGCCACGGCCCGGACGTCGCGAGCTGGAAGGGCGCGAGCGAGGCGGAATTGAAGCCCCACAGGATCGAAGGCACGATGGCCTTCATGGTCGAAAGCTGCTGGCCCTTCCGCCCGACCGGCTTCGCCATGGGCTCGGACTCGCTCCAGGGGGATTACGACAAGGCCTGGGGCGGCTTCCCCAAGGCGCGGATCGGCACAGAGAGCGGGGGCGGCTGAGAAGGGCCGTGGCGCAGCTTCCGCTCCCGCCCTGGCGCCGGCTGACGGACGCCCTCGCGCCCGACGTAGCGGAGACCCTCCTAGATTGGACGCTCGCCAACCAGGCGGCCTTCAAGCCCTCGAAGGTGGTCGGCGCCGGCTACGCGCCTCATATCCGCGTCTCGGACCGGATCAAGGATGTCGGCCCGATGCGCGCGCTGCTCGAGCCGCACCTTCGCGCCCTCTGGCCCGAAATCGCCGCGGGCGCGGGCACGAAGCCGTTCGAACCCGATTTCGTCGAGTTCGAGATCGCCGCCCACGGCGACGGCGCCTTTTTCCGCCCGCACCACGATCTTCCCGTCGGCGCCGAACGGCAGGTCAGGAGGGAAGGCGCGCTTCCCGGCGACCGCGTGGTCAGCGCCGTCCTCTATTATCATCGCCCGCCGCAGCTTTTTTCGGGCGGCGCGCTGCGCCTCTACCGCTTCGGCGCCCGGACCGGCGACGATGCCTTGGAAGGCGACTTCGTCGACATCGCGCCGCTGGCGAACAGCCTCGTCGCCTTTCCCTCCTGGGCGGTCCACGAAGTGCGCCCCGTCTCCTGCCCGAGCGGGCGCTTCGAGGACCGGCGTTTTGCCGTCAACGTCTGGTTCCGGCGCGAGATCGCCGTGGAAAAGTAAACATTCACCTTGCGCTCATGCGGATGCGTGCATAGTTATGCATAACCTAAGTTATGTAAGCCCGAGTGACGCAGAAGATGACCACCTTCCAATGTTCCCCCGCAACGCCCTGGGGCATCCACCATTCCGTCCGCAACGACGAGGCCTGCCCCCGCTGCGGCTGGACCGCCCCGGGCCCGAAGAGCGACCGCCGCCGCGACGCCGATCTCCTCGCAGCCGAGCACGGCTGGACCGTCATCCCTGGCGGCGCGAGCGCGCCCGAGCTGCCGGAAACGCGCGCCGCCTGAGGGTTGCAGGAAGACGGGCCCCGGCCCGGGTGACCCCCTCCGTTCGCCCTGAGCCTGTCGAAGGGCTGCCCTTCTCCTTGCGGCGTCAGAAAGAAGGGCAGGGCTTCGACAAGCTCAGCCGGAACGGTGTTTGAAAACAATTCCCGGGCGATCCACCCACCACCGCTAGCCCTGAGCCTATCGAAGGGCGGATTGCAGCGCGCAGCCGCTTGGACTCCGCATTCCGTTACGCCCGCGCAACCGTAGCGCATGTGACGCGTTGCGCGGGCGTGGCTGAGTTGACTTCCACCAGTGCGCGTTCCTCAGACCTGCTCGAGCCGGGCCGCAATTGCTGGCGCATCGAGCGGGCGAAGCGTGCCGCGCTCGTCGTCGACGCCGCCGATTATTACCGGCTCGCCATGGACGCGATGCTGCAGGCACGGTCGCAGATCCTGCTGATCGGCTGGGACGTCGACACCCGCATCCGCCTCGTCGACGGCGATCCGCCCTCGGGCGCGCCGCCGCATCTCGGCGCCTTTTTGACCTGGCTCGCCAACCGCACGCCGGGCCTGCACATCTACATCCTCGCCTGGGACCAGGGCGCGATCAGCGTTCCCGGCCGCGGCAC
>DASQND010000017.1:0-8852 GCA_035645215.1 Allosphingosinicella sp.
CCCGCCGCCGCCGCGCCGATCCCGACATTGCGCCAATTGAACGCGCTCCTGTCGGCGATGAACTCGCCGCCTTTCTCCTCCTCGAGGAGCACGGCCGCGTCGGCATTGGCCGACAGGCGGACGGTGTTTCCATCGATTCCGGAAACGAGCCCGCCCGAAATATAGTGATGGTGCCCGGCGTGCGAGCCGCTGTCGGCCTTGATGAGCTTCAGGCGTCCGCCGTCGACGCGGTCGACGGTGCCGATCTTCGCGCCGTCGGCGCCGATCACGTCCATGTGCGGCTGGATCTGGCTGAGGTCTGCCATTGTCGAAACTCCCTGGTTGTTGGTTCGGAGCCTCAACGGTCGGCACGGCCGAAAGGATGCGCCGCCCGGCGCCGCGGCCGCCGCCTTCAGCGCTTCGCCGAAAAGTAGCCGATGCCGGCCCCCACGACCGCCCCGATGAACGGACCGACGATCGGCACCGGAATGGCGATCACCGCGCCGATCGCGGCGCCGACGGCCGTCCGCTTCGCGACTGGATCCTCGAACATGGTCGTACCTCCTCGATGAACAGAGTGTCTTATAGCACCAATACACCATCAGGTCCACCCCACCGCGCCCTCGAACCATATCGGTAAAAGCGCTTGCCGATACGTACTTCATATGTTCCATCTTCGCTCATGGGCAGCACAGATGATTCGGCCGATCCGCGCCCGCGGGTCGACGCCGCCGCCAAGGCGGCTTTCCTCACGGCCCTGCGCGCCGGCGCGCACCGGGACGCCGCCGCGCAGGAGGCCGGCTTCACCGCCAACGCCTTTTACGACGCGAAGAAGAAGGACCCCATCTTCGCCCTCGCCTGGGCCTGGGCGCTCGATCTCTCCGCCGCCGACGAGCGCCGCCCCGCCCCCGGCGACCCGGTGCCCGGGGACGACCGCGAGGAGATCATCGCGCCCAACGCCAACCGCCGCCTCCAGCGCCGCAAGGTCCGCCGCCCGCTCTTCAACGCGGAGCGCAAGCGCATCTACCTCGATCATTTCGCCGGCACCGCCGATCACCGCGCCTCCGCCGCCGCCGCCGGCGTCCAGCCCTGCACCGTCACCAACCACAATCTCCACGACAGCGAATTCGCCGCCGCCCGGCGCGAGGCCCTCGCCGTCGCTTATGCCGCGCTCGAAGCCGAAGCCGTCCGCCAGCGCCTCGAAGCCCAGGCGAAGCTGCGCGAAGGCCTCTGCCCCACCGGCGAAGTCGCCATGGAGTTCGACCGCGTCATGAAGCTCCTCGCCGGCTGGGAGCGGCGCGGCGGCGGCATCGGCTTCCGCACCGTCGCGCCCGGCCGCCAGAAACGCTGCACCTTCGACGAAGCGATCGACGAGCTCGACAGGAAGCTCCGGGCCCTCGGCGTACGCAAAGGCCTCGCCCCGCCCGACGATCCCCCGCCTCCTCCCCCGCCCGCGCAACCCCCGCAGCCGGACCCCCTCCCGTGAACCGCGCCGAAGCGCTCGATGCCCTTCTCGATCTCCTGCGCATGGGCGCCGAGGCGCGCCGCGCCGTCATCCGCTCGCTCACCGCCCCGTCGCGCCGCGCGATCCTCGAGGAATGGTGGTGGCAGGTCCATGGCGGCCAGGAGGAGCCCGTCGCCACGCCCACCGGCGTCCCGTGGAGCGTCTGGGCGATCGTCGCCGGCCGCGGCTTCGGCAAGACCCGGGCCGGCGCCGAATGGGTCTGGGCCCGCGCCCGGGAGGACGGCAACGCCCGCATCGCGCTTGTCGCCGCCACCGAAGGCGAAGCGGCCGCCGTCATGGTGGAAGGCGAAAGCGGCCTCCTCGCCGTCGCGCGGTGCGACGAAGAGCCGCGCTGGATCGCCAGCCGCGGCCTCCTCATATTTCCCTCGGCCGCCGAAGCTCGCATCTTCTCGGCCGAGCGCCCGGACAAGCTGCGCGGCCCCCAGCATCATTTCGCCTGGTGCGACGAGCTCGCCAAATGGCCCGCCGGGCGCGCGGGCGGCCTCCCGCGCCCCGACGGCGTCTCCCGCGCCGACGCCACCTGGGACAATCTCGCTTTGGGTCTGCGCCTCGGCACCGCCCCCCGGACGATCGTCACCACCACGCCCCGCGCCGCTCCCCTGCTTCTGCGCATTCTCGCCCTCCCCGGCTGCGCCCGAACCGACGGCCGCACCGACGACAACCCCCACAACGCCCCCGATTTCCCGGCCGCCATGCGCGCCCTCTACGCCGGCACCCGCCTCGCCCTCCAGGAGCTGGACGGCCTCATCCTGGAAGACCACGAAGACGCCCTCTGGACGAGAGAACTTATAGAAAAGTCGCGCCTAAACCCCTCTCCCGTTCAGGGAGAGGGTCGACTCGCCGAAGGCGAGCGGGGTGAGGGCAAGCAACTCCCGAACAACGCCCCACCCTCTCCCATTTCGGGAGAGGGTCGACTCGCCGAAGGCGAGCGGGGTGAGGGCAAGCCCCCCGCCCCCAACCTCCGACCCTACACCCGTATCCTCATCGGCCTCGATCCCCCCGCCTCCACCGGCGGCGACGCCTGCGGCATCGTCGTCTGCGGCAAGGACGAGTCCGGCACCGTCCACGTCCTCGCCGACTTGAGCGCCCGCGGCCTCACCCCCGAAGCCTGGTCGAGCCGCGTCGCCGAAGCCGCGAGCCAATACGGCGCCGCCAAGATCGTCGCCGAAAAGAACCAGGGCGGCGACATGATCGCCAGCGTCCTCAGAGCCGCCGACGCCGACCTCCCCGTAAAACTCGTCGCCGCCACCAGAAGCAAGGCCGCCCGAGCGGAACCCATAGCCCTGCGCTTCCAGACCGGCCGAGCCAAACTCGCCGGCCATTTCCCGGAATTGGAGACCCAGCTCTGCGCCCTCACCTGGAGCGGCTACGAAGGCCCCGGCAGCCCCGACCGCGCGGATGCGATGGTCTGGGCCATGACGGAATTGTTCGAAAAGGAGAGAGCGGCCCCGATGGTGCGGAGGCTTTAAACCTGCATGTGCACGCTTGACGGATGTAATCCCACGGATTACATAGTCCGGATGATCGCGCATAGCTCCGTCTTCCTCCAGGGAAGCTTCGAAACGGCATCGCATACCGCTGCCCTACCTAATCGTGCCTTCGGCCAGGCGGACGCGATCGGGCAGCGGGTTTTCATTGCAAAGGACAACTACCGGCAAGTTGCCGAAGCATGCGCTATTCTGAATGGATCAACGACCCGTCGATTTGGCGCGCTGAGCCAAGTCAAAGGTCGGCACGCAGAACCGCGCTCCGGGCTAGTTTTCATTGACACGGGAATATTGTTGGAAGATTTGCCCGATGCCCGCGGGCTGTCGCGAGAACTAGGGCACCTGCACGAAATCTACCACCAGTTCTCTCAAACCGGCACGGGCAGGACACTCGCCGAGTTCATCCAACAGAACCAGCAGTTTCAGGTACTGAATGATCGCGAGAAGATCCTACAGACCTACGACGTGTTTCTGGGATGGCTGAATGGAGTCATAATTCACCCACTGCCGCGCATCCAATTTGGCGGTTTTTCATCGCCCCTCCTCGGCATGCATCGCAGGCTCTCGACGCGCGCGTTCGGGCGGATCTGGGAAGCAATCTCAGAAGCATGGCTATCTTCCCGTCCCCGCGATTTTCACGGGTTCGTCAGAACCTTCCGCGAAGCGCTCATCGACGCCGTTGCCAAGGAGGTGCGCCTCGTATGCGGGTCTTCCGACCAGGCCGACGACGCCCCTTCGACCAACGTTTGGGTTCACTCCTTTCGCCTCCGCACCGGCCTTTCTCCGCCCGAATCTTCGAAGCACCGGTTCCTCGCGAACCGCCACGTTTCGAGTTTTCGATATTTAGGAGGAGGCCTGGATGGGCCGTTTCGACGATCAAAGGCTGCTGGAGATTCATCTCTACGGCCATACCGCCGGTGTGCCCGCCGAGGATTGCACACACATACAGCGGAAACTGACCATATTGCTCGCCACCCCGCGATGGACGGGGGTGGCGATCGTCGGCGATGTGTTTCTTCCGACCGAGTCGGGCCATATTGGCATGATGCTCACGCACGACTGGGGCATCAGCTTCCTCTGGTCGGAGGGCTACGGCCCCTTCCACATGCGACTCTTACCTTAGGGGAGGTCGAATGAAGCAAACTGCTTTTGCACCTGTCGCAGTGTCGCCGGGCAGCGTGCTTCGGGAGGAGATCGGGACGCGGCTGGGCATCAGCCAGGACCGGCTGGCGCGGGCGATCGGCGTCTCGCGGCTGACGATCAACGAGATCGTCAACGAGAAGCGGGCCGTGACCGCCGAGATGGCGCTCAAGCTTTCAAAAGCGCTCGGCACCGATCCCGAGTTCTGGCTTACCTTGCAACTCGGCCTGGATTTGGCGCGTGCACGTGAAAAGTGCGGCGAGTTGCCGGAAGTCGAGGTGCTACGCCCGCGAGTGGAATTTCCAGGAATAGAAAGCCTGCGCGAGCGCAGACTGGCTGCAGGATGAGACGGATGCTTCGTTCTAGAAAGGGTTGCCGCGAGAGGAACGCCCCGGTGCAGATCGGCACTTTTTGATTCTGTGCAGCGGGCGCCGGGCTCTCGACTTATCTGCGTAGCCGATATGAGCCTAGAAGGCTATCGAGTCCGGGTATATTTGGGGTTTTTAGGCCCGATGTGGGCACTGGAAACGCCGGGAGGTCTCTAGCTATTAATTCAGCAGCAGCCGCGCGGCCAGCAAGTTGGCCGATCTGCTCCGTCAGACCCAAAAGGTCGGACGTCTTTTTGTGTTCACTCGTGCGCTCTTGCTCCGCAACAGGAGCTATGTGGTGTTTCCACCTGAACATGGTTTCGTCGTCACTTCTCATCCACAAACCGTGAGCAACTCTATTCCTTTCACTCTTGAGCGATGCCACTTCTTTTGAAATGGCGCGAATCTCCTCGACGAGTGCAACCTGTGCTTGGTCCAAGGGCGCTACCCTTTGCCAAGTCAAGGCCAGTCGACGGAGCGCCTTGAGCCTATTATCTGGTGAAAGATCTTCCGTAAGAGCCTGCGTCAGCATCTCATCGCTCTTTGTGAGCGTAGCGAGCAGAGTTTCTAGAGCCAAATCAAGCCAGTTCCACGCTACGACGACGGAACCGATCGCAGCCGCCTGATTGATAGTGGGCCACGACGTGTTCGAAACGCCTGGAATGGGAGAGCCATGGGTCGGGTCGAATGTCATGTGAGCGCGCCAAGTGAGGAGGATTGAGCTTAACTCAAGCAGAGACAATGCCCTAGCGCGTTGCTCTGGTGACTTCGCCGAGTGAATTCTACCAATCGCTGACGAGTCGGCGACCCAACAGAATCGACCGACCCGCCACGTACCACGGCTGAACTCCCGCCTCCGTCCGACTTTGCGGCTTAGCTCCTGCACGTGGCTCTCGCAGGACGAGCGAGGCGGCCCGGATATGTGAAGCGCTGCCTCCGCGCCGGTTATTTCCCCAGCACCACATCAACACCCTTCAACACCAGCTCGAGCTTCTTCTGCGGCACGCGTCCCATCCGTTCAGTGAGCTGCTCCTTGTCGAGCGCGACGATGAGCGAGACGTTGGCGACGGCGTCGCGGTCGAGGCCGGTCTGACGCGCCGTCAAGGCGACGTTCCCCGGCGCATCGGCCCACTTCAAATTGCCGGTGAGCGGCACGCACACGACTGTGGCGATCCGGCTGCGGTTGAAGGCATCCCCCTGGACCACGAGAACGGGGCGCCGGTCGCCCGGTGCGGAGCCCACCGGGTCGGCGAGGTCGGCCCACCATATCTCGCCCTGCGAGACGGCGGGCGGCGTCACCATTCCGCGCGGCCGAGGACCTGCCGGCCCGCTTCTTTCGTGAAGCGGTCGGCGCCGCCTTCGCCCGCCGCATCGACGGCGGCGTCCAGCGCCTCCGTCACGCGGTCGGGCGAGTTCGCGGCGGCGAAGGCGTCGAGGGCGCGCGCATAAACCTCGCTGCGGCTGGTCCCCAGGCGCTTTACGAGGCGCTCCCCTTCCTCGAAGATCAGGTCCGGAATCGAGACGGCTACTTTCATACCCAAGGTATAACGGGACATCGGAGCCGCCGCAAGATTGCGTTCGAACTGCTTCACGCGCGCCCACTCCTCGCCCGTCTTGATCGGAAGGACGGCCCAGGCGGCGTAAGGTCGGGCTCCACCCATCTGAACCGCGCCTCCCTCGAAAACAGCAACTCCGGCGAGTAGAAAAGCAGCGGCCAGTCGCGGCGGCCTTCGGGGGAGTGGAGGAGGGCATTGACGCGGGCGGCGAGCTGCGTCCCTTCGCTCCGGGCGAGCGCATGTCGGACGGCGCGGATCGAGAGCTGGGTGATCGTCTCGTGATAGCCCTGCGTCTCGTCGTTCACGCCGCCGACGCTTTCGTTGTAGCCGCGGATGATCCCGGGGAGGTCGCGCTCGGGCAGGATGTCGGGACGCTCGAGGAGTATCCAGGCGGTGGCGGCGAGATGGGCTTCGTGAGTCCAGTCGGCGCGCTTCAGGGTGCGGGCGAGAAGGCGCTCGCCGATGCGGCGGACGGCTTCGTCGCTGTGGAAGAGTCTGGGTTCGTATTCCATGATTGGGTGCCTCATATGGTGCGGGCAAAAGAAAAGGAGCGCGCCGGCCTCGCCGACGCGCTCCTTTCGAGGGAAGCAGATGTGGTGCGTCAGGCCGCGCTTACGGTGGCGATCTCCGGTTGTTGTTGCGGGGCCGCGGAACCCGCCGGGCGGGGCGCGGCGGCTCGGACGCCGGCGTCGACATGGGCTTCGAACTTGGCGAAGTTGGCGGTGAACAGGCCGACGAGCTTTTCGGCCGTGGCGTCGTAATCCGCCTTGTCGGCCCAGGTGTCGCGCGGGTTGAGGATCGCTGCGTCGACGCCCGGCACCGCGACCGGCACTTCGAAGCCGAAATTGGGGTCCGTGCGGAATTCGGCGCCGTTCAGGCTGCCGTCGAGGGCGGCGTTCAAGAGCGCGCGGGTGGCCTTGATCGGCATGCGGTTGCCGGTGCCGTATTTGCCGCCGGTCCAGCCGGTGTTGACCAGCCAGCAGGAGACCTGGCCGCGGGCGATCCGCTCCTTGAGGAGGTTGCCGTAGACCGAGGGATGGCGGGGCATGAAGGGCGCGCCGAAGCAGGTCGAGAAGGTGGCTTCGGGCTCGGTGACGCCGATCTCGGTCCCGGCGACCTTGGCGGTGTAGCCGGAGAGGAAGTGGTACATCGCCTGGTCGGGCGTCAGCCGCGCGATCGGGGGGAGGACTCCGAACGCATCGGCGGTCAGCATGACGATGTTCTTCGGGACCGGGCCCATATTGTCGGCGGACGAATTGGGGATGAAGTCGATCGGATAGGCGCCGCGGGTATTCTCGCCGAGGCTGTTGTCGTCGAGATCGAGCGCGCGGGTGTCGGGATCGATGACGACGTTCTCGAGCACCGTCCCGAACCGCCGCGTCGTCGCAAAGATCTCCGGCTCCGCCTCCGGGCTCAGCCGGATCATCTTAGCATAACACCCCCCCTCAAAATTAAAAACCGCCGTATCCGACCACCCATGCTCGTCGTCGCCGATGAGCGTGCGGCTGGCGTCGGCGGACAGCGTCGTCTTGCCGGTGCCGGAAAGGCCGAAGAAGACGGCGGTGTCGCCGCTGGGGCCGATGTTCGCCGAGCAGTGCATCGGCATCACGCCTTCGGCCGGAAGCATGTAGTTGAGCACGCCGAAAACCGACTTCTTCATCTCGCCGGCATAGGCGGTGCCGCCGATCAGGATGGTGCGCTCGGTGAGGTTCACCGCGATCACCGTCTCGGAGCGGCAGCCGTGGCGCGCGGGATCGGCGCGGAAGGTCGGAAGATCGATGATCGTGAATTCGGGCGCGAAGCCGGGAAGGTCCGCGGCGTCCGGGCGGACGAGAAGCGTGCGGATGAACAGGTTGTGCCAGGCGAGCTCGTTGATCACGCGAACGCGCACCCGGTGCTCGGGCTGCGAACCGCCGAACAGGTCGGCGACGTAGAGCGTCTCCCTGGTGCCGAGCGCGGCGAGAAAATCGGACTTGAGCACGGCGAAATGCTCAGGCGTCATCGCCTTGTTGTTGTCCCACCAGATGGTGCCTTCGGTTTCGGAGTCGCGGACGATGAACTTGTCGTTGGCGGAACGGCCGGTGTGCTTGCCGGTGCGCACGACCAGAGGGCCGTCCTTCGCCAGCATGCCTTCGCCGCGGCGAAGCGCCTGCTCGACGAGCTGCGGCGTTTCGAGGTTCCAGTGGACCTCGGCCGGGGTCATGATGCCCTGCTCCGAAAGCCCGTGGGCCGGCATGCGAATGGCCACGTCGAAATACTCCCTACTTTTATCTGACAAATTCGCGAGCAATAGTGCCGCTTTACGAATGGGCGCCGCATAGCCGCGCGCCGCTCTTTCGTCAAAGGGTGGCGCCTTTGCGGGCGCTTGGATAAGAAGGCGGCGGGGCGTTTTGAGGGGCGGGAAGAGAAGGTCATGTCGGTAACGATCGCGCTCGTCGACGACGACCGGAACATCCTCACCTCCCTGTCGCTCGCGCTGCAGTCCGAAGGGTATACGACGCGGGTCTATTCGGACCCCGAAGCGGCCTTGAAGGCGCTGATCGAGAACCCGCCCGAGCTCGCCGTCCTCGACATCAAGATGCCGCGCATGGACGGCATGGAGCTCCTGCGCCGCCTGCGGCAGAAGTCCGATGTCCCGGTCATCTTCCTCACCTCCAAGGACGAGGAGATCGACGAGCTCTTCGGCCTCAAGATGGGCGCCGACGACTTCATCCGGAAGCCGTTCTCGCAACGCCTGCTCGTCGAGCGCGTCAAGGCGGTGCTGCGCCGCTTCGCCCCGAAGGACCAGACGCCGCCG
>DASQND010000018.1:0-37475 GCA_035645215.1 Allosphingosinicella sp.
AATGAACGACTGGGCCCGCTCCGAAGGCCATGCGGGCCTCGGCTACATCACCCAGAAGAACGGCGAACTCGGCGGCCCCATCGCCAAGAACCACGGCGAGGAAGCCACGCGCCGCCTCGTCGAAGCGCTCGGCCTCGGCCCGGACGACGGCATCTTCTTCGCCGCCGGCAAGGAACTCCAGGCCGCCAAGCTCGCCGGCGCTGCCCGCACCCGCGTCGCCGAACAATTGGGCCTCATCGCCGAAAACGAGTTCCGATTCTGCTGGATCGTCGATTTCCCGATGTACGAATATGACGAGCAAACGAAGAAGGTCGACTTCAGCCACAATCCCTTCTCGATGCCCCAGGGCGAGCTCGAAGCGCTCGAGACCAAGGACCCGCTCGACATCCTCGCTTTCCAGTACGACATCGTCTGCAACGGCGTGGAATTGTCCTCGGGCGCGATCCGGAACCACCGGCCGGACATCATGTACAAGGCATTCGAGATCGCCGGCTACAGCCGCGAGGACGTCGACCGCGATTTCGCCGGCATGATCAACGCCTTCAAATACGGCGCCCCCCCGCACGGCGGCTCCGCGCCCGGCATCGACCGCATCGTCATGCTCCTCGCCGACGAGCCCAACATCCGCGAAGTCATCCTCTTCCCTATGACTCAAAAGGCGGAGGACCTGATGATGGGCGCCCCTTCGGAGGTGTCGCCCAAGCAGCTCCGAGAACTCCACATCCGCCTCGCGGAAGCCCCCGGCACCGCGAAGAAGGACCCGGCGAGAGCCGTGGCGCCGGAGTAAGTCGTCTGGAACGACCTCGCCCCCAACACCGTTCGGGCTGAGCTTGTCGAAGCCCTGTCCTTCTTTCCGGGCCTTCCCGAAGAAGGAAGGGCAGCCCTTCGACAGGCTCGGGGCGAACGGAAGGGTGTGACGTGCCTCTAAGCTTATCCGACCACGAATCCGGCGCGAAATACCGCGGCGACTACGACGCCGATCTCGCCGCCCTCCAGGAGCGCCTGTCCCGCATCCTCGTCGGCCACATCGTCCACAACCGGCGCAGCCTCATCGTCCTCGAAGGCTGGGACGCGGCGGGGAAGGGGGGTGCGATCCAGCGCCTGACCTCCGGCTGGGACCCGCGTCACTTCCGAGTCTGGCCCATCGCCGCACCCACCGCGGACGAGAAAGCCCGCCACTTCCTGTGGCGCTTCTGGAACCGCCTCCCCGCCAAGGGCGAAATCGCCGTCTTCGACCGGAGCTGGTACGGCCGAGTCCTCGTCGAGCGCGTCGAAGGCTTCGCCAGCGAGGAGGAATGGCGCCGCTCCTACGGCGAGATCAACGATTTCGAAGCCCAGCAGGCCGACGACGGCACCGCCATCGTCAAGCTCTTCTTCCACGTCACCCAGGAAACCCAGGACGAGCGCCTCCGCGCCCGGGTCGAACACCCCTGGAAACGCTGGAAACTCTCGCCGGAAGACTTCCGAAACCGTGCGAAGCGCAGCGCCTATGTGTCTGCGATCGAAGACATGTTCGCCGAAACCAACAAGCCCCACGCCCCCTGGCACATCGTCGACGGCAACAACAAGAAATCCGCCCGCATCGCCGCGCTCACCATCGTCGCCGACGCCCTCGAAAAATGCCTCCCCCTCGATCCCCCACCGATCGACCCGGAGGTGGAGCGGTTGGCGAGGGAAGCGTTCGGATAGCGGGGAGGCAGCGCGGATAAGGCGAAGCCTCAGAGACCCACTCCGGGGTAGCGGTCTGCACCTCTCTCGGAAACCTCCGCCGCGCCCGCCGTTTACAGGGGCAAGCAGCCCCGGAGCCCAGCCATGCCCCTCTATACCGGCACCTCCCCAAGCCTCCGCTCGGTCTTCGTGACCGGTCTCCAGAACGCGCATGCCGTCGAGCAGCAGGCGCTTTCCCTCATCGACCGCCAATTGGACCGCCTCGTCCGCTACCCCGAAGTCGCCGACCGCCTCCGCGCCCACCGCATCGAAACCGAAGCGCAAATGCGCCGCCTCGACGAGATCCTCCACGGCCTCAATGAAAGCCGCTCGAGCTGGCGCGACGCGGCCATGGCGATGGTGGGCAACATGGCCGCCCTGAGCCACACCCTGGCGGGCGACGAAGTGCTGAAGAACCACATGGTCAACCACGCCTTCGAGAATTTCGAAATCGCTGCCTACACCTCGCTCATCGCCCTCGCCGAAGCGGGCGATTTCGCCCAAGCCGCTCCGCTCCTCCAGGCGACGCTCCGCGAAGAGGAGGCCATGGCTGAATGGGTGAAGGAGAGCATGGCCGAACTCACGCTCAAATACGTCGGCTTGAGGGAGGAGGGCAGGGCAGCAAGCCATTGAGGGGCGTGCCGCTGAAGGGGTCTCGGCTCCCTCACCCGTTCGGTCCGAGCGAAGTCGAGGACCGCTGCCGAGCGAAGCCGAGACCCTTCTTCTTTTTCCGCGGGCATCCACAATCACGCAGGCGTTCTCCCCCCAACCCCCTGAACCCGCACCGGAAAATCGCGCTGGCACCCGCCCCGCCGTTGGTGCATAGTCCCGGCCTGATGGACCGGCCCTACAGCCTCTACGATGTCCTGAACGTCTCGCCGGGCGCTTCTCCCGCAGCGCTGGAGGCGGCCTATCGTTCGCTGATGAAGAAGCATCATCCCGACCGGACGGGCGCCAAGGTGTGCAACGAAGCCGCCGCGATCAACGCCGCATTCTCGGTCCTGCGCGATCCCGAGCGCCGCGCCGACTACGACCGGCGCGAGGGCGCGCGGCAGCGCTCGCTGCTCGATCAGCAGCTCCACAAGCTCCACCGCCGCCGCCGCATCGCCGGCTGGGGCGCCTGGTCGGCCGCGGCCCTCATCGTCTGCGCCGCCACCGCCTACGCCGCGCAGACGGTGGTGCTTCGCGCGGCGCCCAGGCAGCGCATTGCGATCGCCGCCGACGCGCCGTCTCCTTCCCGGCTCGATCCCGTCCAGTTGGTGAACGACGTCCTCGCCGAAGCCGCCGACATGAGCCTCGGGCCGCGGCCGCTGCCGCAAAAGGGGCCCGTCCATGTCCGCACCGGATCGCCCGAGCCCCGCGCCGCCGCGCGTGCCGCCTTCGCCGAGCGGCCACCTGCGCTCCGCCGCCGGCAGGCGCCCGCGCCGGCGCCCGAAGCGGCGCCGCGCCGCGCCGAGCCTGCCCAAGGCGATTTCCTCGAGCGCGAGGACTTCATTTACTGATCCTGCCGCCCATGCGGCGCCCTGTCCTCGGCCGCGGCGTCAGTCGCGCTTGCAGGGAACCTGGCAGGGGAGGCGCCTTTGCTCCTCCGCCGCCTTTTGCGCGGCGGGCCGGCCTTCGCCGAGCGCCCGCTCGACCTTGGCCGCGAAGTCCCGGCGGCTCCGGCTATAGCCCTTGGCTTCGAGGCAGTCATAAGCGTTGTAGAGCGCCGCGATCGGATCCATCCAGTAGCGCCGGTTGGACTCGTGCGTGCACAAATTGACGTCCGCCTGCATCTCGGACGCGCTCTTCGTCGGGTGGTAGACCGACGCCGTACAGGCCTGGACGGCAATCGCGGCAATGGCGGCGAGCGGAAGGACGCGCTTCATCGAAACAGCCTCGAAAGCGGGAACGCGCCGCGATTGTCGCACCGCGCGCCTTTCCGCGCAACCGGCACGCTCACGGGTCGGCCCCGCGGGCGAGAACGAAAATCGAACTCGCTGCCTTCACTTGTAGGATTTCCTCTGCTTCGCTCCGCAGCCCCGGACGAAGGAGAGGAACATGGCAGGGCAAGGCTGGCCGCGCGGCAACGGCTTCGACGACGAGAAGAAGGCCTGGTTCGTCGCGGCGCTGCGCGGGGGCGAGACGGTTCTCGGCGCCTGCGCGCTGGTCGGCATCTCGAACCGGACCGCTTACAATCACCGCAATCGCGATCCGGAATTCGCCCGCCTCTGGTCGCTGGCGCAGCGCGTCACCAGCTGCCCGGCCGAACTCGCCGCGTTCGAGCGCGCGGTCGGCGTCGAGGAGCCGGTCTATGCTTACGGCAAGTTCAGTCACATGCGGACCCGCCGCTCCGACGCTTTGCTCATCGCCCTCCTCAAGGCGCAGCACCCCAGGCGCTTCGGCAACGCCGCGGGCCTGCACGACGCGCGCGCGAAGATCGAAAGAAAGGTCGCCGCGCGGCTCGCCCGTGAGCTGGCGCCGCTGTTCGAGTCGATCGAAGCCGAGTTGAGCGAACTGCGAACGGTTCGCAGCGGCAAAAGCGCCGATCCGGCCGTGAACTTCGTGAACCCCTCGGCCGCCGCCCCCGATGGCCCGCCGCGCCGCCCCCGCAGAGGGAAAAGGCGCTCCGCGACCCGGCTCGACACCGCCCGCCGCCGCGCCGGAGGGTCCGAAACTTTTGAAGAAACGCGCTTCTCGTGAACTTTGCCTGCGCTCGCGATGCGGCGGCGGATCGAGGCCGTACCCGCCGTGCTCCGTCCGGGCGGGGTGGATCAGCGGCGCGCGGCGCGGCGCTCCGCTTCGCTTTCCTCGAAGGTGCGCACCACTTCCGCCGGCGGCGGTGCGCCTATCAGGCTGACCAGGATCGCGGTGAGGCCGCACAGGATGAAGCCCGGCACGATCTCGTAGATGACGCTGCTCAGCGTCTTCTCCTCGCCGGAAAGGACCGGGGCGTAGATCCAGAAGAGCACGGTCAAGGTGCCGACGATCATGCCGGCGAGCGCGCCGTTGCGGGTCATCCGCTTCCAGGTGAGGCTGAGGATCACGATCGGCCCGAAGGCGGCGCCGAAGCCCGCCCAGGCATTGGCGACGAGTCCGAGGATGCTGTTCTCGGGATTGTAGGCGAGGAGGATCGCCGCCAGCGCCACCGCGACGACCGAGAAGCGGCCGACCGTCACCAGCTCCTTCTGGCTCGCATCGCGGCGCAGGAACACGCGGTAGAAATCCTCTGTCAGCGAGGAGGAGGAGACGAGGAGCTGGGACGAAATCGTGCTCATGATCGCCGACAGCAAGGCGGCGAGCAGGAAGCCGGCGATCAGCGGATGGAAGAGGAGGCCGGAGAGGACGATGAAGATCGTCTCGGGATCGCTGACGGCGATGCCGTTGCGCGTGGCGTAGGCGAGGCCCGCGAAGCCGGTGCCGAGCGCGCCGAGCAGGGTGACCAGCATCCAGCTCATGCCGATGTTGCGCATCATCGGCACGTCGCGGATCGAGCGGACCGCCATGAAGCGAACGATGATGTGCGGCTGGCCGAAATAGCCGAGACCCCAGGCGAGGCTCGAGACGATGGCGACGAAGCTCAAGGTCCCGACGATGTCGAGCGCGCCGGGATTGGCCCGCAGCGCCTCGGCCGCGGCCGCGCCCGGGCCGCCGACCGCCGTCAGGGCGACGATCGGCACGAGCACGAGGGCAACGAACATGATCGCGCCTTGGACGAAATCGGTCAGGCTGACGGCGAGGAAGCCGCCGAAGAAGGTGTAGACGATGATGACGCCCGCAGTGAGCCACAGGCCGAACGTGTAGTCGGCGCCGAACGCGGTTTCGAACAGCTTGCCGCCCGCCACCATCCCGCTCGACGTGTAGAGCGTGAAGAAGACGATGATGACGAGCGCCGAGATCGCCCGCAAGGCGTGGCTGCGGTCGAGGAACCGCTCCTCGAAGAAAGCGGGCACGGTGATCGAATCGCCGCAGCGTTCGGTGTGGACACGCAGGCGCGGCGCCACGACGTGGTAATTGGCCCAGGCGCCGAGCAGCAGGCCGGCCGCGATCCAGGTGCCGCTTAGGCCGATCCTGTAGACTTCGCCGGGCAGGCCCATCAGCAGCCAGCCGCTCATGTCGGCGGCGCCGGCCGACAGCGCCGCGACCGCCGGGCCGAGATCGCGCCCGCCGAGGAGATAGCCCTTGATGTCCTCGGTCGAACGCCGCCAGGCGTAGAAGCCGATGGCGAGCATGGCCGCGAAATAGATCGTGATCGAGACGATCGCGCCGGTTTCCATGCCTTTTATTCCCGCTCAGGCAGGCGAGAATTCGCCGCTTTGCTCATCCAGCACACGCAGCACCCCCTCGGCAATCGAGAAATAGGCGCCGTGAAGCGTCAGGCGGCCGTCCGCCTCGCGTTCGGCGACGAACGGGAAGGTGCGAAGGTTCGCGAGGGAAACCCGGACGCCTTCCAGCTCCATGGCGCGGAAGGCGTCGCGCTCGAAGTCCGCCGTCGTCCCGCATTCCGCGCGCACCGTTTCCCGCGCGCCGCGCAGAAGCTCGATCCAGCCGGCGATGAAATGCCCTTCGCCGTGGGGCGCGTCGTCGAACTGGCCGGTCAGCGCCGCCGCGCAGCCGCCGCAAAAGCCGTGGCCCATGACGATCACTTCCTCGACCTGGAGCTGCGTCACCGCGAACTCCAGCGCCGCCGACACGCCGTGGAGGCCCTTGGTGGTCTCGAACGGCGGCACGAGGTTGGCGACGTTGCGCACCACGAAAACCTCGCCCGGCCGGACGTCGAAAATCTGCGCGGGATCGACCCGGCTGTCCGAGCAGGCGATCACCATCACCTTGGGGCTCTGCCCTTCGGCGAGCTCCGCCCACCGTTCGCGTTCGCGGCTCCAGCCGGTTTCACGGAAGCG
Source organism: Allosphingosinicella sp. (assembly GCA_035645215.1). Lineage (GTDB taxonomy): Bacteria > Pseudomonadota > Alphaproteobacteria > Sphingomonadales > Sphingomonadaceae > Allosphingosinicella. The sequence goes on from DASQND010000018.1 coordinate 6,588, forward strand.
CCGGTATCCCTCGACGAGGTCGTTGAACTTGGTCACTTGTTCCTCCCTTTGCCCGGCGCGCTAGCCCGGCAAGGGGAGGGGTGGCAAGTGGCCCCTATGCACGGCAGGCTCGGCTCTTCCACCCCGCCGTCATTGCGAGCGAAGCGAAGCAATCCAGCGGGCGACGGTGCCCGGCTCCGCGGCCCACTGGATTGCTTCGTCGCTGCGCTCCTCGCAATGACGCGGTGCGAATGCAACCGGCGCCCGGCGAGGGGTGGCAAGTGGTCCCCTCAGTCGCTATCTGGCCCCTCATGAGCGAAGCCGATCCGATGATCCCGCCCGCGCCCGCGGCGCCGGCCCCCAAGCAGCGCAAGCCGGACTGGATTCGCGTCAAGGCGCCGACCAGCGTCGGCTTCGGTGAAACCAAGAAGCTGATGCGCCGCCTGAACCTCGCCACCGTGTGCGAGGAAGCGGCCTGCCCGAACATCGGCGAGTGCTGGACCAAGAAGCACGCCACGGTGATGATCCTGGGCGACACCTGCACCCGCGCCTGCGCATTCTGCAACGTCAAGACCGGCATGCCGCGCGCCGTCGATCCGCTCGAGCCCGAGCATGTCGCCGTCGCCGCGGCCGAGCTCGGCCTCGAACATATCGTCATCACCTCCGTCGACCGTGACGATCTTCCCGACGGCGGCGCGAAGCAGTTCGTCCGCGTGATCGAAGCGCTGCGCCGCAACACGCCGACGACGACCATCGAAATCCTGACGCCCGACTTCCGCAACAAGCCGGATGCCGCCGTCGAGTCGATCGTCGCGGCGCGCCCCGACGTCTACAATCACAATCTCGAAACCGTCCCGAGGCTCTACCCGACGATCCGCCCCGGCGCGCGCTACTACGCCTCGCTCCGGCTCCTGGAGAGCGTGAAGCGGCAGGACCCGAGCATCTTCACCAAGTCCGGCATCATGACGGGCCTCGGCGAAGAGCGGCTCGAAGTGCACCAGGTGATGGACGACATGCGCTCGGCGGACGTCGATTTCCTCACCATGGGCCAGTATCTCCAGCCCACCCCCCGCCACGCCAAGGTGCAGGAATTCGTCACCCCCGCCGCCTTCTCCGCTTATGCCGCCATCGCCCGCGCCAAGGGCTTCCTGATGGTCGCCGCCAGCCCGCTCACCCGCTCGAGCTACCACGCCGGCGACGATTTCGCGAAGATGCGCGCCGCCCGCGAAGCCAAGCTCGCCCGCGCGCGTTGAGCCTTCGATGCCCCGCCACACCGAAACCCGGCACCTTCCCTACACGCCCGAGCAGATGTTCGATCTGGTCGCCGACGTCGGCCGCTACCAGGAATTCCTGCCCTGGGTCTCCGCAACGCGGGTGCGCTCCAACGGCCAGAGCGAGATGATTGCGGACCTGGTGGTCGGCTTCAAGGCGATCAAGGAGACCTTCACCAGCCGGGTCCACAAGACGCGTCCGTCCGAAATTCGGATCGACTATGTCGAAGGCCCCTTGAAATATCTTCAGAACAACTGGACGTTCGAGCCCGACGGGAAGGGCGGCACGAACATCGGCTTCTGCGTCGATTTCGCCTTCAAGTCCCGCATCTTCGAAACGCTCGCCGGCCAGATGTTCGACCGGGCGCTCCGCCGCATGATCGGCGCCTTCGAAACGCGCGCCCACGACCTCTACGGCGAGGGCGGCCCCGAGCAGGCTCAGGGAAGCAGCAGCTCCAGCGCGCAAAGCGCCGCCTGAAGCCGCACCCCGCCGCGCCCCAGATCCTCGCCGAACTCCCTCTGGTCCGCGACGATCTCCTTCGAACTCTCGCCCCGCACGGCGCGGGCAAACACCACCGTCCCCACCGGCTTCCGCTCCGATCCCCCGCCCGGGCCCGCGATCCCGGTGATCGCCACCGCCACATCCGCCTTGGTCCTCGCCAGCGCGCCCTGCGCCATGCCCCAGGCCACCGCGATCGAGACCGCGCCGAACGTGTCGAGCAGATCCTCGCTCACCCCGAGCAAGGCCATCTTGGCCTCGTTCGAATACGTGACGAACCCCGCCTCGAATACATCCGACGATCCCGCCGCTTCGGTGAGCGCGGCCGCGACCAGCCCGCCGGTGCAGCTTTCCGCCACAACGATCCTGCGCCCCGCCGCGCGATTGGCCTCGATCGTCGTCCGCGCCGCCGCGACGAGCTCGGGCGGCAGGCAATAGTCCCGCGCGTCCGCCTTCATTCGCGGCAGATCGGCGGCCCGTCCTCGCCCGCCTGCGCCATGGCGACGCCCAGCGCGGCGCCGACGGCCTTGGCGATGTTCGCGGTCGGGAGCGGCGCCAGCGCTTCCAGCATCTCGCTCGCGCCGCGGCACCCGGCGGCGTCGAGGCTGCCCGTCAGGCCCGAGGCGAAGGTGTTGATCATCAGGTTGGGGTCGAGGCCGGGCTGCGGCGTCTGGCCGGTCAGCTCCAGCACCATGGCGACGGCCCCGGGGCGCGCCGCGGCCGTTTCCGTAGTGAGGCGCTGGGTGAGCGCCCGCGACCCGTTTCCTAGAAAGGCGCCGGCGGGAAGGTGCGGCGCGCAGGAGCGGGCCGCCGCGTCGATCAACGCCGGCGCCAGCGACACCGCCATTTGCGCGGCCTGGGCGCGCGGGATGCACTGCGCCTGCGCGGCGGCGCTCTGGCTGGAGAGCAGGAACAAGGCGGCGGCGAGTTTGTCGATCATCGGAAAATCTCCATCAATTCGCTGAGGCGGGGCAGACCGGCGGCATCGAGCGGCGACGCGCCTCGCCGAGCGAGACGAGCGTGTAGATGGCCGAGACCGCCTGTCCCATATTCTCCGGCGCCAGCGGCGCGAGCGAAGCCACCAGCGAATCGATCGCGCGGCAGCGGGGCGCATCGACCGAAGCGAGCGCTTCGCCGATCATGCCTTCGGTCATCACGGCCATGATGGTTTCGCCGGAAAGCGCGCGCGGAATGTTGTTGCCGGCGATGAGGCGCACCGCCCGCGCCGCATTCGCGCGCCGCGGCGCTCCGGCGCCGCGATAACGCTCGGCAAGCGCGGCACCCTGGGGCGAGGACAGGAAGCCGTTCGAAAGATGCGGCCCGCAACGCTGCCGCGCCGCGTCGACGAAGGTCGGCATCAGCACGATCGAAAGGTCGGTCAGTTGCTGCGCCGGGATGCACTGCACGGGCGGCCCGGGCGTGGTCTGGACGGCGAGCAGGGCCGCGGCGGCGGCGGCGATCATGTTCATTCGAGGCTCTCCAATACGCTTACTGTCGCGATCGCCTGCGCCGCTATGCCCTCGCCGCGGCCGGCGAAGCCGAGCGTCTCGGTGGTCGTCGCCTTGATGCTAACCCTTTGAAGAGGCAGGCGCAACAGACCCGCCACCCGCTCGCGCATCGCCTGGCGGTGCGGGCCGATGCGCGGCGCTTCGCAGACGATCGTCACGTCGGCATGATCGATGCGCCCGCCCGCCTGCTCCACAAGGGTGCGGGCATGCTCGAGGAACAGCGAGGAGGGGGCGCCGCGCCACTGCGGGTCGGACGGCGGGAAATGGTCGCCGATGTCGCCGGCGCCGATCGCCCCTAGGATTGCGTCGGTGAGCGCATGGAGGACGAGGTCGGCGTCGCTGTGGCCCTTGAGGCCCCGCGGGTGGGGGATGAGCAGCCCGCCGAGCCAGAGCTCCGCGCCGTCGGCAAAGGCGTGGACGTCGAAGCCGAGGCCGGTGCGGCTGACGGAGCGGGCGCGGAGGCGCTGCTCGGCGCGCTCGAAATCCTCCTCGAAGGTGAGCTTTTCGAGCATCGGGTCGCCCTGCACAGTCGCGACCGCGTGGCCGGCGGCGCGGGCGATCTGGGCATCGTCGGTCGCGGGCGGGCCCGACCAGCCGCGATGGGCGGCGAGGATTGCACCCAGGCGAAAGGCCTGCGGCGTCTGCACCCTGACAAGGCCGTCCCGCGCCACGGTCTCGCCGAGCGAAGCGTCGGCGCGCGCGAGCGTGTCGACCACGCCGAGGACCGGCACGGCCCCTTCCGCCGTCTCCAGCGCCGCAAGCAGCCGCCGCACCACCGCGGCGGAGAGGAAAGGCCGCGCCGCGTCGTGGATCAGGACTCGGTCCGCGCCCCCGTCCGCCGCAATCGCTTCGAGGCCGCTGCGGACGCTGTCCTGCCGCTCGGCGCCGCCGATGAGCGGGGAGGGGAGGGCGAGGCCTTCCGCCGCCTCCGCGAACAAAGCCTCCTGCCCGGCACCAATCACCACCCGAACATCCTCGATGCCCGCGCGGCGCAGATGCTCGATTGCGTGGCGAAGCACCGCCCTGCCGCCGACCTTGCGATATTGCTTGGGCAGCCCGCCGCCCGCGCGGCTCCCGCTTCCCGCCGCCACCAGCAATGCGATCGTGCGCTCCATCGCCGCCGCCTAGGGGCCTTGCCCCGCTTCCGCAATGGCCCGGAGCCCGGCCTCGCCCACTCCCCGGCCTTGCCCGCCAGCCTCTTTGGCCTTATCTCGCGCACCGCCCATGACAGCCCTGCAGCCCATCTCGATCGGTCCCGTGCGGATCGAAACGCCGGTCATCCTGGCGCCGCTCACCGGCGTCACCGACCGGCCGTTCCGTAGGATGGTGAAGCGCTACGGCGCGGGCCTCACCGTCACCGAGATGATCGCCAGCCAGGCGATGATTCGCGAAACCCGCCAGTCGCTGCAGAAGGCGGCCTGGGACCCGATCGAGGACCCGGTCTCGATGCAGCTCGCCGGCTGCTCGCCCCTCGAAATGGCCGAGGCCGCCAAGCTCAACGAGGATCGCGGCGCCGCCATCATCGACATCAACATGGGCTGCCCGGTCAAGAAGGTGGTGAACGGCGACGCCGGCTCCGCTTTGATGCGCGACTTGAAGCTCGCCGCCGGGATCGTCGACGCGACGGTCAAGGCCGTGAAAGTACCGGTGACGCTCAAGATGCGCATGGGCTGGGACCATGGCTCATTGAACGCGCCCGAGCTCGCCCGCATCGCCGAGGATCTCGGCGTCCGCATGATCACCGTCCACGGCCGCACCCGCAACCAGCTCTACAAGGGCGAAGCGGACTGGGCGTTCGTGCGCAAGGTCAAGGACGCGGTGACTGTGCCCGTCATCGTCAACGGCGACATCTGCAGCATCGACGACGTCGAGCAGGCGCTTGCGCTTTCCGGCGCCGACGGCGTGATGATCGGCCGCGGCACCTACGGCAAGCCCTGGCTCCTCGCCCAGGTCATGCACTGGCTGCGCACCGGCCGGCGCCTCGCCGACCCGAGCCTCGACGAGCAGTTCGCCGTCATCGTCGAACAATATGAGACGATGATGGAGCATTACGGCCCGGCGGTCGGCGTCGGCGTCGCGCGCAAGCATATCGGCTGGTACACCAAGGGCCTCCACGGCTCGGCCGAGTTCCGCCACGCCTTCAACAAGGAGCCGGACCCCTCCCGGGCCAAGGCACTGCTGCGCGATTTCTACGCGCCCTATTTGTCGAAGGCGGCGGCCTGACACCGATTGCGACGAAACGCGGCGGCCAAAGCGGCGGGCGCCCGCTGGCGCGCGGCGAGTTGAGCACATCGACTGTGTTCTTTATGCCACAATCTTGTGCTAGACCCTGAGGGTGAACGCCGAGCAAAGGATAATGATCGAAACGCGCCCGCGCCCGCGCTGGCGGCGCAGGCTCTCCGTGCTGACGCGCCGGGCGCGGCTCTTCTCCCTGCTCGAAATCGCCGCCACCGTCGCGCTCGTCGTGATGCTCGCGGTCACCTATTTCATCGTCACCGACCAGCGCCCGCAGGCCTTCGTGACGCCGGCCGTGGTCGCCGCGCTCCTCGTCGCCATCCTCGTGCCGGCAATGGCGCTGATGGTGCTTCTCGCCCGCCGGCTGGCGATGCGGCGGGCGGCGCGCTCCTCGATCGGGAGCCGCGGCAAGCTGCACGTCCGCCTGGTCGCGATCTTTTCCGCCATCGCCGCCGTGCCGACGCTGCTCGTCGTCATCTTCGCATCGCTCCTCTTCCAGAGCGGCCTGCAATTCTGGTTTTCGGACGACGCCGAGACCATCCTGCGCAACGCGGAAAACACGGCGCGCGTCTATCGCGACGAGCATATGGCCCGGATCGGCCAGGACGCCGATGCGATGGGCACGGACATCGTCGGCGAGATCAACGAAGTCGGGCTCGAAGGCCAGACCTTCACCGATTACGTGCTGATCCAGAAGATCTACCGGACGCTGAGCGAAGCCGCCGTTATCAGCGTCACGCCCGCCAACGTCCTCCAGACCCACGTCGCCGTCGATCTCGATCAGCGGCCGATGGAGCAGCGCGTCTCGGCCGCGGCCCTGCGCCAGCTCCGCGCCGGCGAGGCGATCGTCGCGACCGACGTCGGCGACCGCGTCGAGGCCGTAATCCGGCTCGATCCGGAAGCCGAAATCTATCTCTACGTCTCCCGCTACCTGAACCCGGAGGCTTTGCGCCTGATCCGGGAGGCGGGGCGCGCGGCGGGCGACTACCGCGAAACCCTCAACCGCTCGCGCAACCTCCAGCTTCGCTTCAACGCGATCCTGCTCGGAGTCTCGCTCCTGATCGTCGCCCTGTCGATCTGGATCGCCTTGACGTTGGCTGACCGCCTGGTCCGGCCGGTAGGGAACCTGCTCGACGCAGCGCGCAAGGTCACGGCCGGCGATCTCACCGCCCGGGTGCCGACGTCGAAGGTGAACGACGAGGTCGGAACGCTCGGCAACGCCTTCAACCGGATGACGCGCCGGCTCGAGGAGCAGACGGGCGCCCTCGTCGCCGCCAACGACCAGCTCGACACGCGCCGCGCCTTCATGGAAGCGGTGCTCTCCGGCGTCACCGCGGGCGTCATCTCCGTCGATGACGCCCACGTCATCCGCCTCATCAACAGCTCGGCCGAATCCCTGCTCCGCACCGCCACTGAGAGCCCGGTCGGCAAGAAGCTCGCCGATCTCGCGCCCGAGCTCGACCGGCAGCTCGATGCGCATGAGCGCGAGGAGATCATCCAGCTTGCCCTTCGCGGCGAGACCCGGACGCTGGCGGTCAAGACAGTGAAGGTGGAGGGCGGCCATGTCCTGACCTTCGACGACATCACCGACCAGCTCATCGACCAGCGCCGCGCCGCCTGGTCGGACGTCGCGCGGCGCATCGCGCATGAGATCAAGAACCCGCTCACCCCGATCCAGCTCGCCGCCGAGCGGCTCCAGCGTCGCTACGGCGCCGAGATCACGTCGGACGCCGCGACCTTCGAGCGGCTGACCGGCACCATCGTCCGCCAGGTCGGCGACCTCCGCCGCATGGTCGACGAATTCTCCTCCTTCGCGCGCATGCCCAAGCCGGTCTTCCGCGAGGAGGCCGTCGTCGAAGTCGCGCGCCAGGCGCTCTTCCTCCACGAAGTCGCTCATCCCGAAGTCGCATTCTCCTTCGATGCACCCGATCCTTCGCCCATGCTGGTCTGCGACCGGCGCCTCCTGGGCCAGGCACTGACCAATGTGGTCAAGAACGCCGTCGAAGCGATCGAGCAGAAGAAGGAGGAGCGGGGAGGGGAGGGCACGCCGCTCGCGGCCGATCCCGAGAAGATCGTGCTCAGGATCGCGGAAGAAGGGGGCGAGCTTTCGATCGAAGTGCTCGACACCGGCATCGGCCTTCCCGCCGACCGCCGGAACCTGACCGAGCCCTATATGACGACGCGCGCCAAGGGCACCGGCCTCGGCCTCGCCATCGTCAAGAAGATCATCGAGGAGCATTTCGGCCGCATCGAATTCGCCGATGTGCCGGGCGGGGGCACCCGCGTGCGGATCGTTTTCGACGCCGGTGCGCTGGAACGGCTCGGGGCGGGCGGGGCCCTTCGGCATCCTGAAGAACACACAGCAAATGGTTGATAATTAAATGGCTTTGGACATCCTCATCGTAGACGACGAAGCGGACATCCGCGAGCTGGTCGCGGGCGTGCTCGAGGATGAGGGCTATGCGACCCGCACCGCCGCGAGCAGCAGCGAGGCGCTCGCCGCTTTGGGCGACCGGCGGCCGTCGCTCGTCCTGCTCGACGTCTGGCTCCAGGGCTCGAAGCTCGACGGGCTCCAGCTCCTGGAAGAGATCAAGCGGCGCGATCCCTCGCTCCCGGTGCTGATGATCTCGGGCCACGGCAATCTCGACACGGCCGTCGCCGCCATCCGCCAGGGCGCGGTCGATTTCATCGAAAAGCCGTTCGAGGCCGGCCATCTCCTCCATCTCGTCGCCCGCGCGACCGAGACCGATCGTCTGCGACGCGAGAATGAGAGCCTGCGCCAGCAAATCGGCCAGGAAATGGAGCTGACCGGCACGTCGGCCTCCATCAACAACGTCCGCGCCACCCTGAAGCGCGTGGCGCCGACCGGCAGCCGGGTCCTCGTCACCGGCCCCGCCGGCGTCGGCAAGGAGGTCGCCGCGCGGCTGCTTCACAATTGGTCGCCGCGGGCGAGGGGGCCCTTCATCGTCGTCTCGGCCGCGCGCATGACTCCCGAACGCGTCGAGGAGGAATTGTTCGGCGTGGAAGAGGGGGGCGAGCTCGCCCGGCCCGGCCTCCTCGAGCAGGCGCATGGCGGCACGCTCTTCCTCGACGAAATTTCCGACATGCCGATCTCGGCGCAGGCGAAGATCCTTCGCGTCCTGACCGACCAGAGCTTCAACCGCGTCGGCGGGCAGCGCGTGGTGAAGGTCGACATGCGGGTCGTGTCCTCCACCGCGCGCGACCTTGCCGAGGAGATTGCCGGCGGCCGCTTCCGCGAGGACCTCTTCTATCGCCTGAACGTCGTTCCCGTGCACTTGCCCGCGCTCGCCGAGCGGCGCGAGGACATTCCCGGCCTCGTCGCTCGCTTCGCCGCGCGCTATGCCGCCGAACAGAGGCTGGCGACGCCCGAATTCTCGCCCGACGCCGTCGCCGCCCTCCAGGCCTACGATTGGCCCGGCAACGTCCGGCAGCTCAGGAACGTCATCGAGCGGACGATCATCCTCGCGCCCGGCGCCCGCGTCGGCTGCATCGAGATCGACATGCTCCCGCCCGAACTCCTGAACGAGCAGGCGAGCATCAACCCCGGCGAGGCGGTAAAGGCGATCATGGGGACGCCGCTGCGCGAAGCCCGTGAGACGTTTGAGCGCGAGTACCTCCGCGTCCAGATCCGCCGCTTCTCGGGCAATATCTCCCGCACCGCGACCTTCATCGGCATGGAGCGATCGGCGCTGCACCGAAAATTGAAGGCCCTGGGCCTCGGCGACGCGCGCAATGAGGAGAATGAGTGAGGCCGCACGGGCCGCCGATTGATTTAAGCCCGGAATGACCTTGAACGCGGGCGGATCAGCGCTACCTCCAAAGCCTCTCGCCCCGGTGGGACGGGCCAGCGCACAAATCGGCGCACAAGGGGAGAAACGATATGGCCGACAAGGTCAACAATCTCCAGGACCTGTTCCTGAACAACCTCCGGCGGACCAAGACGCCCGTCACCATGTTCCTCGTCAAGGGCGTCAAGCTCCAGGGGATCATCACCTGGTTCGACAATTTCTCGGTGCTGCTGCGCCGCGAAGGGCAGGCGCAGCTCATCTACAAGCACGCCATCTCGACCATTATGCCTTCCCAGCCAGTCGACCTTCGCGAGATCGAAGCGAGCTTCGCCGAGCAGATGGAGAAGAAGAAGCCCGCGCTCCTCCAGGAAGTGTTTTTGAACGCCGTGCGCCGTTCGGGGGAGCCGGTGACGATGTTCCTCGTTAACGGCGTCATGCTCCAGGGCGAAATCGCGGCCTTCGACCTTTTCTGCATGCTCCTCCAGCGGGACCAGCTTTCGCAGCTCGTCTACAAGCACGCCATCTCGACCGTGCAGCCGGAGAGCCCGATCAACTTCGTCGAGGCCCAGGACGAGGAGCAGGGCGCCTGACCACCGGATTCGACCGCGACGACGCGGATTTCGCCCGCGGCGCGCGCGCCGTCATCGCCCTTCCCGACCTCGGCAGCGCCTCCAGCCGCGACGTCGAAGCGCGCCTCGACGAGGCGGCGGGCCTTGCCGAAGCGATCGGCATCGACGTCGCCGACAGGCTCCATTTCCGCATTCGCCAGCCCCGGCCGGCGACTCTGTTCGGCAAGGGCCAGACCGAGCAGATCGCCGCCGCCGTCGAAGCGGCCGGCGCGGAGCTGCTCATCGTCGACGCGGCCATCTCGCCCATCCAGCAGAAGAACCTCGAGACCGCCGCCAAGGCGAAGGTCATCGACCGCACCGGCCTCATCCTCGAAATCTTCGGCGAGCGCGCCGCGACGGCGGAAGGCCGGCTCCAGGTCGAGCTCGCCCACCTCGACTATCAGGCGGGCCGCCTGGTCCGCTCCTGGACCCACTTGGAACGCCAGCGCGGCGGATTCGGCTTCCTCGGCGGTCCCGGCGAAACCCAGATCGAGGCCGACCGCCGCCTCATCCGCGACCGCATGGCCAAGCTCAAGAAGGAGCTCGACCAGGTCACCCGCACCCGCGCCCTCCACCGCTCCCGCCGCCAGCGCGCGCCCTGGCCGGTGATCGCGCTGGTCGGCTACACCAATGCCGGCAAGTCCACCCTGTTCAACCGGGTCACCAAGGCCGACGTCTTCGCCGAGAACCTCCTGTTTGCGACGCTCGACCCGACGATGCGCGAGATCGAGCTTCCCGGCTTCGACAAGGCGATCCTTTCCGACACCGTCGGCTTCATCTCGGAGCTGCCGACCCAGCTCGTCGCCGCCTTTCGCGCGACTCTCGAGGAAGTCATCTCGGCCGATCTCATCGTCCACGTCCGCGACGTCTCGCACCCGGACACCGACGCACAGCGCGCCGATGTGGAAACCGTTCTCAAGGAAATCGGCATCGCCGCGGCGAACGAGGAGGGGGAAGGGGGCGCCCCGATGATCGAGGCCTGGAACAAGATCGACGCGCTCGAAGGCGAGGAGCTGGAGCGCGTCCGCGCCGAGGGCGCCCGCCGCGACAACGTGATCCTGATGTCCGCGATCGACGGCCAGGGCGTCGACGACCTCCTCGAATGCGCCTCCGCGCACCTGCGCAAAGGCAGCCTGGTCCGCACCGTTCGCCTCGCCGTCAACGAAGGCGACACCATCGCCTGGCTCCACGCCAACGGCGAAGTCATCGACCAGCGCTTCGAAAGCGAAGGCACCGCGGAGATCGACGTGCGGCTGTCAGTGGCTGATTGGGCACGGTTCGATTCGAGGCAGGCGGGCCGGGCATAGAACGCCCGCACCACCCACACCGCCGTCATTGCGAGCGAAGCGAAGCAATCCAGCGGGAGCCGGTGCGGGTCTCCACCCCCCTGGATTGCTTCGTCGCTCCGCTCCTCGTAATGACGGAGGGGCGTTAAACTTCCCGCTTCGCCCGCTGCCAGAGCGCTTCGAGAGCGTCTATATTCATAGAACTCAACGGCTTATCCGCAATCTCTTCCACTTTCCTGAAACGCAGTTCGAACCGCGCGACAGCCTCCCGCAGCGCGGCTTCCGGGTCCACATCCCGGTGCCTCGCATAATTCACGACCGAGAAGAGCAGATCGCCGATTTCGTGCTGAAGCTCCTCCGGCGTCTCCGCGCCTTCGATCTCCTCCAGCTCCTCGTCGATCTTCGCGCGCGGACCCTGCGCGTCCGGCCAGTCGAAGCCGACCCGCGCCGCGCGCTTCTGGATCTTCTCGGCGCGCTTCAGCGCCGGCAGCGCCAGCGCGACATGGGCGAGGGCGCTCTTGTCCTCGCGGCCGCCGCGCTCCGCCGCCTTCAAGGACTCCCAGCCGGGGCTTTCCGCTTCGTCGCCGAAGATGTGCGGGTGCCGGCGGATCATCTTGGCGGTGATCGCCTGGAGCACATCGGCGATGCCGAAATGGCCGCGCTCCTCGGCGATGCGGGCATGGTAGACGACCTGAAGCTGGAGATCGCCGAGCTCGTCCAGCAAATCCGCCATGTCGCCGCGCTCGATCGCGTCGGCCACTTCATAGGCTTCCTCGATCGTGTAGGGCGCGATCGTCTCGAACGTCTGCTCGCGGTCCCAGGCGCATCCGTTCTCAGGATCGCGCAGTCGCCGCATCACCTCGACGAGCGCAGCCAAACCGGAAGAGGGCGCCCCCTCACCGTCCATTTCTAAGTCCGATAATATACATTATGTAAAATCCGCTCATGTGCGGGAGGGGCTCACGGCTTGAGGATCAAGGTCCGCCCCTCGACGCTCCAGCTCTTGAGCGACGACAGGAAGTTCATGCCGATGACGTTCATGTCGCCGAACGCCTCCGAGACGTGGACCGCGAGGTCGGTGCGCTGGATCGTCCCGACGCTCAATCGGTCGGCGCGGCCGCGCTGCACGGCGACGATGCCGTTCGCGGTCTGCACCATGGCCGGAAAGCCGCGGCTGATCCGGACGCCGGCGCGCTCGGCGACGGCCTGCGAAACGCTGGTCGTCGTTGCGCCGCTGTCGATCAGGAACCGGACCGGCTCTCCGTTCAGCTCGGCATTGACCCAGAAATGCCCGTCCGGCGACTGGCGGATGCGCAGCTCCTCGCCGGCCTGCTCCTGGACGATCCCGCCGCGCGTCTCCAGCACCATCCGGTTCCACAGCGCCTTGAAGTCGTCGCGCAGGGTGAAGACGATGAACGCGGCGGCGAAGATCATCACCCAGGCGGCGAGCATCTTCAAACCCTGGCCGATCGGAATGCGGCGCACGAAAAAGGCGCTCGCGACCAGCACGAGCACGCCCAGCAGATAGATGAACTGGACCGCCTGATCGCCTTCGTTCACGTTAAAGCTCCACCTCGAGCCCATCATAGCCCGGCTCGATCCTGGGCGGCAACTCGGCCAGCAGGGTGCGGTAATCCATGCTGTTGTCCATGTGAGTGAGGATCGCGCGCTTCGCCCTCACCTCCCCCACATACTGGATCGTCGCGGCGAGATGTGGATGCGAAGGGTGCGGCCGGCGCCGCAGCGCATCCACGATCCAGACGTCGACGCCTTCGAACAAAGCCTGCATCTCGTCCGTCAGGATGTTGAAATCGGTGGAATATCCGATTGACTTGCCGTCGGCTTCGAAGCGCAGGCCCGCGCTGCTGATGTCGCCGTGCGGCTGGTCGACGCTGCGCACCGTGATGGCGCCGAGCTGTATCTCGTCCGGCAGCAGGTGCCCCGATGCGATCGCCGGATAGCCCGCCTTCCCTTCGAACACGTAGCCGAAGCGCCTCTGCAATTCGCCGAGCGTCGCCGCGCGGGCGAAGCCTTCCACCGGGCGGTTGTGGACGTGATAAAGCTGCCGAAGATCGTCGATGCCGTGGCAATGGTCGGCATGGTCGTGAGTCCAGATGACGGCGTCCACCGTGTGGATGTCGCCGTCGAGGAGCTGGTCGCGAAGGTCCGGGCCGGTGTCGACGAGGATGTGCGTGTCCTCATGGCTGACCATGATCGACACCCGGTAGCGCCGGTTTCGCGGCTCGGCGGGGTTGCACGTCCCCCAATCGTTGCCGATGCGCGGGACGCCCGACGACGTGCCGCAGCCGAGAATGCGGACCTTCACGCCGCCGCCTTGGCGAACAGGCGGTGGAAATTGTCCGCCGTCGCCGCCGCCAGCGCCTCGACGCTTTCCCCGCGAAGGCCCGCGAGGAAGCGCGCCGTGTCGGCGACGAAAGCGGGTTCGCACGGCTTGCCGCGATGCGGGACCGGCGCGAGAAACGGCGAATCCGTCTCGATCAGCAGCTTGTCGAGCGGCAGCGCCCGCGCCGTCTCCTGCAGGTCCTTGGCATTCTTGAAGGTGACGATGCCGGAAATGGAGATGTAGAGGCCGAGCGCCAGCGCCTTGTCGGCGAAGTCGCGGCTCGCGGTGAAGCAGTGGATGACGCCCGTAAACGCCCCCTTCCCCATCTCGTCAGCGAGGATCCCGTACGTGTCGGCTTCGGCGTCGCGCGTATGGACGATGATCGGTAGGCCCGTCTCACGGGCGGCGGCGATATGGGCATGGAAGCTCGCCCGCTGCCGGTCGCGGTCCGACTTGTCATAGTAGAAATCGAGCCCGCTCTCGCCGATGCCGACCACCCTGGGGTGCCGCGCCCGCTCGACCAAAGTCGCCGTCTCCACATCGGGGTGGGTGTCGGCGTCGTGCGGGTGGACTCCGACGGAGGCATAGACGTCCGCCTCCCGCTCGGCGACCGCGAGCACGTCGTCCCATTCTGACGCCCTCGTCGAGATGTTGAGCATCTTCGAGACGCCCGCGGCGCGCGCGCGTTCGAGGACCGCCGGCTGCTGCTCGGCGAGGCCCTTATAATTGAGGTGGCAGTGGCTATCGACGAACATCAGCTTCCCGCGGGCGCCTCGATCCTCGGGAAGATGGGGCTCGGCGGCGCCAGCGTGAAGCCCGACGCGGCGAGGCGGGCATAACGCTCCGTGTCGGCCAAGACGGTAAAGTCGCGCTCCCCCGCCGGAACGCCCATCTGGTCGAGGAGCCTGGCCGACGCGACGGGGATCACCGGGGAGATCGCGATGGCGAGATCGACGATCGTTTCGCAAAGCGTCGCCAGCACCGCGGTCATCCGCTCAGGATCGGTCTTGCGCAGCGCCCAGGGAGCCTGTGCGTCGATATACTGGTTGCAGGCGAAGACGCCGCGGATCCACGCCTCGATACCCTGGCTGAGCTCCAGAGCCTCGAAGCGCGCCGGCACTTCCTCGGCCGTCGCGCGGCGAACGAGGGCAAGGAGCTCCGCATCGGCCGCGTCCCCCTTCCCTCCGCTCGGCAGGGCCGCGCCGGCATTCTTGACGATGAAGCTGAGCGTCCGCTGCGCGAGGTTGCCGAAGCTGTTGGCGAGATCGGCGTTCACCCGCGCGACGATCGCGTCCGCGCTGTAGCTCCCGTCCTGCCCGAAGGTGACGTCACGCAGCAGGAAATAGCGCACCGCATCCACTCCGAACGCGTCGATCAGGCTGTCCGGATCGACGACGTTGCCGAGCGACTTCGACATCTTCTCGCCGCGCAGCAGCACATGGCCGTGGCCGAACACCTGTTTCGGGAGCGGCAGGCCGGCCGACATCAGGAAAGCGGGCCAGTAGACGGCGTGAAATCGCACCACGTCCTTGCCGATGACGTGCACGTCCGCCGGCCAGAAGCGCTTGTAAGCCTCCGCGTCGGCGTCGGGATAGCCGACTCCGGTCAGGTAATTGGTGAGCGCGTCGAGCCACACGTACATGACGTGGTTCTCGCTTCCGGGCACCTTGACGCCCCAGTCGAAGCTGGTCCGCGAGATCGAAAGGTCCGAAAGTCCGCCCTCGACGAACCGCATCACTTCGTTGCGCCGCGTCTCCGGGCGGATGAAGTCGGGGTTCGCCTCGTAATGCGCGAGGAGCTTTTCCCCATAAGCCGAGAGGCGGAAGAACCAGCTCTCCTCCACCGTCCACTCGACGGGCGTGCCCTGCGGCGACAGCTTCTCGCCGGTGTCGGCGGTGGAGAGCTCTTCCTCGTCATAATAGGCTTCGTCGCGCACCGAGTACCAGCCTTCGTAGCGGCCGAGATAGATGTCGCCCCGCGCCGCCATCGCCTGCCAGATCGCCTGGCTGGCGCAGTGATGCTCCGCTTCGGTGGTGCGGATGAAGCGGTCGTAGGATATGTGAAGTCGGTCGTCCAACGCCTTGAAGATAGACGACATTTCGTCCGCCAGCTCGCGTGGTGTGACGCCCTTCTCGCGCGCCGCCTGCGCCATTTTGAGGCCGTGCTCGTCCGTGCCCGTCATGAAGAAGACGTCGCGGCCCGAGAGCCGATGGAAGCGCGCGATCGCGTCTGTCGCAATCGCCTCATAGGCATGGCCGACATGCGGCCGCCCATTGGGATAGTTGATGGCGGTGGTGATGTAGAAGGGCTTGGGCATGTCCCTCGCGCCTCTAGAACATCATGTCGGCGGCGTCACCCGTCTCAGGCGGCCTTGCGCGTTGCCGGCGCCAACGCGGCGATCAGGCCCGCGATTTCGAACACAACGCTTTGCGGATCGAGCGACAGGCCCTTGGCGCTCGAGGCAAGCTCGGACGCCCGCTCCCAAAGCTTCAGCGCCTCCGCGAGCGCCGGCCCCTGCCGCTCCCGCGCGGCCGCCGCGATGAAGGACGGCGCGCGGGCGAGGAACGCCTCGTAGCGCGGCTGCGCGGACTTGAGGCTCAGCAACTGGGCGAGCGCCGAGCGGCGCGCATTGCTGGCGTCACCCTGCTCCGCCAGCGCCCTCATGGCACCGTCGAGCGCACCGATGTCGAGCCCGCGGAAAGCAGCGGCGCGGCCTGGCGAGCCGTCGCCCGCCTCGGCGAGCGCCTGGATCTCCGCCTCGTCCGCGTCTGGGAGCGCGGCCCGCAAAGCCGACGTCATGGCGTCAGCATCTAGGCGCGAAAGACGCACCTGGCGGCACCGCGAACGGATCGTCGGCAGCAGCCGGTGCGAGGCGTGGCTGACAAGGAAGAAGACGCTGCTCGGCGGCGGCTCTTCGAGGTTCTTGAGGAGGGCGTTGGCGGCGCTGCGCTCGAGATCGTCGGCGGCGTCGATGATGACGATCCGCCAGGGCGAAAGCGACGCCGTGGTGGAAAAGAGCCGCTGCAGCCCCCGCACCTGATCGACGACGATGGCGCGGGCGAGTTCTCCCGTGTCCTTCTGGAGCCGCTGCAGGCGCATCAAATCCGGATGGCTCCCCGCCTCGACGAGCCGCGCGATCGGGTGCGTGTCCGGGACGTCGAGCCCCGGAGACGTCACCGGCGGTCCCGCCCCTTCGGCCAGCACGCGCAAGGCCGCCTTCTGCGCGAACAGGGCTTTGCCCACGCCCTCCGGCCCGCTGATCAGCCAGGCATGGTGCAGCCGCCCCGAAGACATCCCGTCCTTGAACGCCGCCACCGCGTCGTCATGGCCGAAGAGCGGCGTCACAGCAGATCCTCGATCACGGCCATTGCCCGGACTGTGACGTCATCGGCCGAGCCCCCGGCATCGACGATCCGAAAGCGCTCCGGCTCGGCTTCGGCGAGCTGGCGGAAGGAGGCCGCCACCTTGGCGTGATACTCCGGCCCCCGAGCGCCGATCCGATCCGCGCCCTCCGTGTCGCGCCGCCGCGCCCGTTCGGCCGCTTCCTCCGGCGCCAGCACGAACAGCAAGGTCCGGTCCGGAAGGAAACCCCGGCTCCCGAAATCGTGGATCGCCCGGATACGATCAAACCCTAGGTCCCCGCCGCCGCCCTGATAGGCGACCGAGCTGTCGAGGAAGCGGTCGGAGAGCACCCAGGCGCCGCGCTCCAGCGCCGGGCGGATCGTCTTGGCGACATGGTCCGCCCGCGCCGCCGCAAAGAGCAGGGCTTCGGCTTCCGGAGTCCAGCGCTGTTCGTCGCCTTGGAGCAGGAGCGCGCGGATCGCTTCGGCGCCCGGGCTCCCGCCCGGCTCCCTCGTCTCCACCACCTCCAACCCGCACGCGCGCAGGGCGGCGGCGAGGCGCTTCAACTGGGTGGACTTGCCGGCCCCTTCCCCGCCTTCGAGGCTGATGAAGCGGCCGCTCACCCGCCGAAGAGTGCGCTGAAGCCCGCCATGATGCGGCCGAAAATGCCCGCTTCGCCCACCGCTTCCGCGGCAACCAGCGGCATGCGCTGCTCGACGCCGCCGGCGGTCACGACGAGGTCGGCGATATGCTGCCCCTGCGCGATCGGTGCCTTGACCGGCCCCTGGTAGACGACGCGGGCGCGCACGTCCTGGCCAAGCCCCGACGCGAAGGTCACGGCGATGGCGCGCGGCGCGACGAGGCCGACCGTCGATTCGCCGCCGAGCTGGACCTCGGCTTCGCCCACCCGCTCGTTGGCGGAGAAGAGCGGCCGCGTCTGCCAGGCGTTGAAGCCCCATTCCATGAAGCGGCTCGATTCCTCGATCCGCTGGTTGAAGCTGGTGAGCCCCGCGACGACCATCACCAGCCGCCGCCCGTTCCGCGCGGCCGATCCGGTGAAGCCGTAACCCGCTTCCTCGGTATGGCCGGTCTTGAGCCCGTCCGCGCCGGCGACGCGGCCGAGCAGCGGATTGCGGTTCCCCTGGGTGATCGGCTGGTTGCCGCCGAGCGTGCGGCCCCAGGTGAAGTTCGTCTGGCCGTAAAATTCGCGGTAGAGCTGCGGGTGGTTGTCGATCGTCGCCCGGGCCAAAGTCGCGAGGTCGCGCGCCGTCGTGTAGGTGACGCCGCCGTCCGGCCAGCCGACCGGATTGCCCCAGTTGGAATTGCGAAGCCCGGCCTGCTGCGAATGCCGGTTCATCAGCGCGACGAAGGCGGCTTCCGTCCCCGAAATGCATTCGGCGAGCACGACGGACGCGTCGTTGCCGGAAAGCGTCACGATGCCGTGGAGGAGGTTGCGTACGCTGACCTGCTCGCCGGCCGACAGGAACATGGTCGAACCCGCCGCCGGCCCGTGCCAGCGCTGCCACGTCTCCGGGCGCACCTGGCAGTTGCGCTCGAGCTGCAGCTCCCCGCTCTTCACCAGGTTGAAGGCGGTGTGGACCGTCATGATCTTCGCCATCGAGGCGGGCGGCATGCCCCGGTCCGGCTCCTTGGCGTAGAGCACCGCGCCCGAGGAAAGATCGACCATGTAGGCGACCGGCGCCGGTGTGTCGAAAGGCGGCGCCTGGGCCACGCCCGGAGCCGCGAAGAGGGTGGAAAGGCTGAGGAAAGTCAGCGCCTTGCGCATCATCGTTGAGAATGCTCCCGAAGCTCGCCGGCGTGCCCGCGAAGGTGGAGCGCCATCATTAACCGCTCGCCTTGCGCTTCGCCACCCTCCTCCGGCCGCTTATCCACAGCGCAAGCGGCCGGGCCGCCGCCTCAGCTCCCGATGCCGTCGGCGAGGAGCAGCACGGAAAGGGCATAGAAGTTCGAGCAATTGTAATCGAGGATCGTGCGATAATTGTTGGTCGTGAGGTAGGCGGTCTGGCCGGGGCCGTCCGGCTCGATCAAAGAGGCCATGTCGCGGTCGTTGAGGCCGGCGCGCAGCGGCGCCACGCCGAGGCGCCGCCATTCGCCGACGCTCAGCCAGCGGCTGTGGCGCTCGAACACCCGCGGGCAGCGCGGCGCGCGGGTCCGCGGCGCCACCGCCGCGCGGTCGAACCCCACCGGCACGGTCGCGGGAACGCCCCACGGCAGGTTCGGCTTCCAGCCCGCGTTGCTCAGGTAATTGGCGATGGAGGCGAGCGCGTCGGTCTGGCTGTTCCAGATGTCGGCGCGATTGTCCCCGTCGCCGTCGACGGCGAGGCGGAGGTAGACGGACGGGAGGAATTGCGGGTGCCCCGTCGCGCCCGCCCAGCTCCCGACCAGGGTCGAGCGCGGGAAGCCCCGGTCCATCATCTTCAAGGTGGCGACGAACTCTTCGGAGAAAAGCTGCCGCCGCCGCCCTTCATAAGCGAGGCTCGCGAGCGAATTGAGGAGATCGAAGTCGCCCTTGACGTTGCCGTAGCTCGTTTCCTTGCCCCAGATCGCGACCAGGACGGCGGGATCGACGCCGTAGCGCCGGCCGATGTCGCGAAGCCGCGGCAGGTTGGCCGAATAGCGCTCGCGGCCGCGCGAGATGAGCGCGGGCGTGACGTGCCTGGCGCGGTAGGGCGCGAAGGGCGGGTTGGGGTTGCTGGTCGGGCCGGTCGGCGTGCCGCCGGGCTGCGAACGGTCGAGCGCGACGGTGCGGGAACTGAAGGTAAGCGTCGGAAACACCCGGTCGAGCGTCGCCTGGCTGACGCCGGCCCGCTCGGCCTGGGCGCGAAGCTGGGGGAGATAGGCGCGGAAACCCTCCTCGCTCAGCGGTCCGGCGTCCTGCGCAGCGGCGACCGCGGCGGCGGTCACGGGCACCACCGACAAATGGGTGTCGCCCATCTGCTTGGCGGGGGCGACGGCCGCGAGGCCGGCGGCGAAGGGTACGAATACGCGCATAAAACTCACCTCGATCACGGCTCTGGTACATGGCACAGCCTGTCTCGGACATGAAAGCCGCTAACGCCCGCGGGTTGCACGAAAAGTCGCGATCGCTGTAAAGCGCGCATACGGGGATAGGTGGCCGAGTGGTTTAAGGCAGCGGTCTTGAAAACCGCCGTGGGTGCAAGCCCACCGTGGGTTCGAATCCCACCCTGTCCGCCACCGTCTCGCCGAACCGCTCACTCGCACCCCTTGCGGCGCTGCCGGCAGTCGCTAAGCTGCGCAGCGGGATGGGGATTTTTTCATGCACTTGCTGAGATTTGCGGGCTTCTTCCTGCTTTGTTCGTTTGCCGCGGTGCGGGCCGATGCCGCCTGGGTCCGGGCGGAAAGCGACAATTTCATCGTCTTCAGCGAATCGCGCGAAAGCCGCGTTCGCGAGCAGGTCGCCCAGCTCGAGGATTTCGACCGGCTGCTGCGCATGCTGACCGCAACGGCGGCGCCGCCATCGCCGAGCAAGCTCAACGTCTATTTCGTCCGGGGCCGCGACGCGCTGAACGCCGTCCGCCCCGTCGGCCCCAATGTCGGGGGCTTCTACACCGCCTCGTCCGAAGGTGTGCTCGCCGTCGTCGACGAAACCTTGAACACCGGCGAGTACAATAACGACATCCTGTTCCACGAATATGCGCACCATTTCATGCTGCAATATCATCCGGCGGCCTATCCGCCCTGGTATGTGGAAGGGTTCGCCGAATATGTGATGACGGCGCGCATTCACCCGGACCGGATGGAGTTCGGCCACTACAATCGCGGGCGCGCCTACACCCTGTCTGATCGGCAGAATTGGGAAGCGTGGGACAAGATCATGTTCCCCGGCGCGGACGGCCGCTGGGCAGCGGTCGAACCGGGCCGCTTCTATGCGCAAAGCTGGCTCCTCGTTCATTATCTCGTCCGCGACGAAGGGCGCCGCCAGAGCCTCAGGAACTATTTCGCAGCGCTCGGCCGGGGGGAGGAGCCGCGCGCCGCCTTCGCCGCGGCCTTTGGAACCAGCCTCGCCGACCTCGGCCGGGCGCTGAGGCGCTATCCGGACGAAATGACCTTCACCCGCGGCACCCGCGCCACCGCGGCCGCAGCCCCGGCGATCGCAATCACCCGCCTGCCCCCCTCCGCCGACGATCTGCTGCTCGCCCGCGCGGCCCTCAACGCCGGAGTCCCAAAGGCCCTTCGCGATCCGCTCCTTGCCCGCATCCGCCGCCACGCGGCCCGCCATGGCGACCCGTTCTCCAAGCGCGTGCTCGCCCAGGCGGAAGTGCTGTACGGCGATCCGGCCGCCGCCGAGCCGGTGCTCGACGCTTTGCTCCAGGCCGCCCCTGCCGACGCCGAGCTCCTCTACCTGCGCGGCCTTCGCCATCTTTTCGCCGGCCGGGCGGACGAGGCGCGGCGGGCCGAGGAATATCGCCGCGCGGGAAGCTGGTTCGTACGCGCCCACCGCGCCGACGAGAACCATTTCCCCTCGCTCTACCGCTACGCGCAGAGCCTGTCGCTCGGGAGCCGATTCAACAGCGAGAACACGCAGAACGTGCTGCTCCTCGCCGCGCACCTCGCGCCGCAAGTGGGCGAGATCCGGCTTTCCGCCGCCCGCCTGCTGCTGATGCGCGACAAGTTCGAGGACGCGGAAATCATGCTGACTCCGCTCGCATCCTCGGCGCACCGGTCGGGCGGCGCCACGGAAGCGGGAAGGCTGCTCGACCTCGCCCGCCGCCGCCAGCGCCCCTCCGAGAACGAACCGGCGGCCGAAGCTGACGCCGAGGAGGCTCCCGAGGGAGAGGAATAGGCCGAGGTGCGGCCGCCGGCGACGTGCCCGGCCATCTCAACGAACCCGAGCTTGCATTCGTGAAAAGGACTTCCGGAATGACGATCGCCGCCCGCCTCCGCGCCGCCTTTCTCGGACTCGCCGCCTTGGCCGGCGCCCATCTGACCGGCACGAGCGCCGCCGAAGCCGCCTGGCAGCGCGCCGAAAGCCGGCATTTCGTCGTCTACAGCGAAGGCGGCGAAGCGCGCCTGCGCACCCAGGTCAGCGAACTCGAGGACTTTCACCGCCTCCTGCGCCAGCTCACCGCCACCTCCGATCCGGCGACGGCGCCCAAGCTCCACATCTACATGGTGAGCGGCCCCGGCGAGCTGCGCCAGGTCGCTCCATGGGCGGGCGCCGACATCGCCGGCTTTTACAACGCATCGCCCGAAGGCATCCTCGCGGTCGCCGATCCGAGCGCCGGGCGCGGCTGGATGGGGCGCAACGAGATCCTGTTCCACGAATATGCCCACCATTTCATGCTGCAGCATTTCCCGGCTGTATATCCGCAATGGTATATCGAAGGCTTTGCGGAATATGTCGCCACCGCGCGCTTCGAGGACAACGCAATCGAATATGGCCGCACCAATGCGGCGCGGGCGAGCTGGATCGCCGACCGTTCGGGCTGGCTGCCGCTCGACCAATTGCTCTTCACCAACCCGGAGCGGCTCGAGGAGCGGCCGGCGTCGCAATTTTATGCGCAGTCCTGGATACTGGTTCACTATCTGCTTCGCGACGGGACGCGGATGCGGCAGCTCAACAATTATCTCGTCGCGGTCGGCCGCGGCCAGCCGGCCCGGCCGGCCTTCGAACAGGCGTTCGGGGCGACGGTGACCCAGGTCCAGCGCCAGCTCATGTCCTATTCGAGCGGCGGCATGACCTTCACCCGCACCGGACGCCCGGCCAGTTGGCAGCCGGCCGAGGTGGCGCTGACCCAGCTCCCCGCCAGCGCCGGGGACCTCCTGCTGCTCGACGCCGCGATGACGCTTGGCGACGAGGTGGAAGGCGACGCCTTCGTCCGCCGCGTGCGGCGCGAGGCGGGCGCGGCGCCCGACGCCTTCGCCAGGCGCGTTCTCGCCCGCGCCGAGGCCCTGCGCGGCGACGGCGCGGCGGCGGAGCGGCTGCTCACCGAACTCCTCGCCGCGAGCCCGAACGACGCGGAGCTGCTTTACCTGATGGGCATGCGCCACCTGCGCGCGGGCCGCGCCGACCAGGCGAACCGCCCCGCCCATTTCCGCACCGCGCAGCGCTGGTTCGGCCGCGCCCACCGCGCCGACGAAAATCATTATCCGACGCTCTACCGCTACGCCGAAAGCCTTTCGAGCGACCCCGCCGCCCTGCTCAGCGAGAATACGACCAACATCCTGCTCCTCGCCCAGCAGATCGCGCCGCAGGCGCACCGGCTCCGGCTCAGCGCCGCCAATCTGCTGATGCGCCGCGGCAGCTGGGCGGAGGCGGAGGCGATGCTGCTCCCCCTCGCCTCGCACGCCCATGCCGGCGCCTCGATGCACGCCGCGCGCGCGCTCCTCCAAAAGACGCGGGCGCGCAGCATCGACGGCATTCCCGGCGTCTTCGACGTTCCCGGCCGGCAGCAGTAAGGGCGCCCCGACCCGGCGCGCGCGGCTGCGGGTGTGGACAAAATCGGCCCCGCGGGGCAGTGAGCCCGCGCAGCCAGGAAATGAGGACATGATGACCGAAGCGAGGCCCCTCCCCTTCGACTGGGCCGATCCGTTCGCGCTCGACGCGCAGCTTTCCGACGAGGAACGGCTGGTCCGCGACACGGCCGAAGGCTACGCCCAGGAGCGCCTCCAGCCGCGCGTCACCGAAGCCTTCCTCGAAGAGGATTTCGATCGCGAGATCATGCGGGAAATGGGCGAGCTCGGCCTGCTCGGCGCGACCATCCCCGTCGAATATGGCGGGGCCGGCCTGAACTATGTGAGCTACGGCCTCGTCGCGCGCGCGGTGGAGCGGGTCGACAGCGGCTACCGCTCCGCCATGTCCGTCCAGTCCTCGCTCGTCATGCACCCGATCTTCGCCTACGGGAACGAGGAGCAGCGCCATCGCTGGCTCCCCGGCCTCGCTTCGGGCGAACTGGTCGGCTGCTTCGGCCTGACCGAGCCCGACGCAGGCTCCGACCCGGGCTCGATGCGCACCCGCGCGCAGAAGACGGAGAGTGGCTACCGTCTGTCCGGCTCCAAGATGTGGATCACCAACTCGCCCATCGCCGACGTCTTCGTCGTCTGGGCGAAGTCGGACGCACATGGCGGCGCCATCAAGGGCTTCGTGCTCGAAAAGGGGATGAAGGGCCTGACCGCCCCGGCCATCAAGCAGAAGCTGTCGCTTCGCGCCTCGATCACCGGCGAGATCGTGATGGACGAAGTGGACGTGCCGGAGGAGAACCTCCTCCCCAACGTCGCGGGCCTCAAGGGCCCGTTCGGCTGCCTGAACCGCGCCCGCTACGGCATCGCCTGGGGCGCGATGGGCGCCGCCGAAGCCTGCTTCCACACCGCGCGGACCTACACGCTCGAAAGAAAGCAGTTCGGACGGCCGCTCGCCGCGACGCAGCTCGTCCAGATGAAGCTCGCCAACATGGTGACGGAAATCACGCTCGGCCTCCAGGCGGCGCTCCGCGTCGGCCGGCGCTTCGACGAGGGCGAGCTCATCCCCGAGACGATCAGCCTCATCAAGCGCAACAATGTCGGAAAAGCGCTCGATATCGCGCGGGTCGCGCGGGACATGCACGGCGGCAACGGCATCTCCGCGGAATTCCAGGTCATGCGCCATGCGATGAACCTCGAGACGGTCAACACCTATGAAGGCACGCACGACGTGCACGGGCTGATCCTCGGGCGGGCGATTACGGGAATCGCTGCGTTTTGACGCACATGCCGTCATTGCGAGCGGAGCGAAGCAATCCAGTGGGCGGCGGTGCGAGTCTCCGAGTTCGTCTGGATTGCTTCGTCGCTTCGCTCCTCGCAATGACGGTGTGTGGTGAAGTGACGGTGGGTGGTGAACTGACGGTGTGTGGTGAATAAGCCCCTCGCCGGCGTCCGTGTCCTCGAGCTCGCCCGCATCCTCGCCGGGCCGTGGGCGGGGCAGCTCCTCGCCGATCTCGGCGCGAGCGTCGTCAAGGTCGAGCGGCCCGGCGGCGGCGACGACACCCGCCACTGGGGCCCGCCCTTCGCCGCCGACGGCGCCGCGGCCTATTTCCACGGCTGCAACCGCGGCAAGAAGTCGGTCGCGATCGACCTCGAACGCGAGGACGGCCAGGCCCGGGTCCGCGCCCTCGCCGCCGAGGCCGACGTCCTCATCGAGAATTTCAAGGTCGGCGGCCTCGCCAAATACGGGCTCGACTACGCAGCCCTCTCAGCGCTCAACCCTCGCCTCGTCTATTGCTCGATCACCGGCTTCGGGCAGGACGGCCCCTATGCCGCCCGCGCCGGCTACGACTTCATGATCCAGGGCATGGGCGGGATCATGGATCTCACCGGCGACCCGGAAGGCGAGCCGCAGAAGATCGGTGTCGCCTTCGCCGACATCTTCACCGGCGTCTATGCGTCCAACGCCATCCTCGCCGCCCTCCACGGCCGGGCCGCGACCGGCAAGGGCTGCCACATCGACATGGCGCTTCTCGACACGCAGGTCGCCGTGCTCGCCAACCAGGCGATGAACTATCTCGTCTCGGGCGAGCCGCCCCGCCGCCTCGGCAACGCCCACCCGAACATCGCGCCCTACCAGACCTTCGCGCTCGCCGACGGCCACGTCATCGTCGCGGTCGGCAATGACGGCCAGTTCCGGCGCCTGTGCGAGCTGACCGGCCTCGGTGCGTTACCCGGCGATCCGCGCTTCGCGAGCAATGCCGGGCGGGTAGCGAACCGGGCCGCGCTGACCGCGGCGCTCGCGCCGGTCCTTGGCCAGCGCCGCAAGGACGAACTGCTCGCCGCCCTCGCCGCCGCCGGCGTCCCGGCCGGCCCGATCAACGATGTCGCGCAAGTCTTCGCCGACCCGCAGGTCGCCGCCCGCGCCCTCTGGATCGAGCGGGACGGCGTCCCGGGAGTCGCGTCGCCGATCGTGATCGACGGCGAGCGGCAGGTGGCGGACACGCGCAGCCCGCGGCTCGGCGAACATGACGGCGAGAGCCTCTGGTGAGGCTCTCGCCGCCGCTTCCAGCCTGACTCAGCGGCCGCCGTGGCCGCCGTGCGCGGCGTGGCCCGCATTTTGCGAGCGGTGATGCGCGCACGTCACCGCCGGGTTGAACGACTCGTAGGTGCCGCGCGGATTGTCGCGCCACAGCCAGATATGCTGGTCGAAATGCGGCTCGAAGCCGTGCGCTTCGTCGGCCGGGGTCGCGGGATCGTCTGCCATGCTGTCCCACTGGCGGCCGTGGATGCTCGGCGGGGCCGAATGGCCCGCCGCGCGCCAGGCGGCCTGGAAGACGAGGTTCTCGACGCCGACGAGCTCCAGCGTTCCATCGGCGCGCGGCTCGTAGAGGAGGATGGCCGGTCGGCTGAAATCCGTGTGGGTGCCGCTGCCGCCGACCCGCGGGTTGGGCGGCCCGGCGATGCCGAGGAGGTCCGGCCGGAAGAAGTGGATGCCCATGCCGCCCATCGCCGCCGGCAGGCCCATGTCGGCCGCCGCGATGCAGGCGTCGCCGGGATCGCGGACATAGCCTTCGGCGAGCGCCGCGTTCACGTCCCGGAAGCGGGCGGTGGCGAGGCGCATCTCCATGAGCGTCGGCTCGCCCTGGCGGGGGCCGTAGCTGCCGTTCCCGGCGGGCGGGGAGGCGGTGGAAGCCGGCGCCGCGGCGGCGGCGAGCAGGCACAGCGGCAAAGCGGCGAGAAGCTTCTTCATCTGGTGTCTCCTGTTCGTGGGGTGGCGGCTCAGGCGGCGAGCGCGCGCGGGGCGAGCATGTCCTGCCAGCCGTGGAAAGCCTGGTTGGCCAGGCCCCAGGAGGGCCGCGCCTGGACGGCGGCGAGCCAGCGGCAGACGTTGGGATAAGGCGAAAGGTCGTAGCCGATGAGATCCCCCAGGGTGACCAAAGCGGCGCCGAACATGTCGGCGATCGAGAAGTCCTCGCCGGTCGCCCAGGTGCCGTGATCGCCGATCATATGGGCGTCGAGGACGTGGAGCCGCGCTTCGACGCGCGCCGTGTGCCAGGCGCGAAGCTCGGCGCGCCGGGCCTCGGGGACCCGGTAATGGGGGAGCACTTCGGGGTAGACGAGGCCGTAGCCGTGGTCGCGGTAGAAACCGGTGTTGAACCAGTCGAGCGCCTCGTCGATGCGGGCGCGGGCGCGCAGGTCCGCCGGGTAGGCGGGGCTGTCGGCGAGCTGGGCGAAATAGCGAAGGATCGCCGCCGATTCGGTGAGCACGAAGCCGTCCTCCTCGAAGGCGGGGACGGCCATGTTCGGATTGACCCGCGCGAACCATTCGCTGCGCTGCTCGCCGCGGCGCAGGTCCACCGGGCACATCTCGACGCCGAGATCGTGCTCGGCGAGGAACATGGAGAGCGGGCGGCAGACGGTGGAGGCGGGGTCGTAGTAAAGCTTGCGCATGGGGGGCGTTCCTTCGGAGGCTCGTGTGTCGCGGCCCCTGATGGAGGCCTCCGGTTTCGGCGCTATGTCGCGGCGGTGCCCAAGGTGTTTCGAATGTTTCCGCGCGGTCCGTCCTTGCAACGGCGGGCGGGCGCGCTAGGCTGCCGCCTGGGGAGGATGGCCGAAATGGGTGGATTGCTGCTTGCCGGTGCGGCCCTGCTCTTCGCCGCGTCCGAGGAACCGCCGCCGCGCGGCTTCTGCGCCGGCCCGGTGTTCGTCGCGCTCGCCGCCGGGGAGTCGGTGTCGGAGGAGCACCTTCTGGAGTACCGCGTCTACGCCTTTTCGAATCCCCGGGACAGAAGGATCCGCATCGACGTCGTCGTCTACGGGCCGATCGACCAGGGGGCCGATGCGGTGGTGACGCCCGGTTTCGAGCATCAGGGCCGCCAGTTCGAAACGATCCGCCGCGGCCGCAGCGTCGGCTATCGGACCAGGACGGCGGCGGGCGAGTTCGTTTCCTTTCACAGCACGGGCTTCAACGGCAGCGACCGCGACCTCAGCTTCTTCGAGCGCGTGACGCTGGAGCCCGCCTCCGAGAGCCGGTGCCCCGATCCGCCGCCCCCCGGGCTCCCTCCGAAGCCCGCGCCGGGCGCTCCCAAGGTGTAGATCAGGCGGCGCGCGCCCACCGGCGGAAGACGAGCATCGGCGCGCCTTTGTAGGTCGTCTCGTCGGTGCGCACGAAGCCGGTACGCTCGGCGAGGCGGATCGAAGGCGTATTCGCAGGGGCGATCACCGCGACGATCTCCGGCGCCTTCAACGCCGCGTCGGCCCAGCCGAGGGCCGCGTCCACGCCTTCGCGCGCCAGGCCCTGCCCGTGCGCCTCGGCTGCGAAGAGCCAGCCCATTTCGGGGAGGCCCTCCAGCGAAGGCGCCATGTCCCGCTTGAAGTCGGCAAAGCCCAGGTGGCCGATATAGCGCCCGTCCGATCGGCGCTCGACCGACCAATAGCCGTAGCCGAGCATCGCCCACAGGCCCGGCCCCTGGAGCAGCCGGCGCCACGCCTCCTCGCGCGGGAGGCCGGCGCCGGTCAGGTGGCGCATGACCTCGGGATCGCCCAGCATGCTTGCATGGGCGGGAAGATCGTCAGGCGTGGAGGTGCGCAGGACGAGCCGCGCGGTTTCGATCCGCGGGGCGACGTCCAACGGGGGGCGTCCGCTTACTTGCGGTTGCCGAGGGTGAGCCCGCCGAAGCGCTTGTTGAAGCGCGCCACCTGGCCGCCGGCGTCGAGCATGGAGCGGTTGCCGCCGGTCCAGGCCGGGTGCGAGTTGGGATCGATCTCCAGGTGGAGGACGTCGCCTTCCTTGCCCCAGGTGGAGCGGGTCTCGTAGGTGGTCCCGTCAGTCATCTGGACGGTGATCCGGTGGTAATCGGGGTGGCCCGCGGTCTTCATGATCTCTCGTCTTTCGGATGGTTTGGCTGGTTCCGACCAGCCTGGGTCAGACATCGAGCCGCCCTCTAGCGGGAAAGGCCGAAATTGACAAGCCATGCTGCGGCGCAATAGGGCTGGCGGCGGCGAAGGTGCCGCGTCTTCCGGGCGCGGCTTAAAAGGCAAGCCGGTTCGATGCCGGCGCTGTGCCCGCAACTGTAAGCCGAGTGCTTTTCGAAGCGCTTCGGCGAGCCAGAAAACTGCCTCCGCCTGTCGTCCGCACCCGGCCGGGTCCAGCCAGCGGTGCGCGGCGTGCGGCGCGTTTTTCGTGCCTTCGCCTCCGAGACGACTTTGTGTGTCGTTACAGGAGGTTACATTGCACAGCTTACACTTGATCGCAGCGCTCGCCGCACCCGAAACCGTGCCTGGAGTGGCCGCGGAAACCGCCGAGCCCATCGTCGTCACCGCCGCCCGCGAGCCGGTCGACCAGGCCGACGCGCCCGTCTCGTCGACCGTCATCCCGGAGGAAAGGCTGGACGCCCTCTCCCTCCCCGCCGCCATCGACCAGCTCCGGCTCGTCCCGGGCGTCTCGGTCGCGCAGAGCGGCCCGCGCGGCTCCCAGGCCCAGGTCCGCATCCGCGGCGCCGAAGCCAACCACACATTGCTCTTCGTCGACGGCATCCGCTTCAACGATCCAGCCGCCGGCAACGAAGCCCGCTTCGAGCTGCTCGCGACCGATCTTCTCTCCCGCATCGAAGTGGTGCGCGGCCCGCAGTCGGCGCTGTGGGGCTCGGAGGCTTTGGGCGGAGTCATCGCCGTCGAGACCGCCGATCCGTTCGCCCGCCAGGGCCTCGCGGCGCTCGCGGAATATGGCGGCCTCGACAGCGTCCGCGCTTCGGCCCAGGCGGCGGTCCGCACCGGCGATGTCGGCCTCTCCGCCACCGGCGCCTATCTCTCCAGCAATGGCATCGACTCGTTCGGCAGCGGCGGCGAGAAGGACGGCTTCGACCACCGGAGCATTGGCCTCCGCACCGCATGGCGGCCAGCCGAAGGCCGCGAGCTCGGCGTCTCCGCTTTCTACGTCGCCGGCACCAGCGAATATGACGGCAGCGATCCCGTCACCTTCCTGCGCGCCGACACGCTCGACGAGACCGAGAACCGCATCGCCGCCGTGCGCGGCTGGGGGCGGCTGGAGAGCGGCGACTGGACCCTTTCGGCCGAAGCCTCGCTTCTGGACAGCGCCAACCGCAACCGCCTCGCCGAAGCGCCGCTCAACCGCACCTCGGGCCGGCGCGCCACCGCCGGCGCCCAGCTCAGCCGCCAACTCGGCGGCCATCGCCTCACCGCCGCCCTCCACCACGAAGCCGAGGATTTCGCCGCCCGCGACCAGGCCTTTTTCGGCGGCACCGACCAGGATCGCTCCCGCCACCTGACGGCCTTCGTCGGCGAATGGCACGCCCGCTGGAGCGACTTCGTCTCGACCGACATCGCCGTCCGCCACGACAGCTTCAGCGCCTTTGCCGACGCGACCACCGTCCGCGCCGCCCTCCTCGTCCGCCCCGTCGCGGGCGTGACCCTCCACGGCGCCTACGGCGAAGGGATCGCTCAGCCGACCTTCTACGACCTGTTCGGCTTCTTCCCGGCCTTTTTCACCGGCAATCCGGACCTCCGCCCCGAGCGCTCGCGCGGCTTCGAAGCGGGCGCACGCTGGCAGTCCGGCGCGGCGAGCCTCGGCGCGACCCTCTTCACCGCCCGCCTCGAGGACGAGATCGTCGACGTCTTCGCCGGCGGCACGTCCACCACCCGCAACGTCGACGGCAAGAGCCGCCGCCGCGGCATCGAGTTCTTCGCCGACTGGCGCCTGTCCCCTGCCCTCGCGCTCTCGGCCAACTACACCTGGCTCGACGCCGACGAGCGCCGCAGCGCCGGCGGCGCCGCGATCCGCGAAGTCCGCCGCCCCAGGCACAGCGCCAATGTCACCGCCTTTGGCGAGACGGGCCGCCTCAGCTACGGCGCCAGCCTCGCTTACGTGGGCGCGCGCACCGATACGGACTTCGACATTTTCCAGACGGTCCGCCTCGGCGCCTATGCGCTCGCCTCGGCGCGGATCGGCTGGCGCCTCACCGAAGCACTCGAAGCCTATGCCCGGCTCGAGAACGCGCTCGACGACGATTACCAGGACGTCGCCGGCTATGCGACGGCGGGAAG
>DASQND010000019.1:0-9566 GCA_035645215.1 Allosphingosinicella sp.
GGGCGCGGCGTCACGGACAACGATCCGTCCGACCCAATCGGCCGCGGGCGCGGCGGCGGCGGCGGCGGGCGCGGCGGCGTCAGCGACAACGATCCCTCCGATCCCATCGGCAGCGGACGCGGGCGCAACGGGCGCGGCGGCGGCGCGAGCGACAACGACCCCTCCGATCCGATCGGGCAGGGCCGCGGGGGACGGGGCGGCACGAGCGACAGCGATCCTTACGATCCGATCGGGCGCGGGCGCGGCGGCACGAGCGACAGCGACCCCTCCGACCCCATCGGCCGCGGCCGCGGCGGGCGCGGGCGCAGCGGCCTCACGGACACCGACCCTTCCGACCCGATCGGGAGCGGCCGCGGCGGGAACCGCGGGCGCGGCCGTAGCTGCAGCGACAGCGACAGCGGCAGCTTCGCCGATCCGGGCGGCCGCGGCCGGCGCTGCTGAACGGAGTTTCACGGCGGGCCCCGGCCGGCGTTGCGAGTCGCCGGCCGGGGCTTTTTTTGCGAGGTCACAGCTTTGCGCGAAAGGCTTCGGCGCCCACGCCTGTTCTTGCGGCCATCGGCTTCATCGCCTCGCCTCCACAGGCGCTCGCCTCCGCCGGGCAGGCGCGCGAGGCCGCTTGACCTTGCGCCAAGCCTTCGTCTTTAGCGCCAGACCATGAGCTCCATCCACGATCGCCTCGCCGAACTCGGCGTCACCCTTCCCGAAGCGGCCGCTCCGGTCGCCGCTTATGTGCCGACGGTGCTGGTCGGGAACCTCCTCCACATATCCGGCCAGGTGTCGTTCGAGGGGGGGACCCTCCTCACCGGCCGGCTCGGGGAGGACCTCGACCTCGAGGACGGGCAGCGCGCCGCGCGCGCCTGCGGGCTGATGCTGCTCGCCCAGATCGAAAAGGCCGTCGGCCTCGACCGGGTGGAGCGGATCGTGAAATTGGGCGTGTTCGTGAACTGCACGGGCGAGTTTACCGATCAGCCCAAGGTCGCGAACGGGGCGTCCGAGCTCATGGAGCAGGTGTTCGGCGAGATGGGCCGCCACGCCCGCGCCGCCGTCGGCGTGCCCTCGCTGCCGCTCGGCGCCGCGGTCGAGATCGATGCGATCGTTGCCGTTTCGCCTGCTTGAGACACGTTTCGCGCCGCCGCCGCTCGCCGCAAGGATCGACTGGCTGACCGCGCAGCCCTACGCGCACCGCGGCCTCCACGGCGCCGACATCGTCGAGAACTGCCGCAAGGCCTTCGAGGCCGCAGTGGCCGCCGGGCACGGCATCGAGCTCGACGTCCAGGCGAGCCGCGACGGCGAGGCCATCGTCTTCCACGATTACGAGCTGCGCCGTCTCACCGGCGAACCGGGGCGGGTTCGCGACAGGAGCGCGGCCGAGCTCCAGGCCGTCGCGCTGTCCGGCACCGGCGAGACCATCCCCACGCTCGGCGACATCGTCCGCCTCGTCGACTCGCGCGTGCCTTTACTCATCGAAGTGAAGGCGCCGACACCGCGCGTCGGCCCGCTCTGCGCCTCGGTGCTGCGCGCCGTCCGCGACTATCCGGGCATGATGGCGATCATGTCCTTCAACCCGGAAGTCCCGCGCTGGTTCTTCAAAAACGGGCGTGGCATCACCCGCGGGCTGGTCGTGACCGAGCACCGCCGCGGCCGCCGCGTCCATGCCGGCGCCGAGCGGCGCCTCGCCTTGTGGCGCGCCCGGCCGCACTTCCTCGCCTACGACATTGCGAACCTCCCTTCCGCCTTCGCGCGCGAACAAAGGGCGCGGGGCCTCCCCGTCCTCACCTGGACGGTGCGCGGCGGCGAACAGCGCGCGGTCGCGGCGGCCGAGGCCGACCAGATCATCTACGAGGACAGGTGAGCGAGTTCCTCGCCCGCATCGCGAACGGTGTCTCGCGCTTCGAAGCTGAAGATTGGGACCGCTGCGCCGGGACCGCCAATCCCTTCACCAGCCACGCCTTTCTCTCGATCCTCGAAGAATCGGGCAGCGCCACGCCGCGCACCGGCTGGCAGCCCGTGCCGGTCGCGATCGACGGCGCCGATGGCCGCCCCGCCGCCGTCATGCCCGCCTACGTCAAGAGCCACAGCCAGGGCGAATATGTCTTCGACCACGCCTGGGCCGATGCGCTCCAGCGCGCGGGCGGCGACTATTATCCCAAGCTCCAGATCGCCGTCCCCTTCACCCCCGTCCCCGGCCGCCGCCTCCTCACCGCTGGCGGCGCGCTCGCACCGGCGCTCATCGCGGCCGCGCGGGCGATCGTCGACGAGCACGGCCTGTCCTCCGCCCATGCCACCTTCATCGATGAAGCGGAAGTCGCGCTGTTCGAGCGCGCCGGCTGGCTGATCCGGATCGACAGCCAATTCCACTGGCACAATGAGAGCTACGGCAGCTTCGAAGACTTCCTCGCCTCCCTCTCCTCGCGCAAGCGCAAGGCGATCCGCAAGGAGCGCGCCGCCGCGGTTGAGGGCCTCCAAATCCGCCGCCTCACCGGCGCCGAGCTGACCGAAGAGGTGTGGGACGCCTTCTGGGCCTTTTACCAGGACACCGGCGCCCGCAAATGGGGCCGCCCCTATCTCACCCGCCGCTTCTTCTCCCTGCTCGGCGAGCGGATGGGCGACAAGGTGCTCCTCCTCATGGCCTATCGCGGCGACGAGGCCGTCGCCGGCGCCCTCAACCTCGTCGGCGAGGACGCGCTCTACGGCCGCTATTGGGGCACCCTGCTCGAAGCGCCGCACCTCCACTTCGAGCTTTGCTATTATCAGGCGATCGACGTCGCCATCGAGCGCGGCCTCGCCCGCGTCGAAGCCGGCGCGCAGGGCTCGCACAAACTGAGCCGCGGCTACCGGCCGGTCCCCACCTACTCCGCCCATTACCTCGCCGACCCGCGCCTGCGCGCCGCCGTCGCCGATTATCTGGAGCGCGAGCGCGAAGCCGTCGCCGAGGAGATCGAGGCTTTGGAAGAACTCACACCGTTCCGGAAAGGCTGACTTCCGCGCACCCAGGCGCCGCGCCATCGGTGCTGCTAAGGGCAAGGGTGTGAGCAGTGTTCCCGCAGCCCTTCTGTGAAGGTCGCTTGCTCCACAGCTGCCCTAAATGCTTGTGCGGCTCCCTCTCCGCGCAACACCATGCAAGACGAGCTTCATCTTCACCTTGCCGTCGTCTGCAGGGCGTTCAATGTACCGTTCGCGCGGAGCCAAGCGCCTCCCGCTCAATGCGGTGGATCGCTTCTATCTCATCACCCCGGAAACTCGGAAGGGCGGTGAGCCGATTGGCGGCGCGTCGCCTTAGCTCTCTGCTGACGACGCCGTCGCTCTCGAGCAGCGCGATGACGGCGACATCTTGCTCAGCCTCATAGAGCGCCTGCATTTGCAGCAAAACGGCGTCATAAACACGCTGAGCGGATGATCCGAAGAACACCGCCACCGGGCGGCGGCCCGCAGCCCGTAATACAAGATCAGGAATGTTGTCCGACATAGCAGGGCTTACAGGAAGCCCTTCCTGGATCTCGGCCCGGTCGCCGATGCGCTGGCGTAGCATTCGAGCCGCATCTTCTTTGAACGTACTGGTAACCTTGTCGCGAGTGAGCAGGAGGAAATCATTCACACGCAGCATGAACGAAACAAAGCGCATGGCCGCCGCCGGCACGTCAATTTCGCGTAGCGGCTGCGTGTGCAAGAGCATCTCATCTTCGTCGAATTCGATCTGGTGAGACTCTAACAATGCCGCGAATGCTTCAGACCGCGCCTCTGTCGAAAACTCGACTCCGGCTTCCTCCAGAAAGGGGATCGTTGTACCATCGTCCTCCAGCCTGACGAGGCCCGGGCGCATGGTGTCCCGGACGATGTAGAAGCCGACAGCATCTCCGTCATCGCGTCGAAACGCCGTGCTGACGGCATAGCCGACAGGCACGTCCGTTAAAGTAAGGTCGCCGCAGAAAGCGCGGCACAGCGCATCTTTCACACCAGCGGTCCCTTCTCTTCCACGCCGAAGAATCGCATGGTTTGCTGCCAAAGCCAAGCCTCAGCACCTCCCTCGGCGTCAGGGTTGAAAAACGCTTTGCGCCGGTGAGCATTGCGCGCGCCCGGGAGCCTCCGTACCCAAGGTCCGTGGACCAAGGTGCCTGATGGGGCGCCCTCTAGTTCGCCACAGATTGCGTGCAGATGCCAGCCGGTTTGCAGATCGGCATGGTATTCATAGCAAGCGAGGACTGCACTGTCTGGGCCGCGCCGTTCTGCCAAATGGGCCGTCGCCTTCATTTTTCCTTCGTTGACGATCAGCCGAATGACGAAGCGACGTTCCAGCGCCGTGAACTCAGCAAACCGCCACCGCCATGCGCTTCCAATGTTATACGCACGGCGGCCTGCCTTTGAGAGCGGCATTGCCTTTTTTGGAAGCTTCCCCTGCCCCCATTTGCCGGGGTCTATCTCCGTCTTTGGTGCGCGGATGATATCTTGGAGCCTCATCGGTCGTATCGTGCGCATCGGAGCCGCGGCCGTCAACGGCTGGAAGGCAGATATGCTTCGATCAAAACTCGGGACCAGCGCCGTTGTGAGATCGAACACGGCAGGGATCAACCTTCGCCGCCGGCCATGCCGATCCGCAGCGGCTGTTCGTCACCGGCGGTTCGGGGGGCGGGGTTCTCTCCTCCTGGATCATCGGCCGGACCAACCGCTTCCGCGCCGCCGCCGTGCAGAAGCCGGTCATCAACATGGTGAGCCAGGTGCTGACCGCCGACGCGACGCCCTATTTCGCGCGCTACTGGTTCGGGGCGATGCCCTGGGAGGATCACGAGGCCTATTGGCGGCGCTCGCCCTTGTCTCTGGTGGGGAATGTGCGGACGCCGACGCTCGTCGTGGTCGGGGCGGAGGACAACCGCACGCCGCCGACCGAGGCGGAGCAGCTCTATACGGCGCTCCAGCTTCGCGGCGTGCCGACCGCCCTCATCCGCGTGCCGGGCGCATCGCACAACATGGTCGGGCGGCCGTCGCAGAATGCGGCGCGGGTCAGCGCCATCCTCGCCTGGTTCCAGCGCTACGGGCGCGGCGCGCCCGCGGCAGACTGATCAGGCGGCGCGGCGCCAGCTTTCCGAGAGCCAGGCGCGGGCCTGGCGCTGCGCTTCGGCGATTTCGCGGGCGGTCATTTCCTCGGAAATCTCGGCCCGGCACTGCTGGCCGATCTCGGAGCCGTTCAGCGCCGCGAGGTTGAACCATTTGTGCGCTTCGATGAGGTCGACGTCGGTGCCGCCGGTTCCGGTCGAATAAGCGACGCCGAGCTCGTAGAGCGCGTTCGCGTCGCCGGCGGCGGCGTCGGCGACCAGGCTTTCCATGAGGAAGGTGGCTGATTTGAGGCTCGTACCCATGACATGCTCCCCTGTTCTGGCTTGTCTGGAGCCTGTTTCGGGCATGCCTTCCAAAGAAATGGTTAACGCCGCAGTAGCTATAATGCTGGGGTGAAATATCTCCTCGCGGCGGGAGCGCTCAGCCCGCGCTCACCGGCAGATTGTCGATCAGCCGCGTCGTCCCGAGCCACGCCGCCGCGAGCAGCCGCGCCGGGCGCTCGGCGCTCTCCACCGGCGCCAGCGTTTCCGCGTCCCTGAGCTCGACATAATCGACCGGCGCGAAGCCCGCCCGAGCGAGCGCCTCCTTCGCCTTGGCGATCGCCTCCGCCGCCGTTGCCTTCCCTTCCGCGATCGCCTGAGCCGCCTCGCCGAGCGCGCGCGGCAAGGCCCGCGCCGCGCGCCGCTCCTCCTCGGTCAGGTACAGGTTGCGCGAGGACAGCGCCAACCCGTCCGCGTCCCGCTGCGTCGGCACCGCGACGATCCTGACGCCCAGCCCCTCCGCCTCCACCATCTGGCGGATGACGAGAAGCTGCTGGTAATCCTTTTCGCCGAACAGGGCGACGTCCGGCTCCACCGCCTCGAACAGGCGCGACACCACCGTCGCGACGCCGTCGAAATGGCCGGGCCGGGAATCCCCGTCGAGCCCTTCGGCCGCAGCCCCGGCGCAGACACTGATCTCCGGCCCGTCCGGATACATGGTCGCCGCATCCGGCGCCCAGAGGATCTCGCATCCCGCATCCTCGAGCATCTTGGCATCGCCCGCCTCGCGCCGCGGGTAGCGCGACAGATCCTCGTCCGGCCCGAACTGCGTCGGATTGACGAAGATCGAAGCGACGACGTGCCGCGCATGGCGCCGCCCTTCCTCGACCAGGGCCATGTGCCCGGCGTGGAGCGCGCCCATGGTCGGCACGAACGCGATCGTGGCGCCCTCCGCCTTCAGCGCGGCGACGGCGGCGCGCAATTCCTCTTTTCCACGGATAATTTGCACGGCCTCTTGGCCTCCGATGCAGGCTTGGCCTATTTGCGACGTTGCGGGTCCTTAGGCGGGCCCCCGATGCAAGATCAAGTGAGGGTAACGAGCGGCGTGCCGCACATCATCGTCTTCGCCAACGAAAAGGGCGGCACCGGAAAGTCGACGACCGCGGTCCACACCGCCGTCGCCCTCTCCGCCGCCGGCCGCAGCGTCGCCGCGCTCGATCTCGACACGCGCCAGCGCACATTGGGCCGCTACCTCGACAATCGCGCCGAGACGATCCGCCGCATCGGCGTCGACCTCCCCATGCCCGCCTACGACACGTTCGATCCGGCCAAAGGCGAGGAGATCGACGCCGCAATCGACCGTCTGGCGGGCGAAGCCGACATCCTCGTCGTCGACACGCCGGGCCGCGACGATCCCCACGCCCGCGCCGCCATGCTGCGCGCCGACACGCTCGTCACGCCGATCAACGACAGCTTCGTCGATCTCGACCTTATCGGCGAGGTCGACGCCGAGACCTTCAAGGTGAAGCGCCCGAGCTTCTACGCCGACCTCGTCTGGCGCAGCCGCACCCAGCGCGCCAAGACCCACGGCGCCAGCGTCGACTGGGTCGTGCTGCGCAATCGCATGCAGCATATCGAGGCGCGCAACATGAAGCGCGTCGGCCTCGCGCTCGAGGAGCTTTCCCGCCGCGTCGGCTTCCGGATCATCCCGGGCCTCGGCGAGCGCGTCATCTACCGCGAGCTTTTCCCAAAGGGCCTGACCCTGCTCGATCTCGCCCAGATCGGCGAAGTGGGCATGAGCCACATCGCCGCGCGCCAGGAGCTTCGCGAGATGATCTCCGCTCTCGGCATTCCCGAGGCGGGCCAGGACGCGGCCCAGGCCCGCGCCGCCGCCCTCGCCGCAGCGCCCGCGGCCTGATGGGGAAGATCCTCCTCATCCTCGCCGCGCTCGGCATCTTCTGGCTCTGGTGGCAGAGCCGCGGCCGCCGCGCCCCAGCCATCCCCATCCCCGACGCCCGCCGCCTCCTCGGCCTTTCCGAGGAAGCGAGCCTCGAAGACATACGCGCGGCCCACCGCCGCCTCATCGCCCGGGTCCACCCCGACGCCGGCGGATCGGCCGAGCTTGCCGAGCGGGTCAATGCGGCGCGCGACGTGCTCATCGCCGAAATGAACCGCAGGACGCCTCGCGCGTCTTGATCTCCGTTCCCCCCGCCTACCGGAGTCCCTGATGAGCCATCGCTTCCACCCGACCTCTTTGCGCGAGTACGACATCAGGGGGATCATCGGGGAAACGCTTGGCGAGGACGACGCGGAAGCCGTCGGCCGGAGCTTCGGCACGGTGCTCCGCCGCGCCGGCGGCACCCGCGTCGCGGTGGGCCGCGACGGGCGCCTCAGCTCCCCCGGCCTGGAAGCCCGCCTGATCCAGGGGCTGACCGCCGCCGGCATCGACGTCGTGCGGATCGGCATCGGCCCGACGCCGATGCTCTATTTCGCAGAAGCCGAATTGGAAGTGGACGGCGGCATCCAGATCACCGGCAGCCACAACCCGGGCAATTACAACGGCTTCAAGATGGTGCTCCAGCACGGCGCCTTTTTCGGCGAGCAGATCCAGGCGCTCGGCCGGATGGCGGAAGCCGCCGACTGGGAGGAAGGCGCCGGGAGCGTTACGGACGCCGACGTCATGGACATGTATGTCGACCGCCTCGTCGAGGATTTCGACGGCGGAGCCTTCAAGATCGGCTGGGACGCGGGCAACGGTTCGGGCGGCCCAGTCGTCGAGCGGCTGGTCAAGAAGCTCCCCGGCGAGCATCACCTCCTCTACACCGAGATCGACGGCAACTTCCCGAACCACCATCCGGACCCCACCGTCGAAGCCAATCTCGAGGACCTGAAGCGCCTCGTCGCCGAAAAGGGCCTCGATTTCGGAATCGCGCTGGACGGCGACGCCGACCGGATCGGCGCGATCGACGGCACCGGCCGCGTCGTCTGGGGCGACCAGCTCCTGTCGATCCTCGCCGCGCCGGTGCTCGAAGCCCTGCCCGGCTCGACGATCATCGCCGACGTCAAGGCGAGCCAGATGCTGTTCGACCGCGTTGCCGAGCTGGGCGGCGAGCCGCTGATGTGGAAGACCGGCCACAGCCTCATCAAATCCAAGATGAAGGAAACCGGCGCGCCGCTCGCCGGCGAGATGAGCGGCCACATCTTCTTCGCCCACCAATATTACGGCTATGACGACGGCATCTATTCCGGCGTCCGCCTGATCCGCGCCGTCTCGCAGCTCGGCGGCTCGCTGACCGACCTGCGCTCGGCCATGCCGCCGCTCGTCAACACGCCCGAAATGCGCTTCCAGGTCGACGAGAGCCGCAAGTTCGCCGTCGTCGACGAAGTGCTGGACCGCCTCCGCGCCTCCGGGGCCGACGTGAACGACACCGACGGCGCCCGGGTCTCCACGCCCGACGGCTGGTGGCTGCTCCGCGCCTCCAACACCCAGGACGTCCTCGTCGCCCGCGCCGAAGCGAAGGACCAGGCGGGCCTCGACCGCCTGATCGCCCAGATCGACGAGCAGCTCGCGTCTTCCGGCCTCACCCGCGGCGAGCAGGTCGCCCACTGAGATGCCCAAATTCTATCCCGAGGCCGCTTTCTTCTGCCTGGCCTGGGTCGCGCTCGCCGTCGTCGGCCTTCTCTACGTCGGCTGGCACGCCGGCCTCGCTTTGTCGGTGGGCCTCTTCCTGATCATCATGCCGACCAGCGCCCTCACGCTCTCGCGCACCGGCAACTTCACCACCGAGCGCGCGGTGCGCTGGGGCATCCTCGTCGTCGCAGCCTTGATCCTCTTCTCGGTCGCCGACCTCAGCCGCTGAGGCCAGCGGTCACGCCAACAGCAAAATGCGCACGCCGAGCGACTCTGCGGCGCGGGCCTGCTTCCGGTCGAACGTCACCAGCGTCGCGTCCGCCGCAGCTGCGATGGCAAGGTGAAGCGCATCACCGGCGCGGAGCCCCGTTTCCGCCCGCTCCGCGTACCGCGCGGCGGTACGGAAATCCTCGCGTGTAACCGGCACGAACTGCATCGCGCCTTCGGCCTGACCGCGCAGGACGCCCATCGCCTCGGCGCGTTCGGCCGCCGACATGACATTCATGCGCTGCTTCTGCGACAAAGCCGCAGCCGCCTCCGTCATCAGCCATTCGCTGACCAGAACCTCTTCGGCTTCATCCAGCCAGTCCTGGGCCGTCCGCGTCCATAGCTCCTTCGAGACGGCC
>DASQND010000020.1:0-2570 GCA_035645215.1 Allosphingosinicella sp.
AGGCAGCTACGACATCCGCGCCAACGTCTTCGCCGCCGACCGCATCAACCCCAACGGCGCCCAGCGAGTCACCGCCCGCATCATCCGCGACTGGGGCCGCCCGACGGAACGCGAGGAGATCGTGGATCTGGAAATCCTGCCCGATGATGGCGAGCGGACACGGCGCATCGGGAATGTGACGTTCGAAGGGCCAGCGGTGCGGCGGTAAAGCAAGTATCCAGACACGGCTTCAGAGATTCTCAACGGACCGGCACTAGCAAGGTCGCATGTCGTCAGCACAGGCAGCCCCCAAAGAGAACCCGGCCATCGCGGCCCGTCCTTGCCTTGAGCAAAAGCCGTACCGGATGCTGGTGTTTTCGCACATCAATAAGGACGGAGTACCGCTATACTTTGTAGCGAAGTCCCCCTCCGCAGCATCTAGCGCATTGAAAGCTCTCAAAGAAGCGCACAAACTGCACGGCGGCGACTGCTTCTACTGCAGGAAAGCAGTGCCTGCGGAACAGCTCGCCATCGACCATGCCGAGCCCCTTGCGTCAGGCGGAAAGGACGATGTCCAAAACCTGCTGATCGCGTGCAAGGACTGCAACGGTGCAAAGGG
This sequence comes from Allosphingosinicella sp., assembly GCA_035645215.1. Taxonomy (GTDB): domain Bacteria; phylum Pseudomonadota; class Alphaproteobacteria; order Sphingomonadales; family Sphingomonadaceae; genus Allosphingosinicella. The sequence goes on from DASQND010000020.1 coordinate 599, forward strand.
CCGCAAAGCTATCGAGGTCTACAAGCCAGAGGCCGGCCGAGAATGGTTGAGCGCGGTTCTAAAGCAAGTCCAGGACAGGCTGAACCGCTTGGAAGCCCTCAGCCCTCCCGCGCCACCGCAACCAAAGCCGGGCGCAGCAGCCGGTCCTTGATCGTGTAGCCGGCCTGCATTTCCTGGACGATCGTGCCGGGCTCGGCGTCGGACGGGAGTTCGACCATGGCCTGGTGGCGGTTGGGGTCGAGGGGCTGGCCCATCGCTTCGATGCGGACGATGCCGTGGCGGGAGAAGACGCTTTCGAGCTCGCGGCCCGTCACTTCGATGCCGGTGATGAGACCCTTCAAGCGCTCGTCGCCGCGCAGATCGTCGCCGATCGCGGCGAGGGCGCGCTCCAGATTGTCCTTCACCGACAGCATGTCGCGGGCGAAGCCGGTCGCGGCGTAAGCCGACGCGGTCTGCTTCTCGGCCTCGAGCCGGCGGCGGACGTTCTGGGTCTCCGCCTGGGCGTAGAGGACGTGCTGGCGCGCTTCCTCGAGCTCGCGGACGAGCTCGTTCAAACGGTCGCTCTCCCCGCCCCCGGTCACGCCGGTTTCGATCTCTTCGTGGACTTCCTGTTCTTCGTTCATGCCATCAATCTCGATAGTGCCTGTGCCGTGAAATCCACCATGGGAACGACCCGGGCGTAGTTCAACCGAGTGGGGCCGATCACGCCGACGACGCCCACCACCTTGCCGTCCCGCCCGCGATAGGGCGCGGCGATAACCGAAGAGCCGGACAAAGCGAACAGCTTGTTCTCCGATCCGATGAAGATCTTCATCCCCTGCCCCGCGCGGGCCGAATCGAGGAGGCGCACGATCTCCTCCTTGCCTTCGAGCTCTTCCAGAAGCTGGCGGACCCGGTCGAGATCGGCGGAGGTGCCGGAGTCGAGAAGGTTTGCCTGGCCGCGCACGATCAGCACCGGGCGCCGCTCGCCGTCCTCCGACCAGACGGCGAGCCCGCGCTCGATCAGCGCCCGCGCCGCCTCGTCCAAAGCCGCCTTCCCGGCATGGATTTCGGAGGCGAGGCGTCCCTGCGCCTCGGGGAGCGTCAGGCCGGCGAGGCGCGAGCTGACGTAATTGCCGACTTCGGCGAGCGCCGAAGCGGTGACGCCCGCGGGAAGGTCTACCACCCGATTCTCGACCGATCCTTCGGCGCCGACCATGACGGCGAGCGCCTGCGTCGCCGACAATTGGACGAAGCCCAATTGCTTCAGCACCGGCTCACGCTTGGGCACGAGAACGATGCCGGCGCAGGCGGAAAGGCCGGACAAAGTGGCGGTCGCCGCCGAGAGGGCCTCCTCGATCGGCCCGCCGCCGCGCTCCAGCCGCGCTTCGATGGCGGCGCGCTCCTCGGCGCTCGGCTCTGCGGCCTGCATCATGCCGTCGACGAAGAGGCGAAGGCCCGTCTCGGTCGGGACGCGGCCCGCCGAGGTGTGGGGATGCTGGAGAAGGCCGAGCTCCTCCAGATCCTGCATGACGTTGCGGATCGAGGCCGGCGACAGGTTCATGCCCGGCAGCCGCGAAATGGTGCGCGAGCCGACGGGAAGCCCGGCCTGGAGATAGGATTCGACGCACATCCGGAAGACTTCGCGTGCGCGGTCTGAAAGCTCGGAAACGGGCGTCATGGCGTTCATCTAGTGACCCCGGCGCGCGCCGTCACCCCAGGGGGTTTGAAGGGGCGGCGGGGCGTCCTGAGAGGAACATAGCGGGGCTCTGCTGGTTTCCCAATGCAACGCATAACGCCTCCGTAAGGAATACCGCACTTTGGCTACATCACTTCGTACTAACGCGCTTCCGGACGCGCGTTCGCAGTTCCTGAACGACGAATTCCAGCGCGCGGTGGCGCATTGGAACCGGTGGCGGATGGCTCCGGGCTTCCCCGAGGCGGACTGGCAGGCGACGCTCGACGAGGACGCCCGTATGCAGCGCCTCGAAGG
>DASQND010000021.1:0-69695 GCA_035645215.1 Allosphingosinicella sp.
CGGATCACGCCGGGCGCCGACGCCCTCGTCCAGACGATGCGAGCCAACGGGGCCTGGTGCCTGCTCGTTTCGGGCGGGTTCGACCGCTTCGCCACGCGTGTCGCGGCGGACATCGGCTTCAACGAGTCGCTTTCGAACAGCCTCTGCGTCGCCCATGGCCGCCTCACCGGCGCGGTCGCGCACCCGATCCTCGGCGCCGCCGCCAAGAAGGAGGCGCTGCTGCGCGCCTGCGCCGAGCGCGGCGTGCCGGTGGAGCATGCGCTCGCCGTCGGCGACGGGGCGAACGACATTCCGATGCTGGAAGCCGCCGGCCTCGGCGTCGCCTTCAATGCCAAGCCCGCCGCGCAGGCTGCCGCCGACGCGCGGATCGTCCACAACGATCTCACCGCCTTGCTCTACGCGCAGGGTTATGCCCGCAAGGACTGGGTGGAGGCCTAGGCCGCGGGCCGGCTCATGTCGGCAGCGATGGCCGCCAGTGCGAAGCCGACCGAGCGTTCGCCGCATTCGAAGCCGATCGACACCCCGTCGGCGCCGACCGCGCGAACCGTGCCGAAGATCGCGCCGGCATCCGGGTGATGGAGCTCGACCCGGCGGCCGAGGGCAGGGCGGGCGTTGGTTTCGAGAAAGGCCCCGGTCGCCGACACGTCGCGAAGCGCGGCGGGCGCGGGACGCTCGTCGATCAGGACGCACATCCGGCGCCTGCGCCAGGGTGACGCCATGGCCGACGTCCGCTTCCTCATGCCCACACAACCCCCCCGTTCCGACGAACCTCGTTCGAAGCGACCTTAGGGGCTGCGGAAAAAAATTCCGTTAAGGCGCGACCGGAATGCAGTCGTGCCCTGCCGAGCGTGCCGCGGCGCAGACGCGGGCGGCCGCGGCGCGGTCGCCGAGCGGTCCCGCCTGGAGCCGCCAGACGCTGCCGGCGCGCACGATGTGGTGCTGAAGCGCCCCCACGGCCGAAACGGAGCGGATCGTGCTCCACTGGCGCCGTGCATTGGCTTCGTTCGAAAAGGCGCCGAGCTGGACGCGCCAGCGGCCGCTCGCGGCGGCGCGAACCGGTGCGGGCGCCGCGGCGCGAGGGGCCGGGGCAGGGCGCGTCACCGGGGCCGGCGCCGGGCGCTGGACTGCGACGGGCGGCGGAACCGGGGTGCGGACGACGGGCGGCTCGGCACGCGGTGCGGGCGCAGGGGCCGGCGCAGGCGTGCGGACGCGGGGCGTGGCCGGCGCCTGGGCGATGCGGACCGGAGCTTCGATCGGCGTGCCCGATGCGGTGGCGGGGGCGCGCGCGGCCATGGCCGCGGCCATTTCGGTGCCGCGGGCGCGGTCGCTGGGGGAAAGGTGCGGCTCCATCTGGGTGAGGCTCTGGCGCGCCTGGGGCAGGCCCTGGTCCGCGGCCTGCTTCATCAGGGCGTAGGCGCGCGGCCAATCGAGCGCGACGAGGTCGCCGTTGAAGTGGGCGGTGCCGAGATAATATTGCGCGCGCGGGTCGCCGCGCTCGGCGGCGCGGGTCAGCCAGGGGACGGCGCGCTCGCGCTGGTTGTTCTGGAAGAGCGAAAGCCCGAGATTGGCCTCCGCCTGCCCATGGCCCTGCCGCGCCGCTTTTTCGAACCATTCGTGCGCGAGGGGGAGATTCGCCGGAACGCCGCGGCCGAGGCGATAGGCTTGACCCAGGTTGAACTGCGCGTCGGCGTCGCCGGCGTCGGCGAGCGGGCGCCATTCGCGGATCGCGGCTTCGTAATTGCCCGCGCGCCATGCCTCGATCCCCGCGCGCACGTCGGCGAAGGCGCTCCCTGCGCCGATCGAGATCGCGGCGGCCGCGGCGCAGCAGAGCGCAAGAGTGCGAGCCTTCGAAGTCATGAACCTTCTCCCAGCGGAAATCCTGTCGCACCTGTGCCTAAACGGGAATGCTTAACGCGCCGTTAGCGGAAACGTGGCGGAAGAAGGCGCCTCGCGTGCGTGCGGGATCCTTCTCACGACGCGCAACGACCCGTGCTCAAGAAATCCGCACGGCACCGTTCGATCCACTCCGCTTCGTTAACCAGATTTTAGGTGCCGGCGGCGCAAACCTGCTTTCGAGATCGGAACCGAGGGCAAAGTTCATGCGCGTATTGGCACTCTCGTCACAGAAAGGCGGATCGGGGAAGACGACCCTGTCCGGCCACCTCGCCGTCCAGGCGGAGCGGGCCGGGGCAGGCCCCGTCTGCCTCATCGACATCGATCCGCAGGGCTCGCTCGCCGACTGGTGGAACGAGCGCGAGGCGGAAATGCCGGCCTTCGCACAAACCACGGTCGCGCGGCTCGCCGCCGATCTGGAGGTTCTCCGGGGGCAGGGCTTCAAGCTTGCGGTGATCGACACGCCGCCGGCGATCACGCTCGCCATCCAGAGCGTCATCCAGGTCGCCGAGCTGATCGTCATCCCGACGCGTCCGAGCCCGCACGACCTTCGCGCCGTCGGCGCCACGGTCGATCTTTGCGAGCGGGCGGGCAAGCCGCTCATCTTCGTCGTCAATGCCGCGACGCCCAAGGCCAAGATCACCTACGAAGCGGCCGTCGCGCTTTCGCAGCACGGCACGGTGGCGCCCGTCACCATTCATCACCGCACCGATTTCGCCGCCTCGATGATCGACGGCCGCACGGTCATGGAAGTCGATCCCAAGAGCCGCTCGGCCAAGGAGGTCGAGGATTTGTGGGTCTATATCGCCGACCGGCTCGAGAAGAATTTCCGCCGCACCGTGTTCACCGCCCCGGGCGGTTTCGCGGCGCACCCCGGCAACCCGCGCCCCGCAGGCGGCTTCGGCCGCCGCGTGGTCGGCCAGTAAGGGAGCGCGCCGCCATGGTTGAAGCAAGATCCTTCGCATCGCTCTCCTCCGGGCTCCTCGCCAGGAAGGGCGCGGCCAAGCCCGCCATGCGCCCGCAGGCCTTCGGCCATATCGGCGCCAGCCTCGACGACCTCGGCTGGAACGACATGGGCGAGGCGGAAGCCGCCGCTCAGGCCGCAGCCCACGCGTCGCACGCCGCGCATTCCGAGGAGGCCGCTCCGGAGCATGTGCCGAGCTCGATCGCGGCTCTGACGCCGTCTCCTCGTCCGGTCGCCGAGCCGGCGCCGGTCCGCGAGCAGCAGCGCGCCATTGCCGACAGCCTCGGCGCCGAAGCCGAAGAGGTTCCGGCCGCGCCGGAAGCCGCCGCCGCGCCCGCCCCGGTCGTCGCGATGCCGCGCCGCCGCGTTCCGATGGCGGCCCGCGACAAGGCGGCCTTTACCCTTCGCCTCGATCCCGACCGGCATTTCCGCCTGCGTCTCGCCTGCGCCGTCTCCGGCCGCTCGGCGCAGCAGATCGTGACCGGCGCGCTCGACGAGATTTTGAAGACCTACCCTGAAATCGACGCCCTGGCCGGGCAATTGCCCGCCGCCCGGGCGCGAAGCTGAGAAGCGGAGTCGATGAGATGACAAGGTTCGCGACCAAACTCGCCGCCTCGACGATGGTGATCGCCGTCGCCATGGTCGGCTGCCAGGCGGACATGCTGACCAGCTCCGCCACCGCCTCCACCGCGGAGCGCAGCGTCGGCCAGGCCGGCCGCTTCGCAGAGCAGGCGCGCGCCGCCACCGGGCGCGGCGACCATGAAGAAGCGCTCCGCCATGCCGAGCGCGCCGTCGAGCTCGCCCCGCGCGACGCCGGCTACCGGATGCTGCTCGCCGACATATACTTGAAGAACGGCCGCTTCCGCTCGGCCGAGACCAGCTATGCCGACGTGATCGAGATCGACGAGGGCAATGTCCGCGCCGGCCTCAGCGTCGCCCTCACCCAGATCGTGCAGGGCCGGAGCAGTGACGCCCTCGTCAGCCTCGAAGCGGTGCAGGACCGCGCGCCGGCGGCCGACGTCGGGCTCGCCTTTGCACTCGCCGGCCAGCCGCAGCGGGCGATCTCCGTGCTCGAGCCCGCCGCCCGCGGCGCCGGCGCGAACGGCCGCACCCGCCAGAACCTCGCACTTGCCTATGCCCTCGCCGGAGACTGGGCTCGCGCCCGCACCGTCGCGGCGCAGGACGTGTCGCCGGCCGAGCTCAACAACCGCCTCCGCCATTGGGCGACCATGGCGACGCCGTCCGGCCAGTCGGCCGCGGTCGCCACCTTGCTCGGCGTCACGCCGGCCGAGGATGCGGGCCAGCCGGTCCGCCTTGCCCTCAACGCCGAAGCGCCCGTCGCTTTTGCCGAAGCCGCGCCGGCGCCCGTCGCGGCGCCGGTTCCTGACGCGTTCGCCGAAGTCCAGGCGCCGGCGCCGGTCGCCCTGGCCGCTGCGGAGGCGCCCGCTCCCGAGGCGGCGCCCGTGCAGGACGTGATTCGCTATGCCGAAGCTCCGGTGGTCGTCGCTCCGGCGCCCGCGCCGGTCGCCCAGGCCGCGCCCGTCCGTTTCGCTGCCGCTCCGGCGCCTGCCCCAATTGCCGAGCAGCCCGCAAACTGGTGGCCTGCGACGGCGCCCGCCGTCTCGGCGCCCGCTCCGGCACCGGTTCGGCTCGCCGCCGCCGAGGACGCGCCGGCACCTGCCGCCGTCGCCGCCATTCTTTCGGCGCCGTCGCCGGTGCTGAGCCGCACCGCCGCACCCGCGCTCACCGCCCGCCCGGTCTATCGCCAGGCGCCGGTGAACCGCGCCGCCGCCGTCTCCGCCCGCCTGCCGCACAGCGCCGCCGCGTCCGTCGCAACCGGCAACTTCGTCGTCCAGCTCGGCGCCTTTGCCGACGCCGGCAATGCCGAGCGCGCCTGGAACACGGCCCAAAGCCGCCACGGCGTCTCACGCGCCCAGATGCGCACCGCCTCCATCTCGATGGGCGGGCGCCAGCTCACCCGGGTTTCGGTCGCGGGCTTCGCCAATCGCGCCGAAGCGGTGCGGCTTTGCTCCTCCATCCAATCGCAGGGCGGAAGCTGCTTCGTGCGCGGCGCCGCCGGCGACGTTCCGAACGTCCGCTGGGCTTCGCGCGCCGGCACCGCCACCCGCGGCTGAACACTTTCCCTGGGGGCGGCCGAAGTCACGCTCGGCCGCCCCGTCCTGCCAATTGGGTTTGGAGGAGATCGAGGAGCGGAAGCTGGCTCGCCAGCATCTTGACCCGCGCCTCCTCAAGCGAGAACCAGGCGGCGCGGTCCACTTCCGGGTAGGACTGGAAGCGCCCGCTGCGCGGCGGCCACTCCACGGTGAAAGCGTTGCTGACGATCGCCGCGGCGTCGAGGTCGCCCTCGAGCGCGAACGCTTCCACATATTTGCCGCCCTTCTGGCGGATGCGGCCGAGCGGGGTCAGCGGGGCTTCGACGGGCGTGCCGAGCTCCTCGGCGAACTCGCGCCTGGCCGCCTCTTCGGGGGTCTCGCCGGGCTCGATCAGGCCCTTGGGGATCGCCCAGGCGCCCTCGTCCTTCCTCGCCCAGTAAGGGCCGCCGAAATGGGCGAGCAGGACTTCGAGCGCCTCTCCGCGCCGCCGATACATCAGGATGCCGGCGCTCTCCTGCGGCACGAGGTTCAGGCTTCGAGCTGGGTGAAGCGGACCGGCATCACTTCGCGCACCGACACCGTCCCGTCCGCCGCTTTCTCGACCACGCTCAACTGCTGGACCTCCTTGGGACCGAGCGGGATCACCATCCGCCCGCCGTCGGCGAGTTGGTCGAGCAGGGCGCGGGGCGCTTCCCTTGCCGCCGCGGTGACGAGGATGCGGTCGAACGGCGCATGCTCGGCCCAGCCGCGCGATCCGTCGCCCACGCGCAGATGGATGCCCTCATAGCCAAGCGTCGAAAGGCGCAATCCCGCCTCGCTGGCGAATTCCTCGACGATCTCCACCGTCCAGAGGCGGGCGCCGAGCTCCGCGAGCACCGCGGCCTGGTAGCCGAAGCCGGTGCCGACCTCGAGCACCCGGTCGCCGCGCCCGACTTCGAGCAGATCGATCATCAGCGCGCCAATGAAGGGCTGCGACACCGTCTTGTCGAAGCCGATCGGGAGCGGCGTGTCCTGGTATGCGGCAATGGCGAGCTGGCCGGGGACGAAGAGGTGGCGCGGCACGCGCAGCAGCGCGTTCTGGAGCGCGCGGTCGGGCTCGTCCTTGCCGATCTCCTCGCTGGCGAGATCGAAGTGAAGGCCGATCACCTCGACCATGTGGCGCCTCAATATCGCCAGATGCTGTTCGGTCATCGGTTTCATCGGGTCGTCTCCAAAGGGGCGGGCTCGCAGTGGCGCCGCAGCATGCGGGCGCGTATCACATAGGGAGGCAGCGGCGCCGAAACAGCCGCGGCGAAGGGGGAAATCGATGGACCACATGCTGATGCCGCTCCGGCGCTACGCCGACTTTTCCGGCCGCTCCCGGCGCAGGGAATATTGGATGTTCACCTTGTTCATCATCCTCGTCGAGATCGTGCTGATCGCCTGGATCATGGCCGCGGCGTTCGGGTCCGAGGGCGAGATGACGGCAATGGCGGCCGTACCGTTCGTGCTCCTCGGAATATTCGCTCTTGCAGTGATCATTCCGGCCCTCGCCGTCACGGTCCGCCGGCTTCACGATCAGGACAAATCGGGCTGGCATTATTTCATCGCCCTGGTGCCGATCGTCGGCGCGATCGTGCTCCTCGTCTTCCTGTGCACGGAAGGGACGCGGGGTCCCAATCGCTACGGCGAGGATCCGAAGGCGGGGGAACGCGCCTGAGCCGCTCCCGTCCGCCGCTCCAGGCCGGTTGCGGCACGCCCGGCGCGGCGTTAGGGGAGGGGAGCGTTGCCCCTGTGGCGGAATTGGTAGACGCGCTCGACTCAAAATCGAGTTCCGCAAGGAGTGCCGGTTCGATTCCGGCCGGGGGCACCAACGCTCGCAGCGGCGCGGCTCAGCCGCGCTCGTCCTCGCCCTTGTCGCCTGAGCCCTGCACCGGCGCGCCGAGCGCCTTTGCCGCGCGCGCGACCTCCTCGTCGCTCGGCGGCTCCGGCAGATCCTCGCCGGTGGCGCGCGCATCGTCCGGGATGCCGTGCGCGATGCCCGCAATGGGCTCGTTCACCGCCCGCTCGTTCGGGCCGGTCGTGATCTTCTCTCTGTCTTCCGCCATTTCCGGTGCTCCTCTGCCTTTGCGGTGAGAAGCGACGGCGGCGCGTCCGGTTCCGGTACGGCCGGCCGGCCCCGACGCAGGAAATCACCGCTGGAGCGGCGGATTTCCCTCCTGGTGGATACTGAAGCTCAGGATGCACGCGCCGTTGCGCTCGATCGTGCCGTTCGCTCGAGCTTTGCCGCGCTCGAAGATGAGCCGATAGCCCGGCGGCGGCCCGTGCGGAATGGGGACGAAGTCCGACTCGCTCCGTTCGCGCCAGCCCTGCCGCCGAGCCTCCGCGGCGAGCACCGCCGGGGGCAAGCAGGCGGTGGAACCGGGGTCGATCGGCGTTCGACCCCACCAGTCGACGTAAAGGCTGATTTCGCCGCGCGATCCGGGATCGATGCGGGTGGGCCGTGCCCTGCCGCGAAACCCGCTATGCGCCCCCGGCCGCTCAGGCCCGAACGTTTCGTTGAAGCTCACCTTGACGCTCCGGCCGCCGCGCCCCGGCGCGCCGCGAAGAGCCGCTGAGAACATCGCGCGGCGCGGATCGTCAAAGGCGGTGAAGAGAGGCGGGAGACCGAAGATTTCCTCCACGGACTCGATCGAAAGATCGCTGCCCTGAAGCGCGAGGAGCCTCAGCAGCCGCCGGTTGACCTCTGCCGCGTCGTAATCGCAAAACGCCTCGAGCTGCGGCCGCAGCCCGTTGTCGCCCTTTCTTGCATCGGAAGCGCCGTAGCAGCGCCCGGCCTGCGCTTCGGCGGCACCGCCGGACCCCACGGCAAGCAGGAGGAAGGTGAGCAGCTTCACCAGGGCAGGCTATCAGCCATGTCCCGGCGGCGATAGCTTCAGCGCTGCGCCACCGGAACGTAGTCGCGCTGCGCTTCGCCGACGTAGAGCTGGCGGGGGCGGCCGATCTTCTGGTCGGGGTCGGAGATCATCTCGTTCCACTGCGCCACCCAGCCGACGGTTCGGGCGAGGGCGAAGAGGGCGGTGAACATGGAGGTGGGGAAGCCGATCGCCGAAAGGATCACGCCCGAATAGAAATCGACGTTCGGGTAGAGCTTCTTCTCGACGAAATAATCGTCGGAAAGCGCGATCTGCTCGAGCTCGCGGGCGACGTCGAAGATCGGGTCGGTGACGCCGAGCTCCTTCAGCACCGCTTCCGCCGTCGCCTTCATCACCTTCGCGCGCGGATCGAAATTCTTGTAGACGCGGTGGCCGAAGCCCATCAGCCGGAAGGGGTCGTCCTTGTCCTTGGCGCGGGCGATATATTCCGGGATCCGCTCCGGGCGGCCGATCTCGCGCAGCATGTTCAATGCCGCTTCGTTGGCGCCCCCGTGCGCCGGACCCCACAGGCAGGCGATGCCGGCCGCGATGCAGGCGAACGGGTTGGCGCCCGACGATCCGGCGAGGCGCACCGTCGAAGTCGACGCGTTCTGCTCGTGGTCGGCATGGAGGATGAAGATCTTGCGCATCGCCGATTCGACGACCGGGTTCACTTCATAGGGCTCGGCCGGAACGCCGAAGGTCATGCGCAGGAAGTTGCCGGTGTAGGTGAGGCTGTTCTGCGGGTACATGAACGGCTGGCCGATCGAATATTTGAAGGCCATGGCCGCGATCGTCGGCATCTTCGCGATCAGGCGGTGCGAAGCGATCATCCGCTGAACCGGATCGGTGATGTCGGTCGAATCGTGATAGAAAGCGGAAAGCGCGCCGACCACGCCGCACATGATCGCCATCGGATGCGCGTCGCGCCGGAAGCCGCGGTAGAAGGTCGAAAGCTGCTCGTGCAGCATGGTGTGGCGCGAGATGGTGTAGCTGAACTTCTCCAGCTCATCCTGCTTGGGCAGCTCGCCGTTGAGCAGCAGATAGGCGACTTCCATGAAGCTCGAATTCTCGGCGAGCTGGTCGATCGGATAGCCGCGGTGGAGCAAGATGCCCTGGTCGCCGTCGATATAGGTGATGCGCGACTGGCACGACGCGGTCGAGGTGAAGCCCGGATCGTAGGTGAAGACGTCGGCCTGGCCGTACAATTTGCGGATGTCGACGACGTCGGGGCCGACCGTGCCTGTCAGCACGTCGTAACCGTAATCCTTGCCGCCGAGGTTGAGACTGGCCTTGTCCGCCATCTTATCGCTCCTTTACCTGGTCCTGGATGCGCCCGAGGCTTTCCTCGCGGCCCAGCTGAACCAGCACATCGAAAATGCCCGGCGACGTCGCCCGGCCGGTCAGCGCCGCCCGCAAAGGCTGCGCGACCTGCCCCAGCTTCACGCCTTCGGCCTCGGCCACCTCTCGAACGGCCTGCTCGATTCTCTCCGCGCTCCATTCCGGCAGCGAGAGAAGCTGACGGTGGAGGCGGGCGAGCAGGTCCGCCGCGGAGCCTCCTAGCAGCGCACTGGCCTTCTCGTCCATGTCCAGCGGGCGGGACTTGAACAGGAAGGCCGCGCCCTCGGCGAGCTCGTTCAAAGTCTTCGCGCGCGGCTTGAGCTCCGCCATCGCCGCCGTGAGGAGAGCGATCTCGTCCGTCTCCAGGCTGCGGCCGACCAGGCGGCCGACGCGGGCGGCGACGAGCCCGGCGAGGCGCCCGTCGGACGCTTCGCGAATGTAGTGGCCGTTCAGGTTTTCCAGCTTCTTCATGTCGAAGCGGGAAGGGGAGCGGCCGACGCCTTCAAGGTCGAACAACTCGGTCGCCCGCTCGCGGCTGATTATCTCCTCGTCGCCGTGGCCCCAGCCGAGGCGAAGGAGATAGTTGGCGACCGCTTCGGGAAGGAAGCCGAGTTCGTCATAGTCCATGACGCCGGTCGCGCCGTGGCGCTTGGACATCTTGGCGCCGTCCTGGCCGTGGATGAGGGGCACGTGGGCGTAAACGGGCTCCGGCCAGCCCATCGCTCGTACGATGGCGAGCTGGCGGAAGGCGTTGTTCAGATGGTCGTCGCCGCGGATGACGTGCGTCACGCCCATGTCGTGATCGTCGACGACGACGGCGAGCATGTAGGTCGGCGTGCCGTCGGAGCGGAGCAGGACGAAATCGTCCAGTTCGGCATTCTGAACGGCGACCCGGCCCTGGACTTTGTCTTCGATGACGGTCTCGCCCTCGCGTGGCGCCTTGAGGCGAATGACGTAGCCGCCTTCGCCTTGGTGGCTCGCGTCGCGCCACTTGCTGTCGGTGCGGAAAGGGCGCCGCTCCGCCTGGGCGGCCGCACGCTGGGCCGCGAGCTCCTCCTGGGTCGTCCAGCAGCGATAGGCGTGGCCGCGGGCGAGCATTTCGTGCGCGACCTCGGCGTGGCGGACGGCGAACTGCGACTGATAATATTCGTGCCCGTCCCAATCGAGGGCGAGCCAGCGCATGCCTTCGAGGATCGCGTCGATCGCCGGCTGGGTGGAGCGCGCCTTGTCCGTGTCCTCGATCCTGAGCAGGAACCGGCCGCCGTGACGCCGTGCATAGAGCCAGTTGAAGAGCGCGGTGCGCGCGCCGCCGATATGGAGGAAGCCCGTGGGCGAGGGCGCGAAACGGGTGACGACCGTGCTTCCGCTCACGCGGCTATTCTCCGATGGAAAGGTCCGGCGGGACCGGGGATGCGCGCCCCTAGCATAGCGCCTCGCCTGCGCGGAAGGGGGCGGCTGGCGAGGCGGTCATGGGGTGGGCCGCGGATTGGCGCGGCACTGGGCGGCGACCAGCGTCGTGCCGGGCGGGCAATCCTCCTGTCTTTCGACGGGTCGGGGCGGCGGCGGGGGCGGAGGCAGGGGATCGTGCTGCTGGATCGACGCGTCCGGCCAGAACCTGATCCCGCTCGGCTCGGGCGGCGGTAGCTCGCGCTTCACCGCCATGGCGTGGGCGACGGCGAGCAGGGGGAAGAAGAACAAGGCACCGAGGAGCAGCCGCCCGCGCCTCCGCCTGAAATCGGGCGCGCGAACCCAGCGGAACTGCGCGAACAGCACCACAGGCACGGCGACCAGGCCGACGAGAAGGATGATTGCGGACAGCTTCATGGCGGGGGAACGCGCACCGGGCGATCGTCGCTCCAGGCGGGCCTGCGTGACTGCACGAACGTCATTGCGAGCGGAGCGAAGCAATCCAGCGGGACTCCGTGTCGGTCTCCGCCGCCCGCTGGATTGCTTCGTCGCTTCGCTCCTCGCAATGACGGTGGGAGGGCGACGCAGCCGTGATTTGGACCTATCGTTGCGTTGCCGAACCTTGTTGCGGAAGATCGTAGGATGGCGAGCCGATCCGTCCCGTCCTTCGCCTCCGTGGCAGATCTGGCTGAACGCTTGAACGCGCGCCGCGCCCGGCTGTTCGCGGCGCTCGAAGCGCTTGCCGACCGGGAGCGGGACCAGCTTGCGCTGTGGCTGCCGGTCGGCATGATCGTCGGCATCTCGGCCTGGTTCCACATCGGCGGAGCGGCGGGGTGGACGGCCTTCCTCTGCCTCATGGGCGCCGCCGCGCTGGGCCTTGCCGCCGCCGCAGGGCAGTCACGCTGGGGAAGGGCGCTCGCCATTTTCGCGCTGGCCGCCCTGTTCGGCTGCGCCAATATCTGGTGGAAGGCGGAGCGGGTGGCGGCGCCGCGGCTGGAGCGGCCGCAGCTCGCGACGTTCGAGGCGGAGGTGGAGCGATTCCAGCGGCTCCCGGCGCGCGAGGCGGTCCGGCTGGTGCTCAAGACCGAAGGCGGCGCGCTTCCGCCGCGAATCCGCGTCAACGTCGACGAGGAGGATGCGGGCGCCGCGCTCGTCCCGGGCGCGCGCGTGCGCCTGCGCGCCTGGCTGATGCCGCCGGCGCCCGCCGCGGTGCCCGGCGCCTACGATTTCGCGCGCGCCGCCTGGTTCCAGGGGATCGGCGCCACGGGACGCGCGCTCGACATCGCCGTGGTCGCGCCGCCGGCCGCGCAAAGCTGGTCCGCGCGGCTCTCTATCTGGCGGCAGGGCCTCGCCGACCATGTTCGCGCCAGGCTGCCGGGGGCCGAGGGCGGCATCGCCGCCGCGCTCGCCACCGGAGACCAGGGCGGCATTCCGGAAGCGGACGCCGAAGCGATGCGCCGCTCGGGCCTCGCCCACCTCCTCTCGGTGAGCGGGCTCCACCTCACCGCCGTGGTCGGCGCGGTCATGCTGCTGGCGCTGAAGCTCCTCGCCTTGAGCCCCGCGCTGGCGCTCCGCGTCCGCCTCGTCCTCGTCGCGGCCGCCGCGGGCGCGCTCGCGGGCGTCGCCTACACGCTGCTGACCGGCGCGGAGGTGCCGACGGTTCGCGCCTGCATCGCGGCGCTCCTCGTCCTCCTCGGCGTCGCGCTCGGACGGGATGCGCTTACGCTGAGGCTCCTCGCCGTCGGCGCGCTCGTCGTACTCATCCTCTGGCCCGAGACATTGCCGGGCCCCAGCTTCCAGCTCAGCTTCGCCGCGATCATGGCGATCGTCGCGCTCCACGAGCATCCCCGCATCCAGGCTCTTCTCTCACGCCGAGACGAGCCCTCCTACGCCAAATTGGGCCGCTTCCTGCTCGGCCTCGTCCTGACCGGACTCGCCGTCGAGATCGCGCTGACGCCGATCGCGCTCTTCCACTTCCACCGCGCCGGCCTCTACGGCGCTCTGGCCAACATCGTCGCCATTCCGCTCACCACCTTCGTCGTCATGCCGCTCGAAGCGCTTGCGCTCCTCTTCGACCTCGTGGGCCTTGGGGCGCCCTTCTGGTGGCTGGCGGGGCAGGCGCTTTCCTTTCTCCTCGCGCTCGCCCACGCCGCCGCGGGGGCGCCGGGCGCCGTCGCCATGCTCCCGACCATGCCGGTCGCCGCCTTCGCTTTGCTCGTCTCGGGCGGCCTCTGGATCTGCCTGTGGCGAACCAGGCTGCGCCGTCTCGGCCTCATCCCCGCCGGCCTCGGCGCGCTCCTCGCGCTCGCCGCGCCGGCGCCCGACCTCCTCGTCACCGGCGACGGGCGGCACCTGGCGCTGCGCGCGGAGGATGGCCGCCTCGCCATTCTTCGCGGGCGGGCCGGCGACTATGTCCGCTCGCTCCTTTCGGAAAACAGCGGCGAAGAGGCCGAATTCCTCGAAGTGGAGCAGCTGCGCGAAGCCGCCTGCAGCGCCGACCTTTGCGCGGTGAACCTCGCCCGATCCGGCCGGATCTGGCGCCTCCTCGCGACGCGAACGGACCGCTTCGTGGACCTCCCCGCCTTCGCCCGCGCCTGCGCCGCAGCCGACATCGTCGTCAGCGACCGCCGCCTTCCGCGAAGCTGCCGCCCGCGCTGGCTGAAGGCCGACAGGGACTTCCTTGCCGGGACGGGGGGCCTCGCCCTGCACCTCGCCGCGCGCCCGCATGTCGAAACGGTCGCCGAGGCCGTCGGCGATCACCCGTGGCGCGCCGCCCGCTTGCCGCCGCCGCCGCTCCGGCGCTAGCGAAGCAGGCATGCCCATCCGCCTCATCTGCCTCGATGCCGACGACACGCTCTGGCACAATGAAAGCTTCTTCCGCGCCACCTTCGGCCGCTTCGCCGAGCTGCTGCGCGACTTCGAAGAGCCCGAAGCGCTGCAGCGCCGCGTCGACGAGGTCGAGCACCGCAATCTCGGCGCCTACGGCTACGGCGCGAAGGGCTTCATCCTGTCGATGCTGGAAACGGCTTCGGAAGTGGCGGGCGACGCCCTTCCGCCGGCGACGGTGCGCGCCATCCTCGCGCTCGGGCGCGAGATGCTCGCCCATCCGATCGAGCCGCTGCCGGGCGTCAACGAAGCGCTTCCGGCCTTGTCGGAGCGCGCCCCGCTCGTTCTCGTCACCAAGGGCGACCTCCATCACCAGGAGGCGAAGCTCGCCGCCTCGGGCTTCGGCGCCTGGTTCACCGGCGTCGAAATCGTGAGCGACAAGCAGCCCGAAACCTACACCCGCATCTTCGAACGCTATGGCGCAACGCCCGGGGACGCTGTCATGGCCGGCAACAGCGTCCGCTCGGACATCCTCCCCGCGCTGGCGGCGGGCGCCTGGGCGGCGCTCATCCCGTTTCACCTGGTCTGGTCGCACGAAGCCGCCGACATTCCGGAGGGTCACCCGCGCTACCGCGAACTCGCCAGCATTGCCGAGCTCGCCGGTTGGGTGGACGGGATTCAGTAGGGGCGGAAGGTCACACGAAAGTCTCACCGAAAGGTCTCATGCGGAGACGCGGAGCAGCCGCCCTTGCCTCACGAGCGGAGCACATCGTCCGAGGTGTTGCCGCAGCCCCTCCGCGCCTCCGCGCCTCCGCGTGAGGCTACAGGACTGTGGGACCTTGCCGGGACTATTCGCCGCCGGCGCCAGCTTTCACCGCGGCAAGCTCGTTCCCGGCCGGATCGAGGAAGTGGAAGCGCCGGCCGCCGGGGAAGGCGAAGATCGGCCGGACGATCCTTCCGCCCGCCTGTTCGACGGCCGCGAGCGCCGCTTCCAAATTCTCGACGTCGATCACCGGCAGCGGCGCCTTCGACGCTTCGGCCGCGTCCGACTGTAGGCCGACGTCCGTGTCGCCCGTCATCGTCGCTGCATAGGTCGGCCCGAACGCCGTCATGCTCCAGCCGAACGCCGCTTCGTAAAAGCCCTTCGCCGCGGCAATATCGCCGACGGGAAGCTCGACATAGTTGAGCCGCGCCATCGCCGGCGCCTCAATAACGCCGCAGCAGGCCGGCGAGGCGGCCCTGCACCTGGACCTGGTCGGGACGGTAGCGCTGCGGGTCGTAGCGACGGTTGGCGGGGTCGAGGCGGATCATCGAGCCTTCGCGGCGGAAGGTCTTCAAGGTCGCTTCCTCATTGTCGATGAGGGCGACCACGATCTCGCCGTCGCGCGCCGCGTCCGTCTTGCGGATGAGCGCGAAGTCGCCGTCGAGAATGCCTTCCTCGACCATGGAATCGCCGGCCACCTGGAGCGCGTAATGCTCGCCCGGGCCGAGCAAGGCGGCGGGGACGGGGAGGGTGTCCGTCCCCTGCAGCGCTTCGATCGGCGTGCCGGCGGCGATGCGGCCGTGGAGCGGGAGCTCGACGATGTCGTTCGAATTGGCGGCGGGCGGGAGAGATGCCGGCGCGGGTGCGGCGGGCGCGCCCTTCACGTCCGGCATCTTGGTGATCTCGAGCGCGCGCGCCCGGTTCGGCAGGCGGCGGATGAAGCCGCGCTCCTCGAGCGCGGAGATCAGGCGGTGGACGCCGCTCTTCGACTTCAAGTCGAGCGCGTCCTTCATCTCCTCGAACGAGGGGGAGACGCCGGTCTCGGCAAGGCGTTCGTTGATGTAGGTCAGAAGCTCGTGTTGCTTGCGCGTCAGCATCGGGGATCCCCCATAGGAACGGACGGGGAACGTGTAGGAAACGGTGCGGAACGTGTCAAGCGCCGTTGTCGAGCCGGAACAGATCGGCGTTGATCAGCGTCCAGATCGCCGCCACGACCATCCCCGCCACCGAGAAGACCGCAGACGCGGAGAACTCGGCGGAGCCGCCCAGTGCAAGCGCCGGGATCAAAGACAGGATCAGCCCGGCCGTGAACCCGATGCCGACGAGCAGCCAAAGGCTTTCGCGATAGCCGAGGCGGAGACGCGCGATGAAATAGCCCGCGGGAATGCCGACAAGCGCGAGGCCGACCGCGGACGCGGCGGCCGGCACGAGAAAGAGGACGAAAAACAAGCCGTAGTCGGGGTTTTCGAGGCCCATGAGCAGCACGGCGACCAGGAACAGCGGCCCGCCCACCACCAGCGACGACGCGGCGACCGGCGCGAGGAAGCGGCGCATGAAGAGGATCAGCATGTCCTCTAAGGTGAGCGGCGGCTTCGCGCCGGTGACGTTCGCGGGCATGAAGCGATGGTCCTCCAGCGCGGGCGCCTTGTAAAGTGCGACGGGTCGCTGCCCTCGCTCAAACCGCCAGGTCGAGGAAGTTCGCGAGCAGGGCATGGCCGCTTTCGCTCGCCACGCTTTCCGGGTGGAACTGCACGCCGTGGAGGGGGACGTGGCGGTGCTTCAGCCCCTGGACGGTTCCGTCCTCCGCCGTCGCGGTGACCTGGAGGCATTCGGGAAGGCTTTCACGCGCGACGGTGAGAGAATGGTAGCGGGTTGCCGAAAAGGGCGAGGGAAGTCCGGCGAAGACTCCGCTGCCGTCATGATCGATGGCCGAGACCTTGCCGTGCATGAGCCGCGGCGCCCGCTCGATCCGCGCCCCGAAATGCTGGCCGATCGCCTGATGGCCGAGGCAGACGCCGAGCAAAGGCCGCTTCGCCTCGGCGCAGGCGGCGACCAGATCGAGGGAGATGCCGGCCGCGTCGGGCGTGCCGGGGCCGGGCGAGATCAGGATGGCGTCGGCGCCGCTCGCCAGCGCATCCGCCGCGGACAAAGCGTCGTTTCGCGCGACGCTGACGTCGGCGCCGAGAGCGGCGAGATAATGGACGAGATTCCAGGTGAAGCTGTCGTAATTGTCGATGACGAGGATCCGCCGCGCCGCCACGGATCGCCTGCCCGCCGCGCCGCTGCCGCCTCAGCGCGTCTGGATCGCCTGGCGGGCGCGGCGGATCGCATCCTCGTCGCGGCGGATCTCGATCGCGTTGCGTGCGGCGCGGGCGAGCTGCTCGGCGATCTCGCCGCCCATCTGCGCCTGGAGGTCCGCGCGCGCGCCCTCGATCGCCTGGCAGCCTTCGCTTGCCTGCGGACCCGTGGCCTGCTGCCCCGCCGCGCAATTCGCCTGGCCGGCGACGCGTTCGGTCACCGTCACCACGTAGACGCCGTTCGGCGCAGGAACGGCGCGGGCGCGGCCCTGGGGGAGGCTGAACAAGGCGGCGAGCGGGGGCGGCACCTGGGCGCCGCGCCGCAGGATATCGACCCGCTTCTGGTCCACCGGCTGGGGGGCGGGCAGGCGAACGCCGGCTTCGGCAAAGGCGCGCGCCGGCGGCGTCCCGCGGTTGATCGCCGCGGCGATCCGGTCGGCGAGCGCGCGGGCGCGCTGCGACGCCTGCTGCCCGACGAGATCGGCGCGGACCCGGTCCTGCACCTGCTGAAGCGGCGGCACGGCGGCGGGAATGACGCGGGCGACGGCGACGAGGGCGTAGCGTTCGTCGGGGGTGAGCGTTTCGATCGTCGGCTCGGTATCCTCGGGATCGACCATGAAGGCGCCGCGAACGATGGCGGGGATTTCCGGCGGCGCCTGCCACTGGACTCCGGGCGCGGTGCCGGCGGCGGTGATCGGCGGCGTTTCGATCACGGTCAGGCCCTGGGCGCGGGCAACTTCCTCGAAGCTTTTGCCCTCGGCGACCTGCTCCTCGATGCGGCCGATGGCGTTGGCCATGGCTTCCTCGGCCTTGCGCTGCTCGACGGCGGCGACGATCTCGCCGCGCACCGCGGCGAGCGGCCGGGGGGCGGCGCGGTTGATCGCCTCCACCCTTACGACGTGCCAGCCGAGCGGCGAGCGCACCGGGCCGATCATCGCGCCCTGCGCCGCCGAGAAAACCTGGCCGGCAATCTGGGCGTTCGCGATGTTGGTGAACTGCTCGCGGCTCTGCGGGCCGAGATTGACGTCGCTGGCGCTGCGGTTCGCCTGCCCGGCCGCCTGGAGGAAGTTCGCCCCGCCGCCGGCGCGCGACACGAAGGTGCGCGCTTCCGCCTCGGTGGGAAGGATGATCTGCTGAAGGGTGCGGGTTTCGGTTCCCGCGTAGCGCGCCTGGTTCTGCTGGTAGTAGGCCGCGATTTCCTGGTCGGTCGCCCGCGCCCCGGCGGCCGCCTGGTCGCGGCTGATGACGGCGTAGCGAAGGACGCGGCGCTCGGGAGTCGTGTAGCGCGCGCGGTTCTGCTGGAAGTGGGCGGCGATCTCGGCGTCCGTCGGGGCGATGCCGGCGGCGACCGCTTCGTTCGGAACGACGCCGATCAGGCCCCGGCGCCGCTCGAGCAACAGGGAGGCATATTGAAGCGTGATCGGCTCGGGCGGCGAAACGTTGCGGCCGAGCGGCTCCTGGAGCTGGCGCTCCATGAGGTCGTAGGCGATTTCGCGGCGGACTTCCCCTTCGGACATGCCGAGCTGCGAGATGCGCTCGCGGAACGCCGCATTGTCGAACTGGCCGGCGAGATTGTGAAAGGCGGGGATCGAGACGAGAACCCGGTCGATCATCGTGTCGGAGACGATGAGGCCCTTGGCGCGGCCATATTCCCAGATGGCGCGGCGGGTGACGAGCTGGTCGAGGGCCGCCTCATAGGCGCCCGAGGCGAGGAGCTGCGCCATGGTGACGTCGGGATTCTGCTGCTGGAGTTCCTGGAGTCGCCGCTGGAGCACCGCTTCGAGCTCCGCTGCCTTGAGCTCCTCGCCGCCCACTTCGACGAGCGTGTCGCCCCCGCTTTGCGCCGCGCCCCCGCCCGGCAGCCCGCCCGCGCCGCCCGTCCCGAAGCCGGTGACCACGATCGCGACGACCGCAATGCCGAGGAGGCCCAGCACCAGCCACGAGGTCAGCTTGCTGCGAAAGGTCTTCATCGGTCACTCTTTTTGAAACAGACGGTGGGGGGAGGGCGCGCGGGGCCCGATGGCGGCGGACCATAGAAAGAGCCCGTCTCCGCCGCAACCGGCGATGTTGGCGCTGGCCCCGACGCGGGCGAGCGTCCCGGCGACGATCTTGGCGGCTCGCCCTGCGCCTGCTAGCGCCGGGGCGCGACGGATCCAACGAAGAAGGACGAACGAGACGTGCACCTGCGCCGCAAGCTGATCGTCGGCAACTGGAAGATGAACGGCAGCATCGCCGCTCTGGGCGAGATCGCGGCCGTTGCCGATGCCGCGCGGGACGCGGCCGGGGCGGATGTCGCCATCTGCCCGCCCTTCACCCTGATCGCCGCCGCCGTGACCCGCGCGGGCGGCGTGCTGCCGATCGGCGGGCAGGACTGCCATCCCAAGGCTTCGGGCGCCCACACCGGCTGCGTCTCCGCCCCCATGCTGAAGGAAGCGGGCGCGAAGCTCGTCATCGTCGGCCATTCGGAGCGGCGCCAGGATCAAGGCGAGACGGACGAGCTCGTCCGCGCCAAAGCCGAGGCCGCGCTCGCCGAGGGGCTGACCGCCATCGTCTGCGTCGGCGAAAGCGAATCCCAGCGCCTCGCGGGCGAGCATGTCGAGGTGGTGACTCGCCAGCTCGCCGGCTCGATCCCGGACGAGACAGGTGAGGGCGAGCTCGTCGTCGCCTACGAGCCCATTTGGGCGATCGGCACCGGCAACGTCGCGACGCCGCTCGACGTCGAGCTGATGCACAACGTCATCCGCCGCACGCTGACGGACCGCTTCGGCGAGCGCGGCGGCCGGGTTCGGATCCTCTACGGCGGCTCCGTCAAGCCGGACAATGCGGCCGAACTGCTCGGAGTCGACGACGTGGACGGCGCCCTCGTCGGCGGCGCCAGCCTCACCGCCAGGGACTTCGTCCCGATCATCGAGGCCGCGGCGCGGAGCTGAGGCTGCGGGTGCCTGGACCCAAGCACGTCATCCCGGCGAAGGCCGGGATCTCAGCGGGTGAAAAGCGCAGGAGCATTTGGAGCGCTCCACAACCGCCTCGGCCTTTCACCCCCTGAGATCCCGGCCTCCGCCGGGATGACGATCTTGGACAGCGAGAACCATCCCGCACCGCACCATTGATCGCGCGGGCCCGATCCCCTAAGTCCCCACCCAATTCCGAAAAATCCCAATTTCCGCTAAAATCGACGAAAGCCGCGAAGCCATGGGCCTGTTCACCTTTCTCCTCATCATCCAGACGCTGGTCGCGTTCGCCATGATCGTGGTCATCCTGATGCAGCGTTCGGAAGGCGGCGGCCTCACCGGGGGCAGCCCGTCCGGCCTGATGACGGCCCGCGGCGCGGCGGACTTCCTCACCCGCTCGACGGCGATCCTGGCGACGGTGTTCGTGGTCCTTTCGATCGTCCTCGCCGCCCTTGCCGCCCGCGCCGGCGGCCCGCGCGTCATCGATCCGGGCGCGCTCGGCGCTCCGCCCGCCTCCTCGCCCGGCCCGCAGCAGGGCCCGACCCAGCCGATCCCCGGCCGCCCCGGCGCAGTCCTCCCGACCGGCCCGACGTCCCCGCAGCAGGGCGCCGCCCCCGGCGCGATCCCGGGCGCCGGCGCACCCGGCGCGCCCGGCCAGGCCCCCGTCGGCATCGCCGCACCCCCCGCTCAGCAGCCCGCGGCGCCTTCGAACAAGCAGTAAGAGGCCCGCCCGGCCCGGTTCCCTCCTCCTCGAAGGAGGAGGGTCACCGCGATTATTTCCGCGCCGCCGCGATTCTCCGCCTTGCCCTTTGGCGCCGCAGCGGCTCTAGCCTGTCCTCCCATGACGCGGTTCATTTTCATCACCGGCGGCGTGGTCTCCAGCCTCGGCAAGGGCCTGATGGCCGCCTCGCTCGCCGCCCTTCTCCAGGCACGCGGCTACAAGGTCCGCATCCGCAAGTTCGACCCATATCTGAACGTCGATCCGGGCACGATGTCGCCGTACCAGCACGGCGAAGTCTATGTGACCGACGACGGCGCCGAGACCGACCTCGACCTCGGCCATTACGAGCGCTTCACCGGAGTCGCCGCCCGCCAGAGCGACAACATCACCACCGGCCGCATCTACCGCGACATCATCGCCAAGGAGCGCCGCGGCGACTATCTCGGCGCCACCGTCCAGGTGATCCCGCACGTGACCAACGAGATCAAGGCCTTCGCCCGCGCCGACCTCTTCGACAACAATGGCGACGATCTCGATTTCCTCATCTGCGAGATCGGCGGCACCGTCGGCGACATCGAATCGCTCCCCTTCATCGAAGCGATCCGCCAATTGAGGAACGACCTCGGCCGCGACCGCACCCTCTCGATCCACACCACGCTCGTCCCCTATATCGCGGCCGCGGGCGAGCTGAAGACCAAGCCGACGCAGCACAGCGTGCGCGACCTGACGTCGCTCGGCATCCAGCCCGACCTCCTCCTCTGCCGCGTCGACCGTCCGCTCCCGGAAGGCGAGCGCGCCAAGATCGCGCAATTCTGCAACGTCAGGAAGGAAGCGGTCATCCCGGCGCTGGATGCCAAAAGCATCTACGCCGTTCCGCTCCAGTATCACCGCGAAGGGCTCGATGCCGAAGTGCTGCGCGCCTTCTGCATCGAGGACGCGCCCGAGCCCGACGTGTCCCGCTGGGACGACATCCTCGACCGCCTCTGGAACCCGGAAGGCGAAGTCACGATCGGCGTCGTCGGCAAATATGTCGGCCTCCAGGACGCCTATAAGTCGCTGACCGAAGCGCTCATCCACGGCGGCCTCGCCAACCGGGTCAAGGTCAACATACGCTGGCTCGACGCCGAGCTGTTCGAGAACCCGGAAACGGAAGTCGCGGCCAGCCTCGAGCCCTGCCATGCCATCCTCGTCCCCGGCGGCTTCGGCGAACGCGGCAGCGAGGGCAAGATCGCCAGCGTCCAGTTCGCCCGCGAGCGCGGCGTCCCCTTCTTCGGCATCTGCCTCGGCATGCAGATGGCCTGCATCGAGGGCGCGCGGAACACCGCCGGCATCGCGGGCGCGAGCAGCACCGAATTCGGCGACTCAAAGGAGCCCGTCGTCGGCCTCATCACCGAATGGATGACCACCGAAGGCCTACGCCAGCGCCGCGAAGCCGCCGGCGACCTAGGCGGCACGATGCGCCTAGGCGCCTATGAAGCCGAGCTCGGCGGCAACAGCCACGTCGCCACCATCTACGGCGCGAACCGGATCTCCGAGCGTCACCGCCACCGCTACGAAGTCAACGTGCATTACCGCGACGCGCTGGAGCAGGGTGGCCTGGTGTTCTCAGGCATGAGCCCGGACGGCGCTCTCCCGGAAATCGTCGAACGCCCGGACCATCCCTGGTTCGTGGGCGTGCAGTTCCACCCGGAGCTCAAGTCGAAGCCCTTCGACCCGCACCCCTTGTTTTCGAGCTTCATCGAGGCCGCGGTGAAGCAGAGCCGGCTGGTTTAAGCTGCTCCGTCTCCATCAGAGCCCACCTCATGTGGCCGCTCGGTCCCGGCATCGCCTTCTACAAGTCGTCCGAGCCGCTCATAGATTTCAGTGACCTCTTCCTTGTTTTTGATCCTCGTGACTAACGCTAAGGCCTGTCTGAAGCTCGACGTGGCATCTTGGACGCGGCCTTGCTCACTTTGCAGCTTGCCTAAGCTCGTATACGCGTCGACGGCCGCGTCAAAGTTCTGGATGATTTCGAAGACACTGGCGCTCCGATCAAATGCATCTTCTGCTTCCTTGGGGAGTCCAAGTTGTTCGTAAATGTGGCCTAGGTGATCGGAGATATCCGCAATGCCAGCGTTGTTGCCTGCCTCACTAAAGAGTCCCAAGCTCGTTTCATACTGCGCTCTGGCCTCGTAAAGCTTGCCCTGACTTTCTAAGGCATTCCCATATCCAGCGTAAAAATGAGCGATATCTTTAGTCGCTCTAATACGCGACTTTATTTCGATCGCTTTCTTATAATTTTCCACTGCAGCCTCAGAATGACCAAGATCACGATTTAGCTGCCCGATCGCGGCAAATATGTCTGCCCCTATGTCTTCGCTGTAGTCCTCGCTGAGTGCTAGCAAGGCTTGGTCGAACTTGGCCGATGCTTCGGCGATAGAGCCCTGCTGCGCCAAGATTTCACCTAAGTGCAGACGGACGGAAGCAAGATCGCGCGGCATGGCACACGCTTCATACCGAGATTCGGCCTCTTGGAGAGCCGCTGTTCCCGCGTGGTAATCACCTCGACTTGCAAGTAGCCGACCAAGCGCAGCTTGTCCCTGGGCGATTGCGGCATCTATGCCGGCACCCTCTGCGATCTCAACTGATCTGCGCAGAAGTCCCTCCGCTTGGATCTTGCGCCCCAGCCTAAAAAGAAATTCGCCATACGCTAAGGCTGCAGAGGCATCATCGTTGGCTGATGTCAGTCGCGCGTAGAGAGTCTCCGCCTCGGTATATCGCCCCGCCTCTACAAGTTTAGCTGCTGCTTCCAGCTGCGACCCCGGTGCGGGTGCTGGATCTTCATTCGAGTCCGCTGCCAATTGCGGCGCGGTCATTAATGCAGGCATTGCGGTCTTTGTGTCGGTTGCGCCAGGCGCGGTAGCTTGAGCTTCTTCGCCGTCAATAGACTCGTTCTCGTGCTGACGAACCCAAGACGCCAAAAACATCCTGAGGGCACCTTCAAACTCGTTGATGTCATCGAACTGCTGAAACAGAAGATGCTTCTTCTCTTCAAGGCTCTTCTTGAAAGAGATTACTGCGCTAAGCTGGGCTCCCGGGTCGCTCAGCCGAGCTGGTTCGACGGTTCTAAAGAACACCGATATTTCGCGCATGGATCTCGATCTGTCCTCGAGTAGTCGCATCGCGAGGTTAAACTCCTCCTGCGTTCCCGACGTTGACCCATCCGGTGCTCCAGGATCGCTGCCCCAACGATCATGCAGAACGAGGAAGAGAGCGTCGCACTCCTCAAGCTCTTTATTTATAATAGACTGAGGTCGACCGACGCCGCCGATCGTGTGTTCCCAACCAACGGGAATAAATAGCACCCCACGCCGCACCGCATCTTCGGTATTGTACTTTTCAATGACCGAGCGGAAACAATTCCGGATGTCGTTTAAGCCCCCCGGCGACGCGATGAAAATGCGGTAGGCGGTAAGGTGGGTAGGCATCATCCCTCCGTCGGCAATCCGCGAAACCGTAAGCGACAGTTCCCCTGACTGTCGACTCTCGACAGTGGTCGATCACAGGAGCGTCAGAGGCACGTCGGCAAATTATACTTGAGTAGTATGCGAGCATGCGTGGTGCCGGTGGAGGGATGGCACCGATCATGGATAGTCTGTTGCCGAATGCAGGTCTCGTAATACTCTTTAGGGAGTAGATACCTCGTACGAACCAACCTCGAAGTCTTGGCTAATTGCCGCCAGCCGGTCTCAATGGCGCCTGAGACCAAGCATCGTCTTAGCGGCGGTGTGTTAAACCGGGGCCCTGCGAAACCGTGTTTTCCCGTTGTGATTCTGAGCAACCCCGCTATGGTTTTTTTTAGCTTTGCAGGAGGATAGGATGGACGCTCAGCTTGATATGGCCGATCTCCCGCTGGAGATGGGGGCGATAGACGCTGCACTCGACAGCCCCGCGCTCGCCCGCCTCATCGAAGAGGTGCGCAGCACGGATTTCGAGGTGACTCGCGCCTACAATCGCACCTACAACCGGCACAATCGCTGACGCACGAGTGCGCATTGATACCGTCCTCCTGAAGGTTGCCAGCCGCTGCAACCTCAACTGCTCCTATTGCTACGTCTACAATATGGGGGACGAGGCGTGGAAAGCTTTGCCCAAGCGGATGCGGCCCGACACACAGGCACTCGTCATCCGGCAGCTGGGCGAGCTGTACCGCCGACAGGATCATCCTTTCGCAGTCGTCCTGCATGGCGGTGAGCCGCTCCTGATCGGCGCGGCGAGGCTGGCGGAAATCCTCGGCGGGCTTCGCGCTGAGCTGCCGCGCAGCTGCTCGGTCAGCATCCAGACCAACGGCGTCCTCATCACCGAGGAGATTCTCGACATCTGCGCCGCCCACGACGTTGGCCTTTCCGTCAGCATTGACGGGCCCGCTGAAATTCACGACGGCAACCGGGTCGATCACCGCGATCGGGCGACCCACGCTGCGGTCGTAGCCGGCATCGAGCGCCTGAAACGCCATCCGGCGGCCGCGCAGCTGTTTTCGGGCGTACTGGCGGTGGTCGATCCCTCTTCCTCGCCCACCGAAGTCTATGCGTGGTTCAAGGCGCTTGGGACGCCGAGCGTCGATTTCCTCTATCGCGACGGCAATCGCGCGAAGCTTCCTTACGGCAAGGCGAGCGTCGGCTCGGTCGAATACGGCACGTGGATGAGCGGCGTCCTCGGCGCCTATCTGGCTGACGCCGACCCGCCCCGCATCCGCGTTCTCGACGACATGATGAAGCTACTGCTCGGCGGAACCGGTATCAAGGAAGGGGTCGGGCTTACTGACTTTGGAATTGCCGTGATCGACACCGACGGCAGCATAACCAAGACGGATACGCTGAAGAGTTCGGCGCCGGGCGACCGTTTCGCAGAGCCATGGTCTGTGCACGCACACGAGCTAGCGAACGTCGTGCAATCCGACGAATTTCTCTTCTACCACAATCAGCAACGCCCTACGTCTGCGGTCTGCGCTAGCTGCCCGCTGCTCTACGTCTGCGGCGGAGGCATGCTGACCCACCGCTACGATCATTCCACCGGCTACGATAATCCGACGGTCTTCTGTGCGGACCAAAAGCTGCTTATCGGCAGGATGCAGCGGGTTCTCGCGCCGCTGATGGCGCTTCCGGCGGCGGCATGACCGCCGTCGAGGCTCGTATCGACCCGTTCCCGCATTCGGTAGCAGCAGGGTTCCTCGGCGCCGATGCGGCCGAGCGCATGCTCGCCTGGCTCGAACAGGACGCTCCTTGGAAGTTGAGGGTGGAGGATTTTTATGAGCAGCATGAGTGCAGCCTCTCGACGCATGATCTGCCGGATCACCTCAAATGCATCCTCAGCTCCGAAGCGGTGTCTGACTACGCGCGGCACATGCTGGCGCCGCTCGGAGCCGAGAAGGTCGAACTGGTGGAGGCTACCGCGCATCGCCTCACGGCCGGCCAGACCATCCGCATTCACAACGACTATATCGACGGCGAAGAGACCCACCGCCTCATCGTACAGCTGAACCGCAGCTGGCAGGACGAGAATGGCGGCTTTTTGATGCTCTTCTCGTCTCCTGATGCACGTGATGTCGCCCGAGTTCTGAGGCCTGTCCATCGCTCTGCGATCGCGTTCGAGATATCCCCGGACTCTTTCCACGCGGTTTCGCCCACCGTTCGAGGCGAGCGATACACCCTGGTCTTTTCCTACCGCGAGCAGTTGTGAGCCCCTGCGACGGACGAAAGATGCCGTGGCTGGCAGCCGGGAGCGCCTCACTTCGGAACATGGACCAGCCAGAGGCGGATTGGATTGGCGACCGGTTGTGCGTCCCCGGGGGTGCCCTGCGAGCGGGGCTCGAGCAGCGCGATTTCACATTTCTTTCTGAGACTGAGGCGGCTTCTCGCCAGGATACGTTGAGGGCAGCGGCTGAACTGATCAATTTGGTGCCGAGCCTTGCGGCGATTGTCCGCGGCCGAGTGCGCAAGATCTATTTGCTCGATGCGCCACCCGGCTACGACATCAGTCACAGCGAGCCGCGGTGGCCCGAATCGGTTTTCGTGTCGGTTCCTGCCGGCGGAGGTGCAGTGTCTGCGCTCCGATCCGCAGAGAGCATTGTGCATGAATCGATGCACCTACACCTCACGATTTACGAGCGGCGGGAGGCGTTGGTGGCGGACCCAGACGCCGAACTGTTCTCGCCGTGGAAGCAGGAGCTGCGAGATGTGCAGGGCAATCTGCACGCGCTGTACGTGTTCGTCTGTATCCGCGCCTTCCTCACGGGTTTGGATCTGGCGCTGTTCGACTCGCCGGGACAACGATATCTCGTCAGGCGCGCCGATGAGATCACGGCGGAACTCGCAGCTCTTGAACTTGAAGCCCTCAACGCTCGTCTGACTCCAGCCGGGCAAGCGCTAGTCGACAATATCCTCTGGAAACGCGAGTTCCGCCCCGCCTCGAGCGGCCCCGCCACGAACGGCCTCTAGCCGCCGCCCGTGGCCCCTTTTGCAATGTAGGGTTTGCGGGCGCATGTTCGCACCATGTTCCGCATCCGCCGAGTCGCATTTCCTCCGCCCGAAGCGCCCGCCGCGCGTCGCCTCGACCGGGAGAGACCCCTCCGAATCCATGTGAAATTCGTGCCATTCGTCAATTCTCGCCTCCGCGCGCCGCGCCCGCCCCAGCTCCGCGCGCCCGGCAGGTTTTTCGCCCCAGGGAAGCAGAACTTTATGAAACTTCCGCCCCATCGGCCGCCCCCTCGCCACCGGAAGGAGCGGCTCTCGGATACCCGCAGCTTCCTCAACTTATTGCCCCGGCCAGGTGCCGCCGCGGGCTGCGAAAGGAGGTGGCTGAGCCCTAAAAGCTCACCGCCAGCAATTCGTTCACTCGCCGCTCCGCGTCCCGCAGCGCCGCGTCTATGTCTTTCTGGCCCATGATGGCGGCGGAGATTTCCTCGCCGACGAGGCCTTCGATCGGGCCCTGGAGCTTGACGGCGGGGAAGGGGGTGCCGGTTTCGGCGAGCGGCGCGATGTTGGCGCGGTGGGGGAGGGCGCGGAATTCGGGGCTGTCGACGACGGCCTGGAAGGCGGGGATGTGGCCGGTCCTCGACCAGTCGAAATTGTGGGCGGCCATGAAGCGGAACAGGCGGGCGATGGCGGTGCGCTGCGCGTCGCTGCGCTCGCGCCTGGGCATCACCCAGCTATGACCGCCGACGACCGGGGTGGGGCGCTGGCCGAACAGGCGGGGGTAGGGATAGACGCTGTAGCTGCCCGAGAGCGGGCGCCCTTCGGCTACCGCTTCCTGCTGGAAATTGCCGATCATCCAGGTCCCGGTGGGAAAGACGCCGCCTTCGCCGTTCATGAAGCTGGCGATGGCCGCGGGATTGTCCTGGTCGCGGGTGCTGTGCCCTTGCGCGTTCAGGAGGCGGAGGAACTGGATGA
The DNA here is from genome assembly GCA_035645215.1 of Allosphingosinicella sp. Lineage (GTDB taxonomy): Bacteria > Pseudomonadota > Alphaproteobacteria > Sphingomonadales > Sphingomonadaceae > Allosphingosinicella. Next base: position 27,599 of record DASQND010000021.1, read on the forward strand.
CCTGCTTCGCTTCGGGCGTGGCGAGCCGGATCCGATCCGGCTGCGGGAAGAGGGTCACGCCCTGCGCCAGATAGTAGGTGTAGAAGTTGCGGACGTGGGTGGCGGGATCGTTGACCTGGCTCTGGATGAGATAGGGCTTGCCGGTGCGCTCGCGAAATTGGCGGGCGTGGGCGACGAGCTCTTCGGGCGAGGTGGGGAAAACGGGGTGGCCGCCGCGCCAGAGGCCGGCCTGCTGGAAGAGGCGGGTATTGACGTGCCAAAGGCCGCCGACCGTGTCCCAGGGAAGCGCCCAGACGCGGCCCTGCTTGACGACGCCGCGCCGGGCGGCGGCGGTGAAATGCTGCGGGCCGATGCCGGCCTGGACGAGCAGGGGGTCGATCGGCTCCAGGAGGCCCCGCGTCATGTAATCGGCGATGAAGTCCTGGTGCATGGTGACGAGATCGGGCGGGTCGCCCGCGGCGAGTTGCGCGGCGAGCTGCGGATAGCCGGGCCAGGCGACGACGTTCACTTCGACGTGAAGGTCGGGGTTCTCGGCGTTGAAGCGGTTGATGAGGGCGGTGATGATCCCGCACTCGCCTTCGGCTTCGGAGAGGTTGACCGCCGCGCCGTAGACCGCGCCGCATTCGCCGAAGAAGCGCTGGAGGTAGATCTCCGTGCGGTCGTCCTGCCGCGAGCAGCCGACCAGGGTTGCGAAGGCGGCGAGGCCGAGGAGGAGGGTGCGGACGGGGCGGATCACTTGACCGCCGCTCCCGCCATGGCGCGGACGATCTGCTTCTGGAAAATGAGGTAGACGATGAAGATCGGGATCGAGGCGAAGACGGCCTGCGCCATCAGGAAGCCGAGGCCGGAGGTCTGGGCGTAGTTCATCTGGCTGGAGGCGAGGCCGACCGTCAGCGTGAACATGTCGCCGCGTGTCGCGGAGATGAGCGGCCACCAATAGCTGTTCCAGGTGCCGAGAAAGGTGAAGACGCCGAGCGTCGCCTGGGCGGGCGCGGTCAAGGGCAGCAGCACCTTCCAGAAGGTGGTGAAGCGCGACGCGCCGTCGAGCATCGCCGCTTCGTCGAGATCGCGCGGGATGGCGCGGAAATATTGAGTCATGAAGAAGACGCCGAACGGCCCGGCGAGGCCCGGCAGGATGAGGCCGGGGAAGCTGTTGTGGAGGCCGAGGTCGGCGAACAGGCGGTGCTGGGGGAGGATCACGGCCTGCTCGGGAATGGCGAGGCCGAGGAGCACGAAGATGAAGAGCGTCCGGCGGAACGGGAATTCGAGCCGGGCGAAGCCGTAGCCGGCGAGGCTGCAAAGGGCGAGGACGCCGAGCGTGGTGCCGAGCGAGACGATGACGCTGTTGATCAGCCAGCGGAAGACCATGTTGCCCTGCAGGATCGCGGCATAGTTTTCGAGCGTGTAGGGCGGCGAAAAGGCGGTGCCACTGTCGCGCATCAGCTCGCCGTTCGCCTTGATCGACAGGAGCAGGGTCCAGACGAGCGGCGCGGCCATCAGGATGGCGCCGAGCGTCAGCCCGATCCAGGCGCCCCTGGACATGGAGCGGCGGGAGGGTGCGGCGGCCACTCTCAGCGCTCCTGCCCGCGCGCGACGGTCCAGTACTGGATCAGCGTCACCGCGATGATCAGCATGAACAGCACTTCGGCGAGCGCGGTCGCATAGCCGAGCTCCCAGCGGCCGAACGAGACTTCATAGATGTAGAGAACGATCGGCCGCGAGGAGCCGCTCGGACCGCCGGCGGTGAGCAGTTGCGCCTGGCCGAAAATCTGGAGTTGGGCCGCGGTCTGCAGCATGATGACGAGCACGGTGGTGCGCTTCAGCGACGGCAGCGTGATCCTGCGGAAGGTCGTCCACTTGCCGGCGCGGTCGAGCGCGGCGGCTTCGTACATGTCCTCGGGGATCTGCTGGAGGCCGGCGAGGAAGAGCATCATCGGGAGGCCCACCGACCACCAGATGGTGGAGATTGCGAGCGCGGGGATGGTGAGGTCCGGGTGGCTGAGCCACGGAATGGGTTCGGCGCCGACCGATTCGAGGAGCTCCGCCATCAGGCCGGCGTCGGGCGTCAGGATGAAGCGCCAGATCAGCGTCACGATCGTCACCGAGAGGACCGAGGAGGAGAAGAAGAGGCCGCGGAAGATCGCCGGGGTGCGCCCGGGCCTGTTCAGCGCGAGGGCGAGGGCGAGCGAGATGGCGGTCAGGGTGGGCACGATGATGAAGGCGAGCTTGAACGTGTTGAGGATCGCCTGGTGGAAGATCGGATCGCCCATCAGCCGCGTGTAATTGGCGAGGCCGATGAAGCGCTCGCCGCCGAACAGATCGGCATTGTGGAACGAAAGGATGATGCCGTTGATCAGCGGATAGATGAGCAGGAAGGAATAGATGAGGAGGAACGGCGCGACGAAGGCGAAGCCGCCCCACCGGTTCCAGAATCCCGCCCCCGTCAAGCGGAGGCCTCGTGGCCGTCCTGGGCATGATGGCCGCTGCCGTCCGGGCCGAAGATGTGGGCGACGCGGCCGTCGACCCGCAGCGGCACCGTGTCGCCGATTTTGACGCGGCTGAAGCCTTCGTCCTCGGCGGTGATGGCGTGACCGTCCGAGAGGCGGCCGTAGATGAGGGTGCGCTCGCCGAGGCGCTCGACCAGTTCGACCGTGGCGCTGGTGGTCGCGCCGTCGCCGCCTGCGACGACGCGGACGTTCTCGGGCCTGAGGCCGAGTTCGAGGCCTGTCTCCGGAAGCCCCGCGCGCGGCACCCGCGTCTCGACCACCGACCCGTCGCCGATGCGGACGGTGGCATGATCGCCCGGCGCATCCGCGACGAGTGTCGCAGGCGCCAGCGTCATCGCCGGCGAGCCGACGAAGCGGGCCACGAAGGTGTTGGCCGGCCGGGCGTAGATCTCCATCGGCGGCCCGACCTGCTGGATCCTGCGGTCGTTCATGACGACGATCCGGTCGGCGAGCGTCATCGCCTCCGCCTGGTCGTGCGTGACCATGATGACGGCGGCGTCGACCTTCTGGCGGAGCTGCGCGAGCTCGACGCGGGTGCGCATGCGAAGCGCCGCGTCGAGGTTGGACAGCGGCTCGTCGAGGAGGAAGATCTTGGGGTGCTTGACGATGGCGCGGCCGATGGCGACGCGCTGGCGCTGGCCGCCGGACATCTGGCCCGGCTTCTTCTCGAGATGGTCCGTGATTTCCAGCACCCGCGCCGCTTCCTCGATGCGGGTGCGGATTTCGGCTTCGGGCACCTTGGCGTTCCTGAGGCCGAAGGCCATGTTGTCGAAGACGCTCATGTGCGGATAGAGCGCATAATGCTGGAAGACCATGGCGACGCCGCGCTCGCCGGGCGCCATGCCGTCGATCCGCTGCCCCTCCAGCCGCACTTCGCCGGCGTCGAGCGTTTCGAGGCCGGCGATGATCCTCAGAAGTGTGGACTTGCCCGAGCCGGACGGCCCGAGAAAGGCGATGAACTCGCGGGCCTCCATCGTCAGCGACACGTCGTCGAGGACGAGCGTGTCGCCGTAAGCCTTGCGGATGTTCTCGAGCTCCAGGCTGGCCAAGGGCACCCCTTTTTTTGGCGACATTGATCGTTGGCAGGGGGCTCGTCAATGGGGTGCGGCAGCGGCCAGCGCCGCCTTTCGGCGCCGTTGCAATCCGCGAAGAACGAAGCGACACATTGCACGTCATCGCGAATCAGGGGGTTCGAAAATGAGACTTGCGGCTTTGTTCGTCCTGGGCGCCGTCTTGGCCGGCTGCGAAGACCCGGAACAGGCGATGGAGAATACGGTTCGCGCAACGCTCACAGACCGGGGCAACGTCCAGGAAGTGGACATGACGCAGGGCAGCGACGGCAACATGACGGGCCATGCCGTCGTCGCCGCGGCGAACGGCCAGAGCGCGCGCTACAATTGCGCCGCCAACAAGGTCGGCGACGGCGGCACGTACCGGATCGCCTGCGTGCCGGCGATCGACGAGGCGATGCTGCAGGCGATGGAAGCGGAGATCCGCCGCACCTATGAGCAAAGGGGCGCGCAGGTGCTGGAAGTCGATATGCAGAAGCAGGACGAGGACCATATGCGCGGGCACATGGTCGGGAGCGACGGATCGGGCGCACAGGCCCGGCTGACCTGCACCGCCGAGCGCGACACCGCGACCAACCAGTTTCCCTGGCAGTGCGTGCCGGAAGGCGAGGCTGCGGCCGGTGCGGGCGCGGCTCCGGCCGCGGGCGCTCAGGCGGCCGGCGGGGCGAGTGCCGGCGGCAAGGACCCGGCCGGGGGCAAGCCGGGCGACGGCGAGATGGTGGACGGCGAGATCTTGGACGCAGAAGGCGGAAAATAGCGCCCCCTCGCGAACGGCGGCAAGGCGCGCTACAGAGCATGTCATGAGCGCCGACGACGTTTCCGAACTCCTTGCCTCGATCGAAGCCACGCCGATCGCGACGGTGATCACGAATCCGCATCTGCCGGACAATCCGATCGTCGCGGCGAACCGCGCCTTCGAGACGCTGACGGGTTACGGGGAGGCGGAGGTCAGGGGGCGCAACTGCCGCTTCCTGGCCGGGCCGGAGACGGAGCCGGAGTGGCAGGCGGTGCTTCGCCGCGCCGTCGCCGAAGGCCGGCCCGCGCTCACCGAGCTCACCAACTACAAGAAGGACGGAACGCCGTTCCGCAACGCCGTGATGATCGCGCCGGTCCTGGACGAGATGAGACAGGTCGCCTTGTTCATCGGATCGCAGATGGACGTGGGCGGCCAGTCTCCGCTTTCCGGAGCGCAGCGGGCGCGAGCGGGCGAGCAGGTGGCTGGGCTGACGACGCGCCAGCGTCAGGTGCTCGACCACATGATCAGAGGCTACCGCAACAAGCAGATCGCCGGCTTCCTCGGCATCGACGAGAAGACGGTGAAGATGCACCGGGCGGGGCTGCTGACGCGGCTCGGCGCGGCGAGCTCGGCCGATGCGATCCGGATCGGCGTGGAAGCGGGGCTCAGCGGTCCCGGCTGATCGAGAAGCGGGCAATGGCCTCGAGGAGCCGCGCCCGCTCGCCGAAGCTGTGCAGGTGATCGACCGCCTGGTCGATCAGCATTTCCGCCTGCCGCCGCGCGCGTTCGGCGCCGAGCAGCGAGACGAAGGTGACCTTGCCCGCCGCCTCGTCCTTCCTGAGGCGCTTGCCGGCCGTTTGTTCGTCGCCCTCGCAGTCGAGGAGGTCGTCGGCGATCTGGAAGGCGAGGCCGAGATTCTGGGCATAGCCGCGAAGGCTGGTCCGCTGTTCCGGTGAAGCGGCGCCGAGGATGGCGCCCGCGTCCACCGACCAGGCGATGAGCGCGCCGGTCTTGAGCCGCTGGAGGCGGGTGATCGATTCCAGGTCGAGCAGGTCGCCGGCGCCGCTTTCGCAAAGGAGATCGAGCATCTGGCCGCCCGCCATGCCCGCGGCTCCGGACGCGCGGGCGAGTTCGAGCGTGAGTTCGGCGCGGACTTCGCCGGACGGATGCGTGTCGGGATCAGCGAGGATCTCGAAGGCGAGGGCGAGAAAGGCGTCGCCGGCGAGGACGGCGGTGGCTTCGTCGAAGGCGCGGTGGACGGTGGGCTTGCCGCGCCGAAGGTCGTCGTCGTCCATGCAGGGAAGGTCGTCGTGGATGAGCGAATGGACGTGGATGCACTCGACGGAGAGGCCGGCGTAAAGGGCACGGGCGCGGGGCACGGCGAAGAGGCCGGCGGAGGCGAGGACGAGGAGCGGGCGCAGGCGCTTGCCGCCGCCGACGGCTGCGTAGCGCATCGCCTGGAAGAGGCGCGCGCGTGCGTCCGGCGGATCGGCGAGGCGGCTTTCAAACAGCGCGTCGATATCGGCCGCGGTGCGGCGCATCGAGGGGCCGAGCGCGACGGCGGCGCGGATCGTCCCGATCATCGTCATCCGATCGCCACCCGCTTGAAGATCGTCGTCTCGGACGCGGTTTCAACCGTCTCGACGCGGAGGCGATAGCGCAGCGCCAGGGCGGCAAGGATGCCTTCGACGCTGCGTTCGGGAGTCGAGGCCGCGGCGGTGATGCCGATCGCGCCGCTGGCGGGAAGGCGCGACCAGTCGAGTTCGGCGGCGTCGGCGACGAGCTGGACGGAGGCGCATCGGGCGGAGGCGACTTCGGCCAGGCGGTTGGCGTTGGAGGAGAAGCTCTCGCCCGCGACGATCACCGCGTCGGCGCGGCCGGCGATGGCGCGTACCGCGGCCTGGCGGTTGGTGGTCGCATAGCAGATGTCGCTGGTCGACGGCGCGGCGAGGTCGGCGAAGCGGGCGCGAAGGGCCGCGACGATCTCGGAGGCTTCGTCGACGGAGTAGGTGGTCTGGACGGCGAAGGCGGTCGGCGCTTCGGCGTCTAGATGGAGGGAGGCGACGTCGCCCGCGCTGCGGACCAGGGTCGCCGCGCCTTCGGGGAGGTGGCCGAGCGTGCCTTCGATCTCCGGATGGCCGCCGTGGCCGACGAGGACGACGTGGCGGCCGTCCTTGTGGTGGCGCTCGACCTCGCGGTGGACCTTGGCGACGAGCGGGCAGACCGCGTCGTAATAAAGGAGGCCCCGGCGCGTCGCTTCGCCGGCGACGGCCGGGGCGACGCCGTGGGCGGAGAGGACAGCCACGGCGCCTTGAGGTATTTCGGAAAGCTCCTGGACGAAGATCGCGCCTTCCGCCTCCAGCTCGCGCATCACCGCGACATTGTGGACGATGGGGCGGCGGACGTAGACGGGGGGACCGTGCAGGGCGAGCGCATCGCGGACGGCGTCGATAGCGCGGCGCACGCCCGCGCAGAAGCCGCGCGGCGAGGCGAGGAGGATGTCGATGGAAGGACGCGTGTCATGCGCTGCATCGGCGATGTCGCCGCGGGCCGCTGCCGCACTAAAAGGGGAAAGGTCGAACAATATTTCCCTCGTCTCTGCCCCCGTTTCAAATGGTACGGGAGGTGCTCGCTTGCGGCCAGATAGACTAAAGCAGGTATTGCATCCTGACCGCCTGGCGCGCGAAGCCGGACGGGAGATCGATGACAACCTGCCTAAACCGCGGCGCGCCGAACCGGACTGCGGGGTTGCGCGAAAAGCCGAAGCCTTCGCGCGGGATGCCCGCGAAGGTGTCGAACTTCCCGTTCGCGTTTTCGTCGTGAAAGAGCGACACGGCATAGGCGCCGGGCTGGACCCCGTCGAAACGCACGCTCGCAGTGCCGGCGGAGACGCTGCGCTTGAGCGCGGCGGGATCGCCGGCGCAATTGGGGAAATGCGCCGAATCGCGGGTGAGGCAGACGTGGACCTGGCCGCGGGCGCTGCGCAGCCGCTCGATCGAGACTTCGAGCTGGGCGGCGGGAGCAGGCGCGGCGGCGGCGAGGACGAGAGCGAGTGGGAGGGCGGCCGGGGCGATGGTCATAACCTCCACCGCTACAGCGTCCGGACCGGCGGCTCCACATGGCCTTTAGGGCAGGGCCGGGCATGACGCGGCCGCGGATCCTCATCGCCGGCGGCGGGCTTTCGGGCGGGCTGGCGGCGCTTGCGTTGAAAGCGCGGCGCCCCGACGTCGACCTGCTCGTCGTCGAGGAAGGGGCGCGCTTCGGCGGCAACCACATCTGGTCCTTCTTCGACGGCGACGTGGCGGCGGCCGACGCGCCGCTCCTCGACGGCCTCGTGGCGGGAAGCTGGCGCGACCACGAAGTGCGCTTTCCCGCGCGGCGGCGGACGCTCGGCTTCGGCTACAACAGCATCCGCTCGGAGGATTTCGACCGGGTGGTGCGGGAGCGGCTCGGCGCACATGAATATCGGCTCGGTTGCCGCATCGCCGCGCTCGGGGCGGATTTCGTCGTGCTCGAAGGCGGCGAGCGGATCGAGGCGGACGGCGTGATCGACGCGCGCGGCGCCCGGGCGCTTCCCGGGCTCGACCTCGCCTGGCAGAAATTCGTCGGCCGCACCTACCGCTTCGAAGCGCCGCACGGCTGCACGCGGCCCGTCATCATGGACGCTTTGGTGCCGCAGGACGAAGGGTACCGCTTCGTCTACACGCTCCCATTCTCACCGACCGAGCTGATGGTGGAGGACACTTATTATTCCTGCTCGCCGGTACTCGATGCGGGCGTGCTTCGCTCCCGGCTCGCCCATTATCTCGCGGCCGCCGGCTTTCCGCGCGGGGAGGCGGTTTCGGAAGAGACCGGGGTTCTGCCGGTGCTGCTCGGGGGCGAAGTGTCGGCGCTGTGGCCGAGCGACGAACCGCAGGTCGCGCGCCTCGGCCTTCGCGGCGGCTTCTTTCATCCGACGACCGGCTATTCGCTCCCCGACGCTGTGCGCAACGCCGTGCAGCTCGCAGAACAGAGCGACTTCTCCGGCGCCGCGCTGCACGATCTGTTCCGGAGCCGAGCCGCCGCGCTCTGGCAGGAGCGGCGCTTCTACCAGCTCTTGAACCGGATGCTGTTCCGCGCAGCCCCGCCGCGCCGGCGCTACAAGGTGCTGGAGCATTTCTACCGGCTGCCCGAGGCGACGATCGCCCGCTTTTATGCGGGGCAGCTCACGACATTCGACAAGATGCGCATCCTGAGCGGCCGTCCCCCCGTACCTGTCGCAAAAGCAATCGCAGCGATGCGGGGGAAAGCGGCGTGACCAAGACAGCAGCGGTGATCGGCTCCGGCTTCGGAGGCCTGGCGCTCGCCATCCGCCTCCAGTCCGCGGGCATCGCGACCACGGTGATCGAAGCCAGGGACAAGCCCGGCGGCCGCGCTTATTATTGGGAAAAGGACGGCCACGTCTTCGATGCCGGGCCGACGGTGATCACCGATCCCGATTGCCTCAAGGAACTCTGGGCGCTGACCGGCGCCGACATCGCGAACGACGTCGAACTCGTCCCCGTCTCCCCTTTCTACCGCCTGTCCTGGCCGGACGGGACCGTGTTCGATTATCTGAACGACGATGCACGGCTGACCGAGCAGATCCACGCCATGAACCCCGCGGACGTGGCGGGATATCGCCGCTTTCTCGATTATGCGGCGGGGGTCTACAAGGAAGGCTACGTGAAGCTCGGCGCAGTGCCGTTCCTCGACTTCCGATCGATGCTCCGCGCCGCCCCCGCGCTGGCGCGCTACCAGGCCTGGCGCTCGGTCTATTCGATCGTTTCCAAGTTCGTGAAGGACGAGAAGCTGCGCCAGGCGCTGAGCTTCCACACGCTCCTCGTCGGCGGCAATCCGATGACGACCAGCGCCATCTATGCCCTCATTCACAAGCTGGAGCGCGACGGCGGCGTGTGGTTCGCCAAGGGCGGCACCAATGCGCTCGTCGCCGGCATGGTGCGCCACTTCGAGCGGATCGGCGGGACGATGCGGCTCGCCGATCCGGTCGAGCGGATCGAGACGGAAGGGGGGCGCGCCCGCAGCGTTTCCACCAAGAGCGGATGGAGCGGGCGCTTCGATGCGGTCGCGTCCAACGCCGACATTGTCCGGACCTACGACATGCTGCGCGACCCGCGCGGCGCGAAGGCGGCGGCGAAGCTTCGGAAGAAGAGCTTCTCGCCCTCGCTCTTCGTCGTGCATTTCGCGACGAGCGGGGAGTGGCCGGACGTGCCGCACCATTCGATCCTGTTCGGGCCCCGCTATGCCGGCCTGCTGCGCGACATCTACAAGGGGTCGACCCTCGTCGACGATCCGTCGCTCTACCTCCACCACCCGACCGCGACGGACCCCGGCATGGCGCCGCCGAACAAGTCGACCTTCTACGTGCTCGCGCCGGTGCCGCATCTCGGCCGCGCGCCGCTCGACTGGGAAGCCGAAGGTCCCGCTTATGCGAACCGCATCCTGCGCATTCTCGAGAAGCGGATGCTGCCGGGGCTGTTCGCGCGGCTTGAGAATGTCTTCCACTTCGGCCCGCGCGAATTCGAAAGCAAATTGAACAGCCATTTGGGCTCCGCCTTCAGCCTGGAGCCGGTGCTGACCCAGAGCGCCTGGTTCCGGGTGCACAACCGCGACGACAAGATACCGAACCTCTATTTCGTCGGCGCGGGCACCCACCCCGGCGCGGGCATTCCGGGCGTCGTCGGCAGCGCCAAGGCGACGGCGGGGCTCGTGATCTCGGATCTCGCCCAGTGACTCGCGACGATCTCGTCGCCGGCGCCTACGAGGCGATCGCGCAAGGCTCGAAGTCCTTCCGGATGGCGAGCCAATTGTTCGACCGCACGACGCGGGAGCGCGCCTGGCTGCTCTACTGCTGGTGCCGCCACTGCGACGACGTGTGCGACGGCCAGACGCTCGGCCACAGGACCGGCGCCGCCCCCACCGGCGACGTCCGGGCGCTGACGCGTCGGGCCGTTGCGGGCGAGACGGTGGACGAGCTTCCATTCGACGCGCTTGCGGCCTTGCTCGCCGAATGCCCGATTCCGGAGCGCTACCTCTTCGACCATCTCGAAGGCTTCGCGCTGGACACGGAAGGGTGGCGGCCAAACGACACGGGCGATCTCCTTCGCTATTGCTACCATGTCGCGGGCGCGGTGGGCTGCATGATGGCGATCGTGATGGGCGTCGACCGGCACGACGAGGAGACGCTGCGCCGCGCGTCCGACCTCGGCATCGCCTTCCAGCTTTCCAACATCGCCCGCGACGTTGCCGACGACCACGAGACCGGGCGCTGCTACCTTCCGGAGGCCTGGCTGGCCGAAGCCGGGCTCACCCGCGCCGGCCTTCTTCGCGAGGAGAACCGGGACGCGCTTGTCGCGCTCGTGGCGCGGGTCTGCGACCTCGCCGACTTTTACGAAGCTTCCGCTCGCGACGGCGTGGCGCGGCTGCCGTTCCGCTCGCGCTGGGCGGTGCTTTCGGCGGCCGGCATATACGGGCGGATCGGGCGGCGCGTCGCGGCGCTCGGGCCGGGCGCCTGGGACCGGCGCGTCGTCGTGAGGAAGCGCGAGAAAGCGGCGATCATGATCGGCGCCCTGGGCCGCGCCGCCGCCGCCGCGTGAGCCGCTTCGCGGTCCTGGCGCCGCCGCTCACCGGCCATTGGAAGCCGCTCGCGGCGCTGGCCGCCGAACTCATGGAGCGGGGACACGATGTCACCTTCATCCACGGCGACGATGCGCGGGACCTGGCCGAGCGCCACGGCGCCGCCTTTGCCGGCATAAGGTCCGAAGGTCTCGGCCGGCACCAGGGCGTGCGCGGCACCGTTCGGGAGATGGCGCGGCAGACGGACATGCTCTGCCGCCACGCGCCTGCTCTGATCGGCGAGCTGCGGGCGGACGCGATCATCGCCGACCAGCTCGAACCGGCGGGCGGGCTCACCGCGGAGCATCTCGGCCTGCCGTTCGCTACGGTGGCCTGCGCCCTCCCGATCAACCGCGAGCCGAAGCTGCCGCCGCCTTATGTCGGCTGGCCCTACGAGCCGTCGCCACGCGGGCAAAGCTGGGCGAAGGGCGGCTGGCGGGTGAGCGATTTCCTGATGCGCCCCGTCGGCGCGGCGATTGCGCATTGGGCCGAGACCTGGCGCCTCCCGCCTCGGCGCCGCCTCGACGACTGTTTCTCGCCGACGCTGCAGATCGCCCAGGCGGTACCTTCGATCGACTTTCCGCGGGAACAGCTTCCGGCGAACTTCCACCACACCGGCCCTTTGCGCCGCCGCGACGCCACCCTGTCGCCCGTCCTGGGGCCGCTCGTCTATTGCTCGCTCGGCACCCTGCAGGGCGGGCGGCTGAAGCTCTTCGCCGCCGTCGCCGCCGCCTGCGCGGAGCTCGACCTGAAGCTCGTCCTCACCCATTGCGGCCGGCTGACGGCGGACGAAGTGTCGCGGCTCCCCGGCGCGCCGCTCGCCTTCGATTATCTGCCCCAGGAGGCCGTGCTCGCCGAAGCCAGCCTCGTCGTCACTCATGCCGGCTTCAACACCGTTCTCGAAAGCCTCGCCTGCGGCCTGCCGATGGTGGCGATGCCCGTCGCCTTCGATCAGCCCGCGGTCGCGGCGCGCGTCGCCCGCGCCGGGGTCGGCGACGTGGTGATGCCGCGCCAGGCGAGCCCGGGCCGCCTGTCCCACGCCATTCGCAAGATCATGCGCATGACCCGATTCCGCGAGCGGGCGCGCCACGTGCAACGCGAGATCCAGGCCGCGGGCGGCGTTTCCCGCGCCGCCGACCTCATCGAGGCGAAGCTGCTGCGCTGAGCGTCTTCGCCCGCTCCGCCGGGAGCCGCCACCAGGGAACGTGCGGCGCCCTGTGATGCTCATGGTGGTAGCCGAAGTGGAAGCAAGTCAGGAGCGAGGCGAGCCGCCCGTAATCGTTGCTCCGGGCGCGGTGGCGGTCGCCGAACGCGCTCTCCTGTTCGCGGTGCGGAAGGTAGGTGCCGAACAGGAAGAGCTGGAAGGAGCTGAGGATCGCCGGAAGCGCCCAGAAGAGGAGCAGGTTGGGGTAGGGCGCGCGCAGGACGAAGACGTAGAATGCGACGAGCGCGGTCAGGACGGCGAGTTCGCGCAGGCCGAAATATTGCCGGAAGAAGGCGAGGTACCACGGCCAGAAGCGGCGGGAATGGGCGACGCTGTAATCCGGGTCGTGCTCGGTGCCGGGATGCTTGTGATGCTCGAAATGCTTGGCGAGGAGGCGGTCGAACGAGAAGCCGGCGTAGAGGGCGAGCGCAATCCTGCCGGCCCAGCGGTTCGCCGCCGGACGGCGCGGCGCGAGCGAACCGTGCATCGCATCGTGCGCGACGATGAACAGGCCGACGTTCAACCAGCAGAGCGCCGCGATCAGGAACGGCGCGGCGACGAGGGGAGGGGCGAAGAAGACGGAATAGACGTGGAGCGCCGCCCATGCGGAGGCGATCGCCGCCGCGAGGCCGAGTCCGATCGCCGCCTGTTTGCCCTCAGCCATCCTGAAGCTCGCGCAGCTTCTGCTTGAGCGTGCGGACGGGCGGCGCCCAGAGGAAGCCGAAGGAGACGGCGCCTTCCCGCTCCTTGACGGCATGGTGGAGCCGGTGCGCCTGGACGAGGCGCTTCAAGTAAGCGCTGCGCGGCGTCCGCCCGAGCGGCAGGCGGCGGTGGACGATGCCGTCGTGGAGCAACGTATAGAGCAGGCCGTAGACGACCGTTCCGACGCCGACCCACCAGGAGGGCGGCCAGAGTTCGGCGAGCGCGGTGAAGAAGAGCAGGCTCAAGCCGGTGAAGACGAGGGCGTAGAGGTCGTTTTTCTCGAAGGCTCCGGCGCGCGGTTCGTGGTGCGACTTGTGCCAGCTCCAGCCCCAGCCGTGCATGACGTAGCGGTGGACGAGGGCCGCGACAGCCTCCATCGCGGCCACCGTCGCCACCACGAGTACGAGCGGCATGAGGAAGGCCATGGCGCTGAAGTAGGCGCTCGGGCGTCTCCCGTCCACGTCGGCGCACCCCACCTAGGCTAAAGCAGGTAGGAACGCGCCCGCCGCCGCGCCAGTTCTTTCGGTTGAGATTTCAACCCTAAAGGAACCCGTCATGGCCGATGAAGGCAGCCCCGAGGATGTCTGGGCGATCGTCAAGAAGCAGCGCATCGCGATGCTCACCGTCGAGGAGGAGGGGAGGCTGGTCAGCCGTCCCATGTCCTGCCTCGCGCGGCCGGAGGAGAACCGGATCTATTTCGTGACCAAGGTCGACGCCAAGGTCGGCGAGATCGGCGGCTCCGCCCCGGTCAATCTCGGCTTCTCCGATCCGCACAAGAACACGTATCTGTCGCTGACCGGCACGGCGCGGACGTCGCAGGATCGCGAAAAATTGCGCGAACTCTGGTCGCCGCACACCGAAGCCTGGCTCCCGCAGGGGCCGGACGCCGAGGACGTGGCGCTGATCACGATCGAGCCCGAGGATGCGAAGCTCTGGGACGCGACCAGCTCGGCGCTCGTCTATGCCGCCAAGGTGCTGAAGGCGAACGTGACGCAGACGCCGCCCGACGGCGGAACGGTCGAGCACGTCCGGATGGGCGAGAGCAAGGATGCGCCGACGGCCGGCGATTTCGAAGCCTATGAGGACGCGCTTTCCGGAACCGCGGGCATCGGCGCGTCGAGCGCCGCCGGCCCGGCGAGTTAGCGGCGTCATGACGTCGGTTGGGACGAACGTCACCTGGATGTGGGGCACCGGCACCGCGGAAGGCAAGGTCGAGGAGCGTTTCGAACGCCGAGTCCAGCGCACCATCAAGGGCGCCAGGGTGGTCAAGAACGGCTCCAAGGAGAACCCGGCCGTGCTCATCCTTCAGGATGATGGCGGCAAGGTCCTGAAGCTGGAAAGCGAGCTCTCCTGAATCCTCCCCATGCAGCGCATGGGGAGGGGGACCACCCGAAGGGGGTGGAGGGGTAGAAGGCCCCGCTTCCGCGATACCTCGCCCGATCCTCCGGGTCCTCCGCCCTTTACCCCTCCACCATGCTCCGCATGGTCCCCCTCCCCAAGCACGCTTGGGGAGGATAGCTCTCGCCTCTCGGGAGCAACGCGCTAGACTTGAGCGAAACTGGCGGAGTCGCAGCGCGTGCAAAACCCTCATTACCAACCCGCCGAGATCATGGGCGGCCTTTACGGCGACGGGATCATCGGCCTGAAGGGCGCCTTTCCGCCGGAATGGGCGGACCGGATGGCGGAGGACATCTGGACCTTGTTCGAGGAGGCAAAGGCGGTGCCCGGCGGCGCGCTGCCGCGCGGGCCTGAGCGCTGGTATGTGGAAGTCCAGCCGGAACGGATCCGGGGCTTCGTCGATATCGTGACTCACCCCTGGTTCGTGGCGGTGTGCGAGGCGGTGCTGACGAAGGAGTACAGGATCGTCGAAGTGGGCTTCGACATCCCGTTTCCGGGCGCGGCGGACCAGCCGTGGCACCGGGACTTCGCGGTGCCCGAGGCGATGACGAAGGACCGGCGGCTGAACTCGCTCGCCTTCAACCTGACGGCAATCGACACGAAGCCGGAGCACGGGCCGTTCGAAGTGGCGCCGGGGACGCAGTGGGACGAATTCGAAGGGTGCGACAAGGGCATGTTCCCGCCTCGGCAACTTTGGGACAGGTATATCTCGCGTGCCGTTCAGAAGATGCCGCAGCGCGGGGATTTGTCCGCCCGCTCGGCGCTCACCATTCACCGGGGCACGGCGAACAGGTCGAACGAGCCGCGGCCGGTTCTGGTCGTCGGGGTGGACGCGCCTGACGCGAACAATGCGGCGCATCACGATCTGCAGGTGACGCGGGGTTACTATGACGCGCTGCCGCCGCGGGTGCGGGACCATCTGACCTGCCGTGTGGTGGACAAGCTGGAGACGGTGCTGCAGCACCACGTCATCGAAGGACTGCTCCAGCCGAGCTATTGATCATCCTACCCATGCTCCGCATGGGTAGGAACTAGCCGAGCTCCACCCGGTCGCCGGTAAACTTGAGCTTCGCCGTCAGCAGCGCGCGGAAGGCGTTGTAGCCGCCTTTGCCGGGAAAGAAGGCGTGGAAGAAGAGCTGCGGCGCGCCGTCCGGGCCGGGGGCGACCGAGGCGTGGCCCGGCGCCCACCAGGTGCGGGTGGATTTGAGGAGCGGCTTTTCCTGCTTCACATAGGGGCCGAGCGGGTGATCGGCGACGGCGACGCCGATGCCGTAGGCGGGCGTCGAGAAGTCGTTGCCCGCATAGAAGAGCCAGTAGCGGCCGGCCTGGCGCGTGACCCACGGGCCTTCGATCAGGTGGCCTTCCCAGTCGAGGTCGTTGGCGAGCACTTCCGTCGCTTCGCCGAGGAGGGACGTGCCGTCTTCGGCGAGGCGCTGGGCGATGATCGGCGTGCGCATCGCGGCGAGGATGTCGGCGGCTTCGGGATAGTCGCCGAGCGCGGCGCGGACCTTGGGCCAGTTGGCGAGCGCGGCTTCGATCAGCGGCTGCATCAGGAAGAAGCGCTCCATCGGCCGGCGCGTGTTCGCCCAGGAGACGACGGCGGCGGAGAAGGCGGCGGTGCGGCGGTCTTCCTCGGCTTCGAACAGGCGCGCGATCAGCTCCGGGCGGTCGCGCAGGAGGGCGGCGAGGGGGCGCGGCCAGACGCCGTTCGTGTCGCGCTTCCAGAACAGCCAGGGCGCGCCGTCCCCATCGACGAGGATGTGCGAATCGATGACGCCGCCGCTCTTCGCCGGCATGGCCTGCGACGGGTCGGCCGGCGCGAACAGGGTGACGCCGCCGGTGATGAGCGGCGCCCCGATGTCGCGGAACGGGCCGTGCGGCGTGTCGCCCTTGGCGAGACCGATGGCGAGGGCGTTCGATTTCTCGCGCGCGGTGTAGACGACCCAATATTCGTCGCCGACCTTCGCCATTTCCGGCGCCCAGAAATCGGCGACCTTGTGGCCGGTCGCCGTCCAGTCCGGCGCTTCGCCTTCGGGAAAGACGAAGCCGACATGGCTCCAGGTCTCGAGATCGGCGGAGCGCAGGATCGGAAAGGCATCGGGCGCGTCGTTGGAGGTCGCGACGAGAATCCAGCCTTCGCCGGTCCTGATCACGGCGGGGTCGCCGTAGCCGGCGAGGATCCGGTCGCTGAGATTCTCGGTGATGAGCGGGCGCCATTCGAGGCCGTCCGCCTCGGCATCGTCCGGCTCTTCGTAGATGTGGGGGACGCGGGTGCCGAAATCGCGGCAGAGTTCGCGGAAGAAGTCGCTGTAGTCGTTCTGGTCGCCGCCGCGGACCCGGTAGCGGCGCGGCGCGGCGCCGCCGAGCGCGACGGTGAAGTCGGTCGCGGTGCCGTCCGCGGCGGCCTCGACATGGAAGCGGAGCGAATCTGTGTCGTTCATGCGCAGGGCGGATACTCCCGCCCGCGCCCCGGTTGAAGGGCCTACGGCGTTATTTATGTGATAAATCGGAGTGCCTGCCGCCCAGGCTTCACCGGGTATGAACGAGGTGGCGCGTCAATGCTCGGTTAAAACGTTTCGGGCACGGTGAAGCTCATGGGGGTGCTCACGCCGATCTGCGCACGCGAACCGCGGAAACTTCCGGCCTGTCCGGCGGGAGCCGGCGGCTGATGCTCCGCGCCGATCCCAAAGCCATGCTGACGGGCGCGGAGCCGGGCGACGACGCCGAGGCGCTGCGCGCCGCGCTGGCGGAAACGCATGCGCAGCTTCGCGAGGCGCGCCGCACGTTCGAGCAGTTCGCGGCCAATCTGAACGGTGTCGCCTATCGCTGCCAGTTGGGCGCGCCCTGGCGCATGGCCTTCGTGTCGAGCGGGGTCGAGGGGCTGACTGGATATCCGGCCGAAGCGCTCGGTGCCGCGACCTCCTGGGCCGACATCATGCACCCGGACGACGTCGCCGCCGTACAGGCTGAGGTCGCCGCCGCCGTCGCGGAGCGGCGCAATTTCAATCCCTGCTACCGGATCGTTCACGCCTCGGGCGAGCAGCGCTGGGTGCGCGAGCAGGGCCGGGCGGTGTACGACGAAGCGGGGAGGCCGTCATACCTCGAAGGCGTGATCCTGGACGCGGGGCAGGAGAAACGGCTCGAACTGTCGCTGCGCGAGGCAGAAGCCGACGCGAGCCGCCGCGCCGACAGCTTGAACACCCTGCTCGACGCCGTGCCGCAGATGATCTGGTCGTACGACCCCACGAAGCAGCGCCCGCGCTACAGCAAGCAGTGGGAGACCTTCACCGGAATCGATTTGAACGCGATCGGCGCACCGACCAGGCTCGACCTCGTCCACCCGGACGATTTCCCCGCTGCCCAAGCGCGCTGGAGCCGCAGCCTCGCGACCCATGAGCCCTACGAATCGCAATATCGCGTCCGCCACCATGAGGGCGATTATCGCTGGATTCTGTCGCGTGGCCGGCCGCACCAGGCGCCGGACGGCAGTGTCCACTGGTACGGAAGCTGCACCGACATACACGAGCGGATGCTGACGGAAGCCGCGCTCGACGCCAGCGAGCGACTGTCGCGCGGCATTATCGATGCGAGCCCGGATTGCATCTCGGTGCTCGGCCTCGACGGGCGGCGGCTGTTCGCAAATGCGGCGACGAGGCTCGCCTATCAGGTGGCCGACGATTGCGACCTCGTCGGCGAGCTTTGGGGGACCCGCTTTCCGGAGCCCGCGCGCAGCCGCGCCGCCGAAGCCCTCGCCAAGGCGCAGAGCGGGGAGCAGGCCCGGCTCCTCATCCAGTACGGTGCCGATCATAACTGGTGGGACATCATCCTGGCGCCCGTGCGCGACGATCATCGCCGCCCGATCCGGATCATCGTCCTGTCCCGCGACATCTCAGACCAGAAGAAGGCCGAGGAACGCGCGAGCTGGGCCGCGAACCACGACGCCCTGACCGGGCTTCCCAACCGCTTCCTGTTCCAGAAGACGCTCGACGAGGCGATCGCCTGCGTCCACCTGGACGGCGGCGGGGGCTTCGGCATTCTTCTCCTCGACGTCGACGACTTCAAGCGGATCAACGACACGCTCGGCCACGATGCGGGCGACGCTTTGCTCTGCACCTTCGCCGAGCGGATCCGCGGCGCGCTTCGCACCGAGGACATGGTCGCGCGTTTGGGCGGCGACGAGTTCGCCGTGCTCCTCAGCGGCGTCGAGGAAGAAGAAGGGGTGGCCGCGGCGGTCGAGACGATCTTCGCGGCGCTGCGCGAGCCCTGCGTCCATGGCGGCCGGGTGCTCGACTGCCAGGCGAGCATCGGCGCCAGCCTCTTCCCGCAGCAGGGGGTGGACCGCGCCGAGCTGCTCAAGAACGCCGACGTCGCCCTTTACGCCGCCAAGGCCGCCGGCCGCGCGAACCTGAAGCTCTTCCGCGCAGACATGCGCAAGGAGATGCAGACCCGCGTCTCGATGCTGAACCTGGCGCGCGACGCGCTCGCGCACCGCAGGATCGTGCCTTTCTACCAGCCCAAGATCGATCTCGAGACCGGCGGCGTCGCGGGCTTCGAGGCGTTGCTGCGCTGGCGGCACCCCTCGATGGGTCCGCAAAGCCCGGCCACCATCTCGGCCGCCTTCGAGGACATGGCGCTCGCCTTCGAGATCAGCGACGAGATGGTCGGCGCCGTCATCGCCGATCTCGTCCGCTGGCGCGGCGAAGGAGTCGAGATCGGGCACGTCGCGATCAACGCCGCCGCCGCCGAGTTCCGCCGCGGCGACTTCGCCGACAAGCTCCTCGAGCGCCTCCACGAGGCCGGGCTGCCGCCCTCGCTCCTCCAGGTCGAAGTCACCGAGACCGTCTTCCTCGGCCGCGGTGCCGAGAGCGTCGAGCGGGCGCTCAAGCTGCTGAGCGGCGCGGGCGTCGGCATCGCGCTGGACGATTTCGGCACCGGCTACGCCTCGCTCTCGCACCTGAAGCAGTTCCCGGTCGATTTGATCAAGATCGACCGCAGCTTCGTGCGCGACCTCGAAGAGGATCCGGACGACGCCGCGATCATCGACGCGGTCGTGAATCTGGGCCGGAGCCTCGGCATCCGGACCGTCGCCGAAGGGGTGGAGAATGAGCGCCAGCACGGCTTCATCGCCTCGCTCGGCTGCGACTACGGGCAGGGCTTCCTTTACGGCAAGGCGGCGCCGGCCGGGGAAGTCGAGGCGATGCTGAAGCGGCGCGAGTCGCGCCTGCGGCTGGTCGGCTGAACGGCAGAAAAAGCGGCCGAGGGGATCGGCCGGAGCGCTTGAACGGAGCCGGACGTGCAAGTGCCCGGCTCTTTTGGAGCCGGGCACCGCATGACGACAAGTCGTCACCCCCTTTTAGGTGCTCCAGCCCGCACGCATTCCTTACCTCGCAAAGGAATGCGGGACCGAAGCCTCCCCGAACCGTGGCCTTTTGACCCTGGATCGAAGCGCAGGGTTAGGCGGGGACCTGGCCGATGTCATGGCCTTATCGGCGGTGTCTGGCACTTTGGCCACAAGTGTTGCTTGGGCGACACAGGGCTGCCCGCGAGCCCCGCTGTTGCGCTGCAGCGAGGCGTTCCGTAGAGGCTCAGGGCATGCGCCTTTCCAATTATGTACTCCCCGTCACCAAGGAGACGCCGTCCGACGCGCAGATCGTCAGCCACAAGCTGATGCTCCGCGCCGGCCTCGTCCGCCAGACCGCCGCCGGCATCTATGCCTGGCTGCCGCTGGGCCTCCGTGTCTTGAAGAAGATCGAGGGTATCGTGCGCGAGGAGCAGGACCGTTCGGGTGCCGTCGAACTGCTCATGCCGACGCTCCAGTCCGCCGATCTCTGGCGCCAGTCGGGCCGCTACGACGCTTACGGACCGGAGATGCTGCGCATCACCGACCGGCACGAGCGCGAGATGCTCTACGGACCGACCAACGAGGAGATGATCACCGCGATCTTCAAGGACGCCGCGAGGAGCTACCGCGACCTGCCGCGCACGCTCTACCACATCCAGTGGAAGTTTCGGGACGAGGTCCGTCCGCGCTTCGGCGTGATGCGCGGGCGTGAGTTCCTGATGAAGGACGCCTACAGCTTCGACCTCGACGAAGCCGGCGCGCGGCAGAGCTATTACAAGCAGCTCCTCGCCTATCTCAGGACCTTTCAGCGCATGGGCATCAAGGCGGTGCCGATGAAGGCGGCCTCGGGCCCGATCGGCGGCGACCTCAGCCACGAATTCATCGTCCTCGCGCCGACGGGCGAGAGCGAAGTCTTCTACGACGCCGATTTCGAAGCCTTCGACTGGGGTGCGATCGATGCGGATTACGGGAATGCGGACGCGCTCCAGGGCCTGTTCGACCAGGTCAGCGCCATGTACGCGGCGACCGACGAGACTCACGACGAAGCGCGCTGGGCGAGCGTACCCGAGGAGCGGCGGCGGCAGGGCAGGGGCATCGAAGTCGGCCACATCTTCTATTTCGGCACCAAGTACAGCCAATCGATGGGCATGACCGTCCAGACCAGGGAGGGCGGCCACGTCCATCCCGAGATGGGAAGCTACGGCGTCGGCGTTTCGCGGCTGATGGGCGCGATCATCGAGGCGAGCCACGACGATGCGGGGATCGTCTGGCCGGAGAGCGTCGCGCCGTTCAAGGTCGGCCTCGTCAACATGCGCGCCGACGACCCGCGCTGCGCCGAGGCCGCGGACGGGCTCTACAGATCGCTCGCCGGCGCGGGTGTCGAAGTGCTCTACGACGACCGGGACGAGCGCGGCGGCGCCAAGTTCGCGACGATGGACCTGATCGGGCTGCCGTGGCAGCTCATCGTCGGGCCGAAGGGGCTGGAGCGGGGGGTGGTGGAGCTGAAGGCGCGCCGTACCGGCGAGCGTGAAGAGCTCTCGATCGAAAGCGCGCTGGCGAGGCTGACGTCGTGAGCGCTGCACAGGGCGTCATTGCGAGCGCAGCGAAGCAATCCAGTGGGCGTCGGTGCGGGTCTCCGCGGCCCGCTGGATTGCTTCGTCGCTTCGCTCCTCGCAATGACGGAGAGCGGTCATGATCCTTTCCCGCTACGAGCGGATGATCGCGCGGCGCTATCTGCTGCCGGGCAAGGGCGAGGGGTTCATCTTCCTCGTCGCCTCGATCAGCCTCGTCGCCGTCATGCTCGGCGTCGCGGCGCTGATCATCGTGATGAGCGTGATGAACGGCTTTCGCGCCGAGCTGTTCGACAAGGTGGTGGGCCTGAACGGCCATGCGGTGGTCGTGGGCTATGGCGGGCGGCTCGAAAATTGGCGCGAGGTGGCGCAGCTCGCGCAACGGACGCCCGGCGTCGTCTCCGCCCAGCCGCTCATCGAGCAGGCGCTGATGGCGACTTCGGAAGGGCGAATGGAAGGCGTCCTGCTGCGCGGGGTGCGCCGCGAGGACATTCTCAGCAACGAGACCATGGGCAGCAACGTTCTCGCCGGCTCTCTCGAGGCGTTGCAGCCGGGGACCGACAATGTCGCCCTGGGCTCGCGGCTGGCGCAGAATCTCGGCGTCGGCGTGGGCCAGCAGATCAGCCTGCTCAGCCCCGACGGGCGGGCGACGCCGTTCGGGACGGTGCCGCGCATCGTCTCCTACAACGTGGCGGCGATCTTCGAGATCGGAGTCTACGATTTCGACAAGGCCTTCGTGGTCATGCCGATCGAGGACGCGCAGTCGCTCCTGATGCTCGGCGACGCCGTCGGCATGGTCGAGGTGCAGACCGACAATCCCGACCGGGTCGCGGAGATCCTCGCCCCCGTCCAGCAGGCGACGACGGGCCGCGCGATGGTCAGCGACTGGCGGAGCATGAACTCGGCCTTGTTCGAAGCGCTCCAGGTCGAGCGGGTCGCGATGTTCGTCGTGCTATCGATCATCGTGCTGGTCGCCGTGTTCAACATCCTTTCCTCGCTGATCATGCTGGTGCGCGCCAAGACGCGCGACATCGCGATCCTGCGGACCATGGGCGCGACTCGGCGCGGGCTGATGAAGGTGTTCATGACGGTGGGCCTCACCATCGCTTCGCTCGGCATCCTCGCCGGGCTCGCCCTCGGCGCGCTGTTTCTCTTTTTCCGCCAAGGGGTGGTCGGGTTCATCCAGCTCGTGACGGGATACGACGTCTGGCAGGCGGAAGTGCGCTTCCTGACGCAGCTTCCTTCGAAGACGGACCCGGTGGAGGTCGCCGCCATTGTCGGCATGGCGCTCGTCCTGAGCTTCCTCGCCACGCTTTACCCGGCCTGGAAGGCGGCAAGCACCGATCCGGTGCAGGTGCTGCGCTATGACTGACGTTTTGAGCGTCCGGGGTCTCTGCCGCAGCTTCGAGCAGGGGGGCGTCAGGATCGACGTCCTGCGCGGCGTCGACCTCGACGTGCGGCAGGGCGAGATCGTTGCGTTGCTCGGGCCGTCCGGCTCCGGCAAGTCGACCTTGCTTCAGGCGGTCGGCCTTCTCGAAGGGGGGTTCCAGGGCTCGATCCGGATCGGCGACGAGGAAGCCGCGACGCTTTCGAGCGACGAGCGCACGCGCGTCCGGCGCGAGAAGATCGGCTTCGTCTACCAGTTCCACCACCTCCTCCCCGATTTCTCGGCGGAAGAGAATGTCGTCATTCCGCAGCTCGTCAAAGGCGCGGAAACGGCCGAGGCCAAGGAGCGGGCGCGGACCTTGCTCGCCACGCTGGGGCTCGGCGAACGGCTCACCCACCGTCCGTCCAAACTTTCGGGCGGCGAGCAGCAGCGCGTGGCCGTCGCGCGCGCGCTCGCCAACCGGCCCGCGCTCGTCCTCGCCGACGAGCCCACCGGCAATCTCGACGAAGCGACGGCCGACATCGTCTTCGCCGAATTCCTGACCCTAGTGCGCGGCGAAGGCAGCGCGGCGCTCGTCGCGACGCACAACGAACGGCTTGCCGCCAAAATGGACCGCGTGCTCCGGCTCCACGAAGGCGTGCTCGAATAAGGCTCAGGCAGCGGCGCGGATCGCGGCGGCCAGCCAGTCCGTGAAGCCGGGCGCGATGCTTTCGTAGCGCCGGCGGAACTCGGGATGCGCTTCGTAGAGCCCGGCGAGGCCCACGTGGGCTTCGGGCGTGCAGTCGCGGCCCCACATCGACGCGACCCAGTCCCGGTGCCGCTCGACCAGCGGGCGGAGCGCCGCATCGCCGGGCCGCGCGCCCTCGCGCATCTGCGCGGCGAGCGCCTGCTCCGCATCATGCAGTTCCTGCATCGCGCCGGCGGGCGGAGCGGCGGCGAGATGCGCCTTCGAGCGGGCGATCCCGGCTTCCATGGCGGCGCCGTAGCGGCCGGCCAGCCATTCCTCATGCTCGCGCTGCTTTTCGGGATCGAAGCCCCGGTAGATCTCGGCGTTCTTCATGGTTCGTCCTCCTCTATATTCCTGGATGGCGCGGTCGATGGTGCGCACGAGCTCGCGCTTGCGCTTCGCCTCGGCGGCGATCCGGTCCCTCTGCTCGGCGAGGAGGACGATCTGCTCCTCGCGCGGCCGCTCCAGCAGCATGGCGACGTCCTTCAGAGCCAGTCCGAATTCGCGGAAAAAGAGGATCTGCTGGAGGCGCAGCATCTCGCCGCGACCGTAATAGCGGTAGCCGTTCGTGCCGATATGCGCCGGCTTCAGCAGGCCGATCCCGTCATAATGATGGAGCGTCCGGACGGACACGCCCGAGGTCCTGGCAAGCTGTTTGACGGTGAGTTCGCGCATCGGTTCTTCCACTTCCGACTCGGCTTCTACCGCCTGACGCAGCGTGAGGGTCAACAGGGGCGCGTGGCATCGCTCCGTGACGGCGCTGCGCCGCTCGCTGCCGCTCGTTTCGGATGCAGGGAGATTTCTTCCGGGCCGTGCGTTGCCGGGCCGCGAGGTGAGTTTGCTTATGAAGATCGTGACTGCGGCCGCTTGTGCGCTCGTCCTCATCGGCAGCGCGGGCTGCGACTGGATGAAGAAGAAGGACCCGCCCGGCGAAAAGACGGAAAAGCAGCTGAGCGCCGAGCGCGACCAGCGCATCCGCCGCGCCTGCTCGTCGAGCGGCACCTACGACCGGCTGAAGGAACTCGCCTTCGACGAGGCGGCCCGCATCCGCAACCAGGACCCGCGCGAGCTCGACGCGCTCGCCGCCGCCTCGGTCGTCAGGATGGAGAACCCAATTCCCAAGTCCCGGGACGAGAATTTGAACGTCACGGTCTGCCAGGGCCGCTTCATCCTGGAACTTCCGCCTGGCGTCGAGAATGCCTTCGACGGGCAGCGCCGGCTCACCGCCGACATCGAATATGCGGCGCAGGCTGCGGCCGACGGCAGCGGCCTCGTCTACCACATGGAAGGGGCCGAGCCGATCGTCTACCGGCTCGCCACCGCCGGCGGCTTCACGCCGCGCACGGCGCAACTCGAGCCCGCCACGATCCCGCAGCCGCAGACCCCGCCGCCCGCCGCCGCCTCTCCCGCGCCCGTCCAGGCGCCTCCGGCCGCCCAGCCTCCGGCGAAGGCGACCGTCCAGGCACGCCCGCAGCCCCGCGCGCAGCCGCAGCCGCAGCAGGAGGCGCGGGGGACTCCCGCGCCGGAGCGTTCCGCCGCCGCCGCGCCGCCGCCGCTGCCTAAGGCCGACCGGCCGCGCCAGCAGCGCACGTCCGCCAGCCCGAGCTTCAACTGCTCCTATGCGCGCACTCGAAGCGAGCGGATGGTCTGTTCGAGCGGCTCGCTCGCCGCCAAGGACCGGCAGATGGCCGCGACCTACTATGCCGCCATGGCCAATGCCGACGTCGGCACCCGCGCGCATCTGAGGCGAAGCCGCGACGCGTTCCTCAGCCGCCGCGAGCGCTGCGGCAGCGAGGATTGCGTCATCTCCATCTACGACGCCCGCATCCAGGAGATAAGGCGCATCGCCGCGGGCGAGTAAGCGTCCGGATTCCTGTGGAGAAAAGGGGCCGCCGCCCTTCCAAAGACGGGCCGCTCTGCCCATAAGTCGGGCCATGGCCGCGCCTTATGTCCCCCTGCGCATTTTCTCCTGCTACACGATGCTGGAAGGCGCGATCGAGCCCAAGGCGATCGCCAAGGCGGCCAAGAAGAACGACTTTCCCGCGGCCGCGCTCACGGACAAGAACGGCCTCTACGCCGCGATGGCCTTTACCGACGCCTGCATCGCGGAAGGGGTGCAGCCGATCGTCGGGACGATGCTCGCGGTAGCGCGGCCCGGGACTCTCCCCGGCAAGGCGCCGACGCTCGACTGGCTCGCTTTGTACGCGCAGGACGACAAGGGCTACGACAACCTGTGCTCGCTCGTCTCCGCCGCGCATCTCGGCCGGCCGCTCGAGGAGCCGCCCCATGTCGCCATCGAAGCGCTGGAGGGACGGACCGACGGGCTCATCGCGCTGACGGCGGGCGCGGAGGGCGCGCTCGCCCGGCTGATCGCCGAGGAGCAGGCGCCCGTGATGCGCGACATCCTCGCGCGGCTCGAAGCGCTCTTTCCAGGCCGCCTCTACATCGAGCTTTGCCGCCGCGGCGACGAAGTGGAGCAGCGCGCCGAGGAAGGGCTGATCGACCTCGCCTATGAGCGCGATTTGCCGCTGGTCGCGACCAACCCGGCGCGATTCAGCGACATCCACTTCCACGCCGCCCACGACGCCATGCTCTGCATCGCCCAGTCGAGCCAGATCGACCGCGACGACCGTGAGCGCTCCTCGCCCGAAGCCTGGATCAAGCCGCCAGAGGAGATGCGCCGGCTGTTCGCGGACTTGCCGGAAGCGATCGAGAACACGGCCGTGATCGCGCGGCGCTGCGCCTTCGGAGCGCCGAAGCGCAAGCCCATCCTTCCTTCCATCGCCGGGGACCTGCAGGCCGAAGCCGAGCAGCTCGGCCGCGACGCGCATGCCGGGCTCGAGGCGCGGCTTGCGGAATATGACGAACTCTCGGCCGAGGAGCGGAAGGGCTATTTCGAACGCCTCGCATTCGAAGTCGACGTCATCGTCGGGATGGGCTTCCCGGGCTACTTCCTGATCGTCGCCGACTTCATCAAGTGGGCGAAGGAGAACGGCATTCCGGTCGGGCCGGGCCGTGGTTCGGGCGCGGGCTCGGTGGTCGCCTGGGCGCTCACCATCACCGATCTCGATCCGATCCGTCTCGGCCTGCTGTTCGAACGCTTCCTCAACCCCGAGCGCGTGTCGATGCCGGACTTCGACATCGATTTCTGCGAAACCCGGCGCGGCGAAGTCATTCGCTACGTCCAGGGGCGCTACGGCGCCGACCGCGTCGCGCAGATCATCACTTTCGGAAAGCTGAAGGCGCGCGCCGTTTTGAAGGACACGGGCCGCGTCCTTCAGATGTCCTACGGGCAGGTCGACCGGCTGGCGAAGCTCATCCCGAACCTTCCGGCCGACCCCTGGACACTGGAGCGGGCGCTGAACGGCGTTTCGGAGTTGGCCGCCGAGTATAAGAACGACGCGCAGGTGCGCCGCCTCTTCGATCTCGCGATGAAGCTCGAAGGCCTGCCGCGGCACAGCTCGACCCACGCGGCCGGCGTGGTGATCGGCGACCGGCCGCTCGACCAGCTCGTCCCGCTCTACCGCGACCCGCGCTCCGACATGCCGGTGACGCAGTTCGACATGAAATATGTCGAAGCGGCGGGCCTCGTGAAGTTCGACTTTCTTGGTTTGAAGACGCTGTCGGTGCTTCGCAAGGCGGTCGAGATGCTGGCGAAGCGCGGTATTTCGGTCGATCTCGACAAGCTTGCCTGGGACGACCGGGAAGTGTTCGAGCTTCTGAAGCGCGGCGAGACGGTAGGCGTCTTCCAGCTCGAATCGGAAGGCATGCGCCGCACGCTTTCGGCGGTAAAGCCGACCAGCTTCGAGGACATCATCGCGCTCGTCTCGCTCTACCGCCCGGGGCCGATGGACAACATTCCTTCGTTCGGCGCGCGCAAGAATGGGCGCGAGGAGATAAGGTACCCGCACGCCTTGCTGGAGAACGTGCTCAGGGAAACCTACGGCATCTTCGTCTACCAGGAGCAGGTGATGGAGGCCGCCAAGGTCCTCGCCGGCTATTCGCTGGGCGAAGCCGATCTCCTCCGCCGCGCCATGGGCAAGAAGATCGAGGCCGAGATGGACGCGCAGCGCGAGCGCTTCGTCGACGGGTGCCGCGCGAACGACATCGCGTCGCCCAAGGCGAACGAATTGTTCGACTTGATCGACAAGTTCGCCGGCTACGGCTTCAACAAGAGCCACGCCGCCGCCTACGCGCTCGTTGCCTATCAGACTGCGTGGCTGAAGGCGCATCATCCGGTGGAATTCTACGCCGCCTCGATGTGCTTCGACATCCACCAGACGGACAAGCTGGCCATTTTCGTCGACGACATGCGCCGGCTCGAAGTCCAGTGCCTGCCGCCCTCGATCAACGCGTCGGAGGCGGAGTTCTCGGTCGAGCCGGTCGGGGAGGGGCATGCCGTCCGCTATGCCTTGGGTGCGCTGAAGGGCGTCGGCGAAAAGGCGATGGACCAGCTTGTCGACGAGCGGCGCGCCAATGGGCGGTTTCGCGACCTCGACGATTTCGCCGGGCGCGTCGATCCGCGCCTCCTCAACCGGCGCCAGCTCGAAAGCCTCGCCGCCGGCGGCGCGTTCGACGACCTTTCGAGCGACCGCGCCACCGTCTTCGCCGCCGCCGAGACCATCCTCGCCGTCGCGGCCAGCGCGGCGGATGCACGAACCAGCGGGCAGGGCGGCCTGTTCGGCGAAGGCTCGGCCGATGTCGCGCCGATCCGGATGCCCAACGTGCCGGCCTGGACGCTCGCCGAGCGCATGGTGCAGGAGAAGGAAAGCTTCGGCTTCTATTTCTCCGCGCATCCGGTGGACAATTACCGGCACCTCGTCATCGCCCACGGCGCCAAGAGCTTCGCCGAGCTGTCGTCGATGCCGGCGCATCCCGACGGCGGGCGCTCGGCGGCGGTGATGGCCGGGCTCGTCGAGGAGGCGCGCTGGCGCACTTCGGCCAAGGGACGGCGCTACCTCATGGCGACCGTCTCCGACGCGTCCGGCCAGTTCGTCGCCCACGTGTTCGACGATCCGGTCGCGGCGCAGCTCGAGGACGCCGCCAAGAAGGGCGATTGCGGCCTCTTCAACGTCGAGCTCGACCGCCGGCCCGGCGAGGACGCCCCGCGCGTCACGATCAAGTCGGTTCAGTCCTTTGAAGGCCTCGCGTCGCGCACCCGCCTCCAACTCCAGGTGGAGATCGAGGGGCCCGAGACGCTGCAGCGCCTTGCGGCGGCGCTCGCCGGTGCGCGCGGCGGCAACGGCGTCCTGAAGCTCCTCGCGCCGATCGCCGGCGGCGGCAGCGCCGACCTGGTCCTTGGGCGCAACTTCCAGCTCGATGCCGAAGTGGCGGCACGGATCGAGCGGGTGGAGGGCGTGACGGCGGTCCACCTTTCGACGGCCGGACCCGCCCGCCCGGCGCTTGCGTCACGCGAGGCCGCTTGACGACTCCCCGTGATCCCCGCCTAAGCTGGGACAAAGCGTAAAAGGGGAGCGTCGATGCTGGGTGGAATGCAGGATTGGCCGCTGAGGATCATGCGGCTGCTCGACCATGCGGAGCGCGAGCACGGGCCGCGCGAGATCGTCTCGCGCTGGGCGGACGGAAGCGAGACGCGGACCGATTTCGCCGGCGTGGCGCGCGATGCGAGGAAGCTCGCCCAGGCGCTCGAGCGGCTCGGCATCGGGCGCGGCGACCGGGTGGCGACGCTCGGCATGAACCATTCGCGCCACCTCGTCTCCTGGTACGGCACGATCGGCATGGGCGGGATCATCCACACGGTGAACCCGCGTTTGTTCGAAGAGCAGCTCGTCTACATCATGAACCATGCCGAGGACCGGGTGCTGTTCTACGACCGGGTCTTCCGCGGCATCGTCGACAAGATCCGGCCGCAGCTCACCAGCATCGAGCATTTCATCTGCTTCGATCCGGCGGAGGGCGAGGAAGGCCCCTCGACTTCGCTCGGGACAGGCTTCGAGAGCCTGATCGCGCCGGAGAGCGGCGATTACCGCTGGGTCGAAGGCGACGAGCGGGAGCCCGCGATGCTCTGCTACACGTCGGGCACAACCGGCAATCCAAAGGGCGTCCTGTACGAACATCGCTCTACCGTGCTCCACGCCATGGCCGAAGTGCAGCCCGACGTGTTCGAGCTTTCCCGCCGCGCCGTGGTGCTGCCGATCGTGCCGATGTTCCACGCCGCGAGCTGGGGGCTGCCGTTCGCGGCGCCGATCGCCGGGTGCAAGATCGTCTTCACCGCCGATTATACGCCGAGCGTCGTCTGCGACCTCCTCCACAAAGAGGGGGTGACCCACACGGCGGCGGTGCCGACCGTGTGGCTCGCCATGATGCAATATTCCGAGGCGAGCGGGCGCGGCTTCGGCAAGCTCCGGCTGGTCACGATCGGCGGCTCGGCGGCGCCGCGGGCAATGATCGAGTTCTTCCAGAAGCGCGGGATCGACGTTGGCCATGCCTGGGGCATGACGGAAATGTCGCCGATCGGCACGACCGGCGGGCGGCCGCATTATTTCGACAACCTGAGCTTCGAGGAGCAGATCGACCTCATCGCCAAACAGGGGCGGGTGCCGTTCGGAGTGGAAATGAAGATCGTCGGCGACGACGCCGCCGAGCAGCCGCGCGACGGCTTGAGCTCCGGCCGCCTGCTGGTGCGCGGCCCTTGGGTAATCGAGCAGTACTTCAAGGAAGCGGACAAGGCAGTCGACGCCGAAGGCTGGTTCGACACGGGCGACGTCGCGGTCATTCATCCGGACGGCACGATGCAGATCACCGACCGGTCCAAGGACGTGATCAAATCGGGCGGCGAGTGGATCAGCTCGATCGAGCTTGAGAATGCGGCGATGGGCTGCCCGGGGATTGCCGAGGCCGCGGCCGTGGGCATCGCGCATCCCAAGTGGGACGAGCGGCCGCTTTTGCTGTGCGTCAGGAAGGAAGGTGCTGAAGTCTCCGCTGAGAACGTTCAGGCGCATCTCAGCGGATGCGTCGCCAAATGGTGGCTTCCGGACGAGATCCTGTTCGTAGATTCTTTGCCCCACACCGCCACGGGCAAGCTCCTCAAGACGGCGCTTCGCGACCGGTACAAAGATCACAAACTGCCGACGATCTAGAATCCTCCCCATGCCCAGCATGGGGAGGGGGACCACCCGCAGGGTGGTGGAGGGGTACAGGCGCAGGATTCCGAGAATCCAGCACATGACGGCCGATGCCTGCGCCTCTTACCCCTCCACCATGCTTCGCATGGTCCCCCTCCCCATCTCTCGATGGGGAGGATATTAGAACAGCCTGAGCTGCGGCCCCGCGGGCGGGATGAAGAGGTCCGTCCTGAGCGGCCTTTTGTCGGTGTTGAGCCCGTTCTTGCGCACCGCGATGTCGAAGCGCGTCTTCAAAAGCTCCGCCCAGGGGCCTTGCCCGCGCATCCTGGTGAACCAATTGGGGTCGTTGTCCTTGCCGCCGCGGATCGAGCGGATGGTGTTCATCACCTTTTCGGCGCGCTGGGCATAATGTTCGTCGAGCCAGGCGCGGAAGAGCGGGGCGACTTCGTGCGGGAGGCGCACCGGGATGTAGAAGACGCCGCGCGCGCCCGCCTCCGCCGCCGCTTCGACGATGGCTTCAAGCTCGTGGTCGGTGACCTGCGGCACGACGGGCGCAATGGCCACTGAGGTCGGTATCCCGGCTTCGGAAAGCGCCTTGACGGCCGCTAGGCGCTTCTTCGCCGAAGGCGCGCGCGGCTCGAGGGTGCGCGAAACCTGCGGGTCGAGCGACGTCACCGAGATCGCGACGCCGACCAGCCTTTGCGCGCCCATGGGGGCGAGCAAATCGAGGTCGCGCAGCACCCGGTCCGACTTGGTGGTGATCATCAAAGGATGCCGCGTCTCGGCGAGCACTTCGACGATCTCGCGCATGATGCGCCACTTGCCTTCGATCGGCTGATAGGGGTCGGTGTTCGTTCCCATCGCGATCGGCGCCGGGACGTAGCCGGGGCGGCCGAGCTCCGCGCGCAGGAGCTGGGCGGCATTCGGCTTTGCGAACAGCTTCGATTCGAAGTCGAGGCCGGGCGACAGGTCGTGAAAGGCGTGTGTCGGCCGGGCGAAGCAATAGATGCAGCCATGCTCGCAGCCGCGGTAGGGGTTGATCGAGCGGTCGAAGCTCACGTCCGGGGACGTGTTCCTGGCGATGATCGTCTTCGGCTTTTCGACGGTGACGGTGGTGCGGAGCGGCGGCGGGCCGTCGTCGATCGAATCGCGGGCGTCCAGCCAGTCCCCGTCGGCCTCGCGCGTGGCGAGTCCGAAGCGGGTCGGCACCTTGTTCTCGGGCGCGCCGCGGCCGTGGTGAACGTCGGGTCTCACGCGCCCGCTATCGCAGACGCGGGAGAACGAAGCAAGAACGATCGTTAGCGCGATCCCATGGACGGCTGGCGCGGCTGGGGCTGGAGGCGGACGGCGTTGGGGCCGCTCATGCCGGGGAAGCGCGGCCAGAGGCCCTGCACGAGAGCGGCGCGGCTGGCGCCGGCGCGGCCGATGCGCTGCTCGTAGACCCAGTAGTTCCGGAGCACGATGGGGACGTAGCCCCGCGTCTCCCAATAAGGGATCGACTCGATGAAGAGCAAAGGGTCGCCGCCGTCGAGGCCGCGCGCGGTCCAGAGCGGGATCGGGCCGGGGCCGGCATTGTAGGCGGCTATGACGCGCGGGAGGAGCCCGCCGGTGCCGGGCAGGTCGCGCAGATATTCGAGATAGGATTGGCCGAACTCGACGTTGGTGTTCGGTTCGGTGAGTTCGATCCCGGCCGCGCTCTCGCCGCGCCAGCGGGCGATGTCGCCGGCCGTGCCGGGGCGGACCTGCATCAGCCCGCGCGCGCCGGCCGGGCTCACCGCATCGGGGCGGAAGTTCGATTCCTGGAGCGCGTGCGCGAAGGCGAGGCCGCGGTCCACCCGCCAGCCCCGCGGCGGGGCCCAGCTCGGAAGCGGATAGCGGGCGAGGGGATCGATCGTCACGCCGCGCGGCGCATTGTGGGCGAGCCACATCTGCGTGCCCGTCAGGTTGAGCTGGGCGGCGACCTGGATCACAGCTTCGTGCTCGCTTGGGCGGCCGATCCGCGCCTGGTGGCGCAGATGCTCGTCGGCGGCGGTGCGCTCGCCGATCTCGACCAGCGCCATCGCCTCGCGGACATTGCGGCGGTCGGCGAGGCTGCGCCAGTCGGCGCGCGCCAGGGTGCCGCTGTTCGGGATCATGCTTTGGCGCAGGCCGAGCGCTCGGGAGGCGAGGATGCCGTAGAAGGTCTCGCCCATCCGCGCGGCGCTGCGCAGGTGGGCCTGGACCCGCTCCGGGTGGCGGCACTTCATGTCGGCGCGCGCCGCCCAATAAAAGCCGGCGGCGGCGAGCTCCTGGTCGGTCGAGCGCCGTGCGGTGCTCGTAAAGGCTTCCGCGGCGGCGGCGCAGTCGCCCAGGCGCCAGGCGGCGAGGCCGGCCACCCAATCGGCATGGGGGACGAACTCGCCCTGGCCCGTCCGCGCGCGGTCGGCGAGGCGGCGGGCGTCGGAGTCGTTGCCAATCAGGAAGTGGGACCAGGCGATGCGTTGGAGGAACTCGGTCCGGGCCTCTGCGGTCAGCTCCAGCTCACGGGCGCTGAGCAATGCTTCGGCTTCGCCCGGGCGGTCGGCGACGATCAGCGGCTGGATGAGCGCGTCGAGCTGCGCGACTACGGGCGCGGTGCGAACGCCGCGCGGGCGGCCTCGGCGCGGCTGCTCGTTCTGCCAGACGAGACGCTGCTGCGCGGGGAGGCTGGGAAGCGCGATGGCGCCCCGCGTTGCGGCGAGGCGGACGAGCTGCTCGGCCTGCGGAAGCTCGCTGCCGCGCGAGGCGAGGGCGAGGAGGGGATCCATCTCGACACGCGGCGAGCCCGGCGCGAGATATAGACGGGCACGCGCCGTGTTGTGGAGCGGCCCCTCCGGCATGGAGCCGAGCCGGGCGGCGGCGCCGGCCCAGTCCTGCGTGCGGATGAGAGCGAAGACGGCGCGGTAGTTGTCGCGCTGTTCGGGGGTGAGGATCGCGGGCAGCGGCGCCTGCGCGGCAGCGGCCTGGTCCAGCTCTTCCTCCAGGATGACGGCTTCGGCCTCGGCCGGGAGTTCGGCTGCCATGGCCGGCGCGGCGGCGGCGGCGAGGAGGAGAGCGGCAAGCCGCTTCATCGAGTCATTCCTTGCATCAAAAGCTGAAGATCGGCCCAGGCGTGCGCCTTCTGCGCGGGGTGGGCGAGGAGCTGGCGCGGCGAGATGGTGGCGATCGTGCGCACCTTCCCGGCATGCGTGTCGACTTCGTGCCAGCGCCCGCGGGCTCGGGCGACCGGCAGGCCGAGCAGGGCCTTGGACGCGGCGTCGCCGAAGACGAGCAGCACCTGCGGCGCGGCGAGGCCGATATGGTGGCGGGCGAGGAGGCCGCATTGCTTCTCCTCCCCGCCGAGCCGTCCGTCGGCCGAGCGCAGGCAGGACAGGGCGGCGAAATAGACCGACGAACGGTCGCGCCCGATGGCGGCGAGCATCCGGTCGAACAGTCGACCGACCTCGCCGGCGAGCAAAGTCCCGGCCGAGCAATCCTCGGCCGACGGCATGTCGATCATGATCATCAGCCCCGCGGCCGGATCGCCGGACGGGCACACGCGGGGCGCGGCGGGCGAAGCGAAGGGCAGGGTGTCGCTCGACTGCAGCCACGCCTGGAAGAGGTCGATCTGCGCCGGGAGCTCTTCAGTGCGGGCTGCAGGCGCCACGGGAGCCGGCGCGGGCGCCGCGTAGGCCTTGGTTTCGACCGGCAGCGGCGTCGCCCTGGGCTTCAGCCAGTCGCGCGGCGCTTCGGCCACGGGCACGTCCACGCCCGCGTCCAGCCACCATGCCAGCGCGCTCGCCATTTCGGCCGCGTTGAGATCGTCCACCCGCTCCACATCGCCACCTGACCGGCACTGCGGCGGGCTGGTCAACCGCGATATTGCCTTCTATCTGCAAGCCGTTGGCCGTTTGCGACGACATGTTGCCAGGCGGCGCCGAAGCGGAGGAGCGAATGGCCGAACGGGAGTCCATGCCTTATGACGTGGTCGTCGTGGGAGCGGGCCCGGCGGGTCTCTCCGCCGCGATCCGGCTGAAGCAGCTCGCGAGCGATGCGGGCGCGGAGCTTTCCGTCTGCGTGCTCGAAAAAGGCTCGGAAGTCGGCGCCCACATCCTCTCCGGCGCGGTCATGGACCCGAAGGGAATCGACGAGCTCATACCCAATTGGCGCGACCTGGATTCGCCGCTCACCACCCCCGTTACGAAGAACGAGCATTGGGTGCTGAGCGAGCGCAAGAAGCGCTCCCTTCCGCACATCTTCATGCCGCCCTTCATGAACAACAAGGGCACCTATACGGGCAGCCTCGGCAATTTCTGCCGTTGGCTCGCCGGCCAGGCGGAAGGGCTCGGCGTCGAGATCTTCCCGGGCTTCGCCGCCGCCGAAGTCCTCTTCAACGATGACGGATCGGTGAAGGGCGTCGCGACGGGCGACATGGGCGTGGCGCGGGACGGCACGCACAAGCCCGAATATCAGCCCGGCATGGAGCTGCACGGCAAGTACACCCTCTTCGCCGAAGGAGCCCGCGGGCACCTCACCAAGCAGGTGAAACGCATCTTCGATCTCGATGCGGGGAGCCAGCCGCAGGTCTACGGCATCGGCCTCAAGGAATTGTGGGACATCGATCCCGAGAAGCACGAGCCCGGCCGCGTCATCCACACCCAGGGCTGGCCGCTCGACGACGACTCCTGGGGCGGCGGCTTCCTGTACCACCAGGAGAACAACCAGGTCGCCTTGGGGTTCGTGGTCGCGCTCAATTACAAGAACCCGTACCTTTCGCCCTTCGAGGAGTTCCAGCGCTGGAAGCAGCATCCGGCGGTCCGCTGCTTCCTCGAAGGCGGGCGGCGGGTGAGCTACGGCGCCCGGGCGATCAACGAGGGCGGCTACCAGGCCATCCCGCAGCTCGCCTTTCCGGGCGGCGCGCTGATCGGCTGCTCCGCGGGCTTCGTGAACGTGCCCAGGATCAA
This sequence comes from Allosphingosinicella sp., assembly GCA_035645215.1. GTDB lineage: Bacteria > Pseudomonadota > Alphaproteobacteria > Sphingomonadales > Sphingomonadaceae > Allosphingosinicella. Next base: position 62,942 of record DASQND010000021.1, read on the forward strand.
GGGCAGCCACACCGCGATCAAGTCCGGCATGCTCGCCGCCGAAGCCGCCTTCGCAGCCATCCAGGCCGGCCGCCAGAACGACAGCCTCGACGCCTATCCCGACGCGCTCCATTCCAGCTGGGTTGCGGCGGAATTGAAGATGGTCCGCAACGTCGAGCCGATGGTCGCGAAATGGGGCGGCGCGATCGGCACCGTGCTCGCCGGCACCGACATGTGGATGCGCTATCTCAAGATCGGCCTTCCCTTCACCATGCGCCACCATCCCGACAATGAGTCGTTGTGGCGCAAGGACATGGTGAAGCCGATCGCCTACCCGAAGCCCGATGGCGTGATCAGCTTCGACCGGCTGTCCTCGGTCTTCGTCTCGAACACGAACCACGAGGAAGACCAGCCGGTCCACCTGACGCTCAAGGACGTGGCGATCCCGACGGAGGTCAACCTTCCCGACTATGACGGGCCCGAGCAGCGTTACTGCCCGGCCGGCGTCTACGAATATGTCGAGGAGGGCGGGAAGCCGCGCCTCCAGATCAACGCGCAGAATTGCGTGCATTGCAAGACGTGCGACATCAAGGACCCGTTGCAGAACATCAACTGGGTCGTGCCGGAAGGCGGAGGAGGCCCCAATTACCCCAATATGTAAGATCCGGCGCGCGGCGCTCCTCGCCGGCGCGCTGATCCTTCCCGCCGCCGCCGCGCAGGCGAACACCGACCGGCCCGAGGCGCTGCGCGCCTATGTCCAGGCTCGCATGGCGGCGAATGCCGGCGCCAGCGCGGAAGCGAGCCGGAACTACGCGGCCGCCCTGGCCGCGACGCCGGACAGCCGCACTCTCGCGTCCAACGTGCTGAGCTACGCCGTCTCGTCCGGCGACCGCGCGCTCGCGGTGCGCGCCGCGACGCGCCTCGCCGCCGCCGGAGACGCCAGCCCGGAAGTGCGCCTCACCGTGCTCGGCGAAGCTTTGCGCACCCGCAACTGGCGCGGCGCGCACACGCAGATCGACGCGTTCGCCTCCGACGAGGTCTTCGCCTTCATGGCGCCGATCCTGCGGGCCTGGGTGGCGCAAGGGTCGGGCCGCGGCGATCCGCTGGCGATCCTGAACAGCGCCGCCGCCGAGAGCCCGGCGCAAGCCTATATCCCGGAGCAGCGGGCGCTCCTCCAGCTCCTGCGCCAGCGCCGCGGCGGCGCAGAAGCGTTCGCGGTTTTCGCGGCGCAGAACGAGACACGGGCGCTGCGCCTGCGCCTTGCCGGGGCGGCGCTCCTCGCGCGGCGCGGCGAGCGCGACCAGGCGCTGTCGCTCCTCGCCGGCCCGGGCGAGCCGCTGGCCCGCGCCCGCGAAACCGTCCAGGCCCGCCGCCCGCTGCGCGGCGAGATCTCGACCGCGCAGGCCGGCCTGGCCGAGTTCCTGACCCGCCTGTCGCTGGATCTGAATTCGCAGGAGGTGCGGCCGGTAGCGCTGAGCTTCGCCCGGCTCGCGACCTTCCTCGCGCCGGAGAATAGCGAAAGCTGGCTGATCGTCGCGGAACTGCTCGGCGCGCAGGACCGCCATGTCGCCGCCCTTGCGGCGTTGGGCAACGTCCCGTCCGACGACCCGTTCGCATCCACTGCCACCGATCTTCGCACCCGCAACCTGATCGAGGCGGGTCGCCGTGACGAAGCGGTCGCCGCCGCCCTCCAGGCGACTCGCGCGCCCGGCGCCCGCCTTTCGGATTGGGTTCGCCTTGGCGACATCCAGGTCGAGCTTGAACGCCACCGAGAAGGCGCGGAGGCTTACGACCGCGCGCTCGCGCTCGCCGGCGAAGGCACGGCCGAGACGCCGCTTTGGGCGCTGCACCTGCTGCGCGGCGGTGCCCTGGAGCGCGCGGGCGACTGGGCGAACGGCAAGGCGGCGCTCCAGCGCGCGCACGAGCTGGCTCCGAACGAGCCGCTGGTCCTGAACTATCTCGGCTATGCGCAGCTCGAGCGGCGGGAGAACATCACCGCCGCTCTCGCGCTTGTCGCCGAAGCGCACCGGCTGGCGCCGGACAACGGCTCGATCGCGGATTCGCTCGGCTGGGGCTATTACCTGACCGGCGACATTCCGCGCGCCGTCGAGCTTCTCGAGCGCGCCGCCCGGGCCGAGCCCGCGGACGTCACGATCAACGAGCATCTCGGCGACGCTTATTACCGCGCCGGGCGCCGGCTCGAAGCGCGCTATGCCTGGAAGGCGGCGTCGGTCTATGCCGAGGGCGAGGATGCGGCGCGGCTCAGCGCCAAGATCGACGCGGGGCTGACGCCGCAGCTCGCCGCGCGTTGAAGCGGCGGGGCATGCAGGAAATTGCTTACGCCAAGCTCAACCTCGCCCTCCACGTGCGGGCGCGGGAGGCGGGCGGCTACCACCGGATCGAGACGATCTTCGCCTTCTGCGAAGCGGGCGACCTTCTTTCCGTGGAGAATGGCGACGGCATCACCCTCGCCGTCAGCGGGCCCTTCGGCCACGAGCTGAGCTCGGGCGAGGACAATCTTGCGACGCGGGCCGCGCGCGGCCTCGCCGACCTCTGCGGCGTCGATCGCGGCGCCGCGCTCACGCTGGAGAAGAGGCTTCCGGTCGCGGCCGGCCTCGGCGGCGGCTCGGCCGATGCGGGCGCCGTGCTCCGGCTCCTCTGCCGCTGGTGGGACATTTCGCCGCCCGAAGACGCGCTCCACGACCTCGCCGCCGGGCTCGGCGCCGACGTGCCGGCCTGCCTTTGGAGCCGCCCGGCGCGGGGCGAGGGGCGGGGCGACCGCCTTACGCCCTGGCCCGATGAAGGGTTTGCCGGTGCGCCGGTGCTGCTCGTCAATCCCGGCACGCCGATGTCGACCGGCGCCGTCTTCCGCGCCTGGGACGGGGAGGATCTGGGGCCGCTCGGCGCCGTCGAAGCCTCGCGCAACGACCTCGAGCCTGCCGCGATTGCCCTGGTGCCCGAGATCGCCGACATGCTCGGCGCGCTTTGCGGCGCCCGCCTCGCCCGCATGTCGGGATCGGGCGCGACCTGCTTCGGCGTCTACGAAAGCGAGGCTGCGCGCGACGCCGCGGCCGCCGCTATCGGCGCCGCTTTCCCCCATTGGTGGCAGCTTTCGACTCGTCTCCGCTGACCCGCCGATCCCGTTTCGGCACGGCACTTCCAAGGCGTTTACCATCGAGAGCCGCGCATTCGCGTCCTGGCACGGCTCTTGCTCTGTCCTGCGCACGGGTCGACACCTGGCGCGGGCCGGTGGACATCCGGGCGCGGTCCCCTGCCTCCCACCGGCAAGGCGCCGCCGACCTCTTCGGGCCGGGCGCCTTCATGCGGGAGGCGTCCGGCCCTTTTTTGCGAGACAGGCGCGCGCCGGGGCGGCAGGAGAGCGGCGATGTTCGAGCTCCGGATCGAGAATGAAGTCGCGCGGATCACGCTGAGGCGGGAGGAGGCGCGGAACGCCGTCCCGCTTGCCGGATGGGACGCGCTCGCCGAGCGGGTGAAGGAGGCGCAGGGCGCGCGGCTGCTGATCGTCGCGGGCGGCGTTCAGGCCTTTTCCGCGGGCGCCGACCTCGGCGACTTCGCAGCCATGAGCGGCGACCTCGCCGCCGCAAGCGGCTTTCGCGAAGCGATGCGGCGCGGGATCGAGGCCGTGGCCATGCTCCCGATCCCGACCATCGCGATCGTGGAAGGCCCCTGCTACGGCGCCGGCGTCGCCCTGGCGCTCGCCTGCGACCTGCGTCTCGCCGGCCCGCATGCCCGCTTCGCGATCACGCCGGCGAAGATCGGCATCTCCTACCCGCAGGAGGACGTCTTCCGGCTCGTCGCGCTCGTCGGACCCGCGCAGGCGGCGAAGCTCCTCTACACCGCCGCGTCGATCGATGCCGAGGAGGCGCTTCGCATCGGCCTCGCCGACAGCCGCGGCGACGAACTGGACATGCTCGCCGCGGCGCTGCTCGCCAGCGACGGCGCCAGCATCGCCACGCTCAAGCGTGGGATCGCCCTCGCGGGGCAGGGCGTCGCGAGCGACCCCAGGCAGGACAAGACGTTCGACGCCCTCATTGCCGCGCCGGCCGTTGCGGAGCGGCTTGCCGCGCGCAAAGCTCGGTGACATCGGTGGCCGCCATGAGACTGATCGCACCGCTCGCCGCCCTGCTTCTCCTGTCCTGTGAAGCGGCCGAGCAGGCGCCCGCCGGGCCGACGATCGAATGCGCCATCGGCGGCGGTGCGTTCGAACGAAGCTGCACGGTGGAGCGCGCCGAAGGGCAGGAAGGCCTGACCCTCACCATCCGCAATGCACGCGGCGGCTTCCGGCGCCTGCTCATTCCGGGCGACGGAAGCGGCGCGCGCGCGGCCGACGGGGCGGAACGCGCCGGGGTGACGGTGCTTGCCGATGGCCGCGCCGAAGTGACCCTAGGCGGTGACCGCTACCGCCTCCCCGCCGCCATGGGCCCGAGGTGACCGGGCGCACGATCCTGACCGCCGCCGAGATGCGCGCCGCCGAGGAAGTCGCGATCGCGGCCGGTACGCCCGTCGAAACGCTGATGGACCGCGCCGGCCGCGCCGCCGCCGCCGCCATCTGGCGCTACATCGGCCCGGTGCCGGCCCTGGTCCTCTGCGGCCCGGGCAGCAATGGCGGCGACGGCTATGTGATCGCACGGGCGCTGCGCGAGCGCGGCGTCGACGTCCGCGTCGCAGCGCTCGGCGAACCGGCGACGGAGGCGGCGAAATGGGCGCGGGACGGCTGGGGAGGGGAGGTGGTCCCGCTGAACGAGGCCCATCCCGCGCCGCTCCTCATCGACGCCCTGTTCGGGACCGGCCTTTCGCGCCCGCTCGACGATCAGGTCGCCGAGCGCCTTGCAGCGCTCGCCGCCGCCGCGCGCCTACGAGTCGCGGTGGATCTGCCGAGCGGCGCCGCCTCCGACGACGGCGCCTTGCTCTCGCCGGTGCCGGACTACGACCTCACAATCACCTTTCAGACGCTGAAGCCCTCGCACCGTCTCCAGCCCGCGGCCCGGCACATGGGCAAGGTGGTCGTCGCCGACATCGGCGTCGATGCTGAAAGCCTGCTCTTCGAAATCGCGCGCCCGCGGATCCTCGCGCCCGGACCCGAGGATCACAAATATACACGCGGCTACGTTGCCGTTGCGGCAGGCGAGATGCCCGGCGCCGCCGCGCTCGCCGCCTCCGCCGCGGCGCGCTCCGGCGCCGGCTATGTGCGCCTGCTCAGTTCCGTCGCGCTCGCGAACGTGCCGAGCGCCGTCGTGCAGCAGCCTGAAAGCGACTTCCGACCCGACGAACGTCTCGACATCGTCGTAGCGGGCCCCGGCTTTGGCCGCTCCGCCGGAGCCAGCCGGAGTCTTGACCGCATCCTCGGCTGGGGCAGGCCGATGGTCGTTGACGCCGATGCCATCGGCCTCCTTGCCGAGCCCGGCCGCCTGGAGCGCCTGCCCGCCGATTCGATCCTCACGCCCCATGCCGGCGAGTTCGAGCGCCTGTTCGGTCCGCTCGGCACCGACCGGATCGCCGCCGCCCGCGCCGCCGCCGAGCACAGCGGCGCGGTGGTCCTGTTGAAGGGCGCCGACACCATCGTCGCCGCGCCCGACGGCCGGGCCGCCATCGCCCGCCCGCCGCACTGGCTCGCCACCGCAGGCACGGGCGACGTCCTCGCCGGCATAGTCGCAGCCATGTACGGCCACGGCTTCCACGCCTGGAACGCCGCCTGCGCCGCCGTCTGGCTCCACGCGCGGGCGGCCGAACACGCCGGCGCCGCCTTCGTCGCCGACGATCTCCTCACTCAGCTCCCCCGTGCCGTCGAGGACTGCCTGTGAGCGCGCCCGAGAGCATCGTCCGCATCGCCGCGCGCGGCGATGGCGTTTCCGAAAGCGGCCGCTTCTTCCCGCTGGTGGCGCCCGGCGACGCGGTGGAGCCCGATGGCACGGTGACGCCCGGCCCGCACCGTCAGGTCCCGCCCTGCCGCCACTTCCCGGAATGCGGCGGTTGCCAGCTCCAGCAGCTCGACGACGCCTCCTACGGCGAATTCCTCCGCGATCGGATCACCGCCGCGCTCGCCGCGCAGCAGGTGCCGCTTCCCCACATTCTCGATCCGCACATCTCGCCGCCGAACAGCCGCCGCCGCGCCGCGCTCCATGCCGAGCGCAAGGGTAAACATGTCGTCCTCGGCTTCCACGCCGAAGGGAGCCACCGCGTCATAGACATGCGCGAATGCCATATCCTGCGCCCCGAGCTGTTCGCGCTCGTCCAGCCGCTGCGCGAGCTGATGGGCAAGCTGATCGGCCCGCGCGGAAGCGGCGGCGTCCGCCTGACGCTCGCCGACCAGGGGCCGGACGTCCTCCTTGAAAAGGTGGAAGCGGACGGCCTCGAAGCCGCCGAAGCGCTGAGCCGCTTCGCTGAAACGCACCGCCTCGCCCGCCTCGCCCTCGACGACGGCTTCGGCGCCCAAACCCGCTGGGAGCCCGAGCCGGTGACGGTGACGCTCGGCGGAGTCGCCGTGCCGCTCCCCCACGGCGCCTTTCTTCAGGCGACCGCGGAAGGGGAGGCCTCGCTCGTTGCCGCGGTCCGCGAGGCGGTCGGCCCGGCGCGCATCGTCGCCGACCTGTTCGCGGGCCTCGGCACCTTCGCACTGGCGCTCGACGGACGGATCCTCGCCGCGGAAGGCGCCCGCGACGCCGCCCTCGTCCTCAAGGCCGCCGCGGGCCAGGCCGGACGCCAAGTCTTCGTCGACCACCGCGACCTCTTCCGCCGCCCCTTCATGACACCGGAG
>DASQND010000022.1:0-3690 GCA_035645215.1 Allosphingosinicella sp.
GCCGGCAACGACCGCTTCGAACTTGCCGCGAACGTGGGCTCCAAGGCGCCGCGGGAGGGCGCCGCCCCGGGCTTCGCGCGGCATCCGGAGATGTTCGACGCGGTGTCCGACATCGACGCCGTCGCCATCTGCACGCCGCCGCCGGTGCGCTACGACATCGCCCGCGAATGCATCGAGCGGGGCCTCCACGTCCTTCTCGAAAAGCCGCCTGCGACGACACTGTCCGAGATCGAGGACCTCGCCTGCCTGGCCGAGGGCAGGCAGGTGACGCTCTTCACGACCTGGCATTCGCAGTACAATCCGGCGGTCGATGCGGCGGCGCAGGCGCTGGCGGGCAAGCGCATCGCGCGGATGCGGATCGACTGGCGCGAGAGCGTGCGCAAATGGCATCCGGGGCAGCAGTGGATCTGGGAAGTGGGGGGCTTCGGAGTGTTCGACCCCGGCATCAACGCCCTGTCCATCGCGTCGAAGATCTTCCCCGGGCCGCTCTTCGTGCGCGAAGCGGAGCTGTCGATCCCCGGGAACCTCCAAATGCCCATCGCGGCGAGCATCGGCTTTTCGAGCCCGGTTGCGGACGGAGAGGTCTCGGCCGGCTTCGATTGGCGCGAGGAGAAGGACGAGATCTGGACGATAGAGGTGGAGACTGTGGACGGCCCGAAGCTCCGCCTGTCCGGCGGCGGGGCGCGGCTCGAAATCGAGGGCGGCGAGACAATCGAGGCGGAGCGGGAGGAATATCCGCGTATCTACCGCCGTTTCGCCGACCTGATCGACGAGCGGCGTTCCCTGGTGGACGTTACGCCCCTCCGACTGACAGCCGATGCCTTCCTGGTCGGGAAGCGCGTGAGCGTCGAGCCCTTCGAGGGATAAGTCAGCGCTGGATGCTTGGGCCGGTGACGCTGTCACGGTCCGAAGAGGCGCCGATCAGCTCGTCGGGGAGCACGTCGCCGACGAGGGTGAGCGGGCCGTGCGGGAGGAGGGGCGTGTCGCGCCATTGGTGGATCAGGGTCTTGTAGGCCTTGCCTGCGGCGCGGATGTTGCGCTCGAGGTCGTAGAGGCCGACCGAGTGCAGGTTCTGGTTGTTCTCGCGCAGCGCCGTGTCCCAGTCGATCTGGTCGGTCAGCGAATACCAGGTCATGCCGCAGACCGGCACGCCGTGGTGGCGGAGGAGCTGGATGTTCGCCCAGGTCTTCCACAGCCAGTCGACCGCGCGGCCGTCGCGCTCGTTCGTCTCGGTGTGCATGATCGGGAGGTGGTAGCGGTCGTGATAGGCGCGGGCGAGGACGTAGTACCCGAAGATCTCGCCGCTCGCGTGGCGGATTTCGTCGTCGACCAGGAGATGCTCGTTGGTGACGTAATAATCGTGGCCGATGATGAAATGCTCGCGAAGGTCCTGGCCGAGGAAGTAGGTATACTCCTCGTTGGTCATGCCGTTGTCCATCAGATAGACGTACATGCCCGAATTGACGCGGCGGCCGACGGTGAGGTCGAGCGTCAGGTAGCGCCGTTCGTTGAACATCTGCGCCTTGCGGACCAGCTCCGGGCGGCCGGCATGGGTGTGCTCGGAGGATTCGCACAGGATGAAGAGCGCGTCGCGGCGGACGGTGAGGATGGCGAGCATCGCCTCCATGTTCGCCTTGACGATGTTCTTGACCGCGGTGACGAAGCCGCGGTGGCTGCTCAGGCGCTCGTTCCACCAGCCGTAATAGGCCGAGAATTCGGCCGTGATGTACATCTCGTTGACCGGCGTATAGAGGCGCACCCACGGATAGCGCTCGGCGAAGGCGCGGGCGTAATCGGCGAAGAGGCGCGGGAAATCCGGGTTCTGGAAGTCGCCGATCCAGTCGGGCACGCCGAAGTGGCAGAGATCGATGATCGGGACGATGCCGCGGGCTTTCAGCTCCGGCAGCACCTGGTCGCAGAAGCTCCAGTCGTATTGATCGGGCCCGAGATGGGTCGAGTAATAGGGCGGGCCGTAGCGAAGGACGCGGCAGCCGGTTTCGCGCACCAGATCGAAATCCTCGCGCCAGCGGTCGTAATGGCCGCATTCGCGCATCTGGTCGCGGCGGTGGTCGCCGTCCGGCGTGGAGATGACCGGATAGCTTCCCTCGATCCCGGTCGCGAACAGGAAGCGCGCCGTGGTCGGGTTCGACACCTTGCGGGGGACGTAGAAGCGGAAGGCGTCGGGATCGTCGCTCATGTCTGGTCTTTCTCTTCCGGGAAGCTGACGGTGACTCGGGTCCCCGGCGGCCCCGCCCACTGGATGGTGCCGTCGAGCTGGGCGACGAGGGCGCGCAGCATGCGCTGGCCGACCGAGCCGCTCCTGGCTTCGCTGCGGAAGCCGCGGCCGTCGTCGATCACTTCGAGCGAGAAGCCGTTTTCGGCGCGGCGGAAGAAGACGAGGATGTTGCCGGGCTCGTCCTCGGCGAAGGCGAAGCGGACGGCGTTGGTGACGAGCTCGTTGATCATCAGGCCGATGGTGACGGCGCGGCCCGAGCTCAGCTCCGCATCCTCGGCTTCGGCGCGAAGTACGATCGGGCGCAGGCCGACGAGGCCGGGCTGGAGATCGTTCACCATTTCCTCGATGAAGCCGCGCGCGCCGACGCTGGTCGTTTCGCGCTTCAGCTGCAGCCGGTCGTAGACTCGGGCGAGGACTCGGAGGCGATTGGCGGCGGTGCCGAGCACTTCGGCGGCGCGCTCGTCGGCGACGTCGCGCTGGCCCAGGGTCATGTAGCCGGCGACGACCTGGAGCTGGTTCTTGAAGCGGTGGTTGATGTCGTGGAGGAGCAGTTCCTTCTGCGCGTCCGACGCTTCCATCGCCCTGGCGTGGGCGGCGAGCTCGATCCGCTCGCGCGCGAGGGTGGCGCTGCGGACGAGAAGCGCGTCGACGACGTGGCGGAGCGACTGGACGAGCCAGGCGGTGATCAGCCCGGAGATGACGAAGGCGGCGATGCGGATCGCGTCGCCGAGCTCCAGCGCGCGGAAGGGCTGGCGCGGATCGAGCATGAAGTAGAGGCCGAGCGCGGTGCCGAGCGCCACGGCGACATAGCCCGAGCCCCGGTTGAACAGGAAGCTCGCCAGCACGACGGCGGGCATGAACAGGACGAAGAGGGGAAGCTGGTCGCGCTCGATGTCGAGGCCGCCGAGCAGGTAGCGAAGGCCGAAAAAGGCGAGGGCGATGAGCGCGGTGGCGCCGTACTGCACGACGATGGGCAGGCTGCGGAGCGGCTGGAGCCTTTGGAGGATCTCGACCTGCATTTGTGTGCGGTTATGCCGAGGCCGAACGCCGCGCCAGCCGCGAAATCGCGCCCGCGAAGCAAGGTCCGAAACGGACCTTTTCCGGCCCTCTCCAAAATTCTGAAATGATGCGTTTTCTCCCGCGCGTCCGGATCACAGCCCGGTTCGATGATGCCGAAACGGACGAAGTCGCGATTAGAGCCGTGGCCATCCTTTCCTAGCCTTTCCCCCGGAGGCGCGCCGCGATCGTGCGGGCGCCCGATCGGGGGATCGATCCATGACCTTGAACCTGGGCGGCCGCGCCGCCGCCGCCGCCATCGCCGTTTCCGCCGCCCTTTTCGCCTTCGCCGTGCCTGCCGCCGCGCAGTCGGACTCGGCGATCAAGCAGCGCATCATTCGCGAGTCGATCGCCAACTATTCGGGCTCCTGCCCGTGCCCGTACAACACCGACCGGGC
>DASQND010000023.1:0-42839 GCA_035645215.1 Allosphingosinicella sp.
GTCCACTGCTCGCCGGAGCGCTCCATGGTCGATTTGGCGGCGTCGGCGAGGTTGTCGCCGCTGTGGCTGTGGTGGACGTGATCCATTCTTGGCGATTTAAGCGTTCCGGAGACAATGGACAAGCTTGAGCGCCCTGAGGAGGACGAACGCAGCGCCGCGCGCCAGTACGGCGTCGTCGCGTGGAAGCGCGCGCCGGACGGGGCGGTGCTCGTCCTGCTCATCACGTCCCGGGAAACCGGGCGCTGGGTCGTGCCGCGGGGCAATCCAATTTGCGGGCTGACCGGGCATGAAAGCGCCGCCGTGGAAGCCTGGGAGGAGGCGGGGATACGGGGGCCGCTCTCCGAGCTTCCGATCGGGCATTATCCGTACGAGAAGGTGAAAAGGAGCGGTCGTGCGGTGCCGACGGACGTAACGCTCTATGCCATGGCAGTGGAAAAGGAGCTGTTCGCCTGGCCGGAGCGGCCGGAGCGGAACCGGCGGTGGTTTGCCCAAGGCGAGGCGGCGGGGCTGGTGGCGGAGCCGCGGCTCGCGGCCCTGCTGGCGCGCTTCGATCCCGAGGGAATGCGGATGCAGGGCGCTAGCGCTGCCTTGTCACAAAAGTGTAACGGAGCGCGCGGCGGACGGATGGCCGCATTGCTGAGGGGCGCCTCGATGCTGAACATGTTCCAGAAGCTGATGCCGAAGGAAGAGCGCTTCTTCGACTTGTTCGAGCGGCACGCGGTGACTTTGGTCGGCGGGGCGGACGCGATGGTGCGGCTCCTGGGCGCCGCCGACATCGAGAACAGCGTCAATGAAATCCGCGATTATGAGAACCAGGCGGACGACATCACCCGCGACGTGCTCGTCGCGGTGCGCCGCTCCTTCATCACGCCGTTCGACAGGAGCGCGATCACCGCGCTCATCTCCTCGATGGACGATGCGATCGACGAGATGTGGCAGACGGCCAAGGCGGTGACTCTGTACGAAGTGCGCGAGTTCGAGCCCTTCATCCAGGAGATGAGCGGGCTCGGCGCCGAGGCCGCGCGGCTGGTGGCCGAAGCCTTGCCCCTGATGCGCAACGTCGGGAGGAACGGCGCGCGGCTCCATGAGCTGACCGAGGCGGTGGTGCATCTCGAAGGCCGGGCGGACGACCTTCACCAGCAGGGACTCAAGGCCCTGTTCCAGCGGCACCGGGGGACGAGCGCCATGGAGTTCATCGTCGGTCGCGAAATCTACAGTCATGTGGAACGCGTGCTGGACCGGCTGGAGGACGTCGCCGACGAGATCCAGGGCATTGTGATCGACCACGCCTGAACGGCCGCGGGAGGGAAGGCACATGGAACCGACCGTCGCCCTGCCGATCATCGTCGCATTGGTCGCGGTGGCGCTCGCCTTCGACTTCATCAACGGGCTGCACGATGCGGCGAATTCGATCGCGACGGTGGTTTCGACGCGGGTGCTGTCGCCGCAGCTCGCCGTCCTGTGGGCGGCGTTCTTCAACTTCATCGCCTTCCTGTTCTTCGGGCTCCATGTCGCCGAGACGGTCGGGAAGGGGATCGTCGATGCCTCGATCATCGATCCGGCCGTGATCTTCGGGGCGCTGGTGGGGGCGATCACCTGGAACGTGATCACGTGGCGGCTCGGCATTCCGTCCTCGTCGAGCCATGCGCTGATTGGCGGTTTGCTCGGGGCGGGGATCACCAAGGCGGGGTTCGGGGCGGTGGTTGCCTCGGGCGTCATCAAGACGGCGGTGGCGATCTTCCTGTCGCCGATGATCGGCATGCTGGTGGCGATATTGATGGTGTTCCTGACGTCCTGGCTGTTCAAGCCGGTGGCGGCGCGGACGGCGGACACGGTGTTCCGGCGGCTCCAGCTCGTCTCGGCGGCGGCCTATTCGCTGGGCCACGGGGCGAACGACGCGCAAAAGACGATGGGGATCATCGCCGTCCTGCTCTTCTCGACGGGCTATCTCCAGGGCGAATTCTACGTGCCCTTCTGGGTGGTGATTTCGGCGCAGGCGGCGATGGGGCTGGGGACGCTGATGGGCGGGTGGAAGATCGTCCACACCATGGGCTCCAGGATCACGCGGCTGACGCCGCACCAGGGCTTTTCGGCCGAGACCGGCGGGGCGATCATGCTGTTTTCGGCGACCTCGCTCGGCATTCCGGTTTCGACCACGCACACCATCACGGGCTGCATCATGGGCGTCGGCGCGGCGCGGCGGGCGTCCGCGGTGCGCTGGGGCGTCGCCGGCAACATCGTCGTCGCCTGGGTGCTGACGCTGCCGGCCGCCGGGATCATCGGTGCGCTCTGCTACCTCCTCGCCGCCGCCTTTTGAGCCGGTGGCGGATGAGGTGCGCTTTTGTTAGAAATCGCCTGAGCCCAAATGCGGGGGACACATGCACGCTGCCCATGAACAAAGCTTCCTGATCGACTCGCTGCTGGTCATCATCATCGTCGCCTATCTCGGCATCGCCTTCCAGTTCTGGACCCGGCGGCGGGGGACGGCGGGGCGGGCGACGACGGCATTGGGGCAGCTCGTCGTCATCTTCGTCTTCTGCGCCTTGTGCGGCTACCTGCCGCGGCTGGTCGCGCTCCCCGAGGCTTTGCTCGTCGCCGCCCACATCGTGCTCGCGGCCTCGGCCTGGGCCTATTTCTTTTCGGGCAATGTCGACCGGCTGACCGTCGCGCTCGACTTCGCGGACACGGAATCGAGGACGGGGGCGCGGGACGCGGCGATCGACTTCGAAGCCGAAGCCTGCGCGAAGCTCGCCGAGCAGGCGGGCGCACCGGTCACCGCGCAGCTCATCCGCGACCGCGCGCGGCGCCGCCGCGCCGGCGAGGGCGCCGCGCAGGGCACGCCGCCCGATCCGTCCGCGGCGGCTGGAACAGGTTGAAGGCCGCGCTGTTCTCCCCCTCACCAGACATGAGGAGGGACGAATGCGCGATCTGACCGGCGGGCCGCAGGACAGGACCTATTGGAACGATACGGCCGAGGTGCCGTCATTCCCGAAGCTCCAGGGCGATCTGGAAGTCGACATTGCGATCGTGGGCGGCGGCATCGTCGGGATCACGACGGCGCGGCTCCTCAAGGACCGCGGCATGCGCGTCGCGGTCATCGAGGCGCGGCGGGTCGGCCGGCAAGTGACCGGTAAGTCGACCGCCAAGATGAGCTCGCAGCACGGCATCCTCTACCAGACGCTCGAGCAGAAGTTCGGCGAGGACAAGGCGCGGCTCTACGCCGACGCGCAGGAGACCGGCATCCGCAAGATCTCCGAACTCGCCGCACAGTACGGCATCGAGGCGGATATCGAACCGATGCCGGCCTATGTCTGGACCGAAGATGAGAGCTATGTCTCGCAGCTCGAAAAGGAAGTGGAGGTCGCGCAAAGGCTTGGGCTTCCGGCCAGCCTGCAGCGCGGCGAAATCGGGCTGCCGTTTCCGGTGCTCGCGGCGATGCGCTGGGAGAACCAAGCGCAGTTCCACCCGGTGAAATATGTCGCGGGGCTCGCGGCGACGATCCCGGGCGAAGGGAGCCACGTCTTCGAAGGCACGCGGGCGCTGGACTATGAGCCCACGAAGGTGATGACGGAAACGGGCACGGTGACGGCGCGGCACGTCGTGATGGCGACCCATCTGCCGCTCGGCCAGATCGGCATGTATTATTCCTTCGCCCATCCCCATGCCGAGCCGGTGCTCGCGGCGCCGATCTCGTTCGTGCCGCCGGGCATGTACAAGAATGCGGAAAAGCCCGGCCGCTCGATCCGCACGCACCGCTCGGGCGGCAGGACCTGGGCGATCGCCGCGGGAACGACGTTCAAGCCCGGGCACCCGGACGACGAGCAGGAATATATGCGCGACGTCGAAAACTGGCTGGCCACGCACTTCGGCGCCGGGCCGGCGGAATATCGCTGGATCAACGAGGATTACGATCCGGTGGATTCGGCGCCTTATGTCGGCTGGTCGTCGTCCGTCGGCGAGGGCTATCTCGTCGCGACGGGCTTCGCGGCCTGGGGCATTTCCAACGGCACCGCGGCGGCGATGATCATCGCGGACCTCGCCGAGGGGAAGGAGAATGCCTGGCTCCCGGTGTTCGATGCGACGCGGGTCAAGCCGGTCGCCAGCGCCAAGGACTTCGCCAAGGAAAATCTCGACGTCGCGGCGCATCTCGTCAGCGGCTACCTGTCGAGGAAGCCCAAGAGCTACGACGAGCTCGAGCCCGGCCACGCCGCGATCATGAAGGTGGACGGCGAGAATGTCGCCGCGTTCAAGGATGAGGGCGGGAAGGTCCACGCCGTCTCGGCGGTCTGCACCCACATGGGCTGCCTCGTCGGCTGGAACGCGACGGACCGGACCTGGGACTGCCCGTGCCACGGCTCGCGCTTCGAGCTTTCGGGCGAAGTGATCCATGGGCCGGCGACGAAGCCATTGGGGTGCAAGATTACGGGCTAGCGTCCTCCCCATCGAAGATGGGGAGGGGGACCAGCCGCAGGCTGGTGGAGGGGTAGAAGGCGCAGGCCTTGCCGTCGCGCGCCCGATCCGCGGAGGCGGAGCCAGTTACCCCTCCACCACCCTTCGGGGGTCCCCCTCCCCATGCTGGGCATGGGGAGGATGGGGCCAGCGCTGTCGAGCGGAGCTGACGCTCCGATCGATCCGGTTGGCAGTCCCCCGAACTGCCGAGCCGCGCTTTGCGCGGCCGAGCCGGATCGATGGTGACGGGCTGAGGCCGGTCCGGGACTCAGCCCGTCATAAGCTTGGTTGGGCGCCTGGCGCCCTGCACCCGGCGCGTCAGATGACGGCGCGGCGGTTCAGATCGTGGCCGAGGGCGACGAGAAGGACCCCGACGATCGCGTAGAGCGTGCCGCCGCCGTCGTGGCCGAGGCTGAGGCCGCCGGTCATGACGCCGAGGCCGAGGCTGCCGATCGCGGCCGGCATCATGAAGCCGTGCTCGACGACGCCGCGCCCGAGGCCGACGATGCCGAGGACGAGGGCGAGAACCAGGCCGACTTCGTGCACCATCGGATCGAGCAGCACGCCGCCCGCCGAGGCGAGAACCGCGACCCAGACCGCGCTCGCGACGCAGTGGACGACGCATAGGCCGGAAAGGGCAATGCCCATCCGGTCGATCGCTCCAGTCCTGACGCTGCGTGCGAGCATGGGTTCGATGAATCTCCTGTTCGGCGCGGCTATACAGCGCAATGGGCGAGGATACAACATTACATTGGAAAAAAGGTGGCGATTATGTCTCTTGCAAACACGCGACCCTAACCGGTGACCCGACACCTTAGTGTCGATGTTGAGTGCCGGCCCGGACGCGGGCGGACGCGCATGACCTCCCAGCCGGGTTCGCGGCCACGCGCGGCCACGAGAACGACTGAGCAGCGCTCATTGGTGCGGTGCTCTTGCAATTGCCCATTGATCGCTCGAAGATGCCGCCGCTGAAAACCGAAGCGGCAACGTTGCTCGCTACGCTCGGTCAAGCAGACAACTCTCTCGATGGAAAACTCGGGATCATACGGAGGTCTAGCGCCGTCGGACCAAAACCAAGGGTCTCCGTTGCCTAGTCCCGCATCGAGCATGAGGTCAGCGACCACCGCCGCGCGAAGTTCATTAGGTGCCGCTGCGGGCAATCGGCTTGAGGCGGAGGGCACGGAATCTACGCAACCTGCGACTATCGACGATAGGAGGAGAAGCGCACCGGCACGATAGATTCCTCTTGTGCTCTCCATCACTCGGCAGGCTTCGCTGGCTTCTGCCGCGCCACCCTCCGCAGCCGCTCGTCCCAGCGGGCCTCGTCCTCATCGCAGCCGAGCTTGCGAGCGGCTTCCTTGAACTTGTCGGACTGGGTTTTTTCAGACATCACAGCACCTGTTTGAGCCGGTTCCCCGAGGTCACCCGGTAAATAAAAGGCGGCCTCTCGTTTTTGCAAACATTCATTATTTTATCGAAATTGTGAGCCAAACTCTTGAACTTGTAGAAGCTCGGCAGACAAGCGCCCCAGAGGTAAAAGCACCCAACCTTGTGCTGCTGGATCGCCTTGAGCGCCGCCGCCTCCATCTGCCATTTTGCGTCATGGCTGCAAACAATCCACCTGTTAGCCCCGACGATATTTAACCATTCGTCGTCGGGCATATTCTCTCGGAATCCTTCGTCCTGATGCCACCGCACCTCGAAGGGCGGCTTGAGCATCTTCATCGCTTTCGGAAACTTTGTCCCGAAATTGCGATCGAAGTAGAACGTTAGTGCCGAGTGAGCCTCCCGGTCTCGATACCCTCGAAAGCGAGCGCTGCAAGAACGGAGGAGTTGGATACTCCGAAATCGTCGGCGGTGTCGTCCACTTCCTCGCCGGCTTCAAAGCGCCCCTTGAACACCCACGTTGGCACTCCCGCTACCGTTGGCGCGCCGAATTGGATCCTAGGGTCGATCACAACCTGGCCATCCTTGCCACCAACGTGCCACCGCACGGCAAGGTCATTATCATAGTCAAACTCTTGCAGCTTTCCGATGATATCGGACCAAGCAAGCTGGCCCTTCTGAGTAGCCTTCAAAAGCTTCTTGTCGCCCATATCGGCCTCAATCTGCGCGTAATCCATCCACAGGTCACGGCCATCAGTCTTAAAGCGATACTCTGCAAACGGAAACTCCGCTTCGAGCTGTTTGCTAACATATTCCCGCGCCGCACGAATTTTCGGCAGGCTCACACCCGCCTTTCGAAATGCGGCTACCACGGCCACTTCGATCAGCTGGAGATAGGATAAAGCCGCACCTTTATCTTTGGCACTGAGCGTGGACCGCCGGTTGCTTTGAGGCGCACCGTGCCAGCTTGCCACGGTCTGTGGCGCGATGCGCGCATACCGCGCCGCCTCGCGGATACGATAATTCGGTATATACAGGCGAGACCGCCAGAAGTCGGTCGACCGGGGGCTCGCGTTCACGCGAACACCATAGAGCTAACTCGATCTAAATCCGCCATAGGCGGATTCTAGAACTGGTTTTCTCATCGGGCAAGCCCCCGTTTCGGCCGCATGAACTCGAAAAGCAACTGCTCGCCGCTGGCCAGTTCAGGCGGACTGATTAGCTGTTTGATAGGTTAGGCGCTTTCCGACGATGCCCTTCAAGGCCTCAACCGAACGCTCCCCATCGTTGAAGCCGTTGGCAGCGCGGTTGCTGTAGCGGAAATCGAACTCGGCCAGATAGCGGTGCAGATGCTTCTTGCCGCAGTGCTGATAGACGCCCTTCATGCCCCGCTTGAAGATGCTGAAATAGCCTTCGATGGTGTTCGCGTGGACGGTGCTATCGTCGCGGCTGACATACTCACCAACGGCGTGGTTCACGCTGGCGCGGGCCGCGAACATGCCGCCGATCGGCTTGTAGTGGGCGGCTTCGTCGCTCATCAGCCGGGCTTCGCGGGAGATGTTCTCTAGCAGGATCGGGCGGATGGTGGCGGTATCAACGCGGTCGATCACCATGGCACGGCTGCGGCCCGTCTCACGGTCGATAAGGGCCAGAACCTTCATCTTGTGATAGTAGCCGCCACGGCCCGGAACAGTGCCCGGCTCGCGGCCAATGTAGGTCTCATCAGCCTCAACCGTGCCGCCAGCGGAGCCGAACGGTGCGAGGGTGCCGGAGCGCATGGCTTCGCGAACGCGGTGCGCCAGGAACCACGCCGACTTGTAGGTGATCTCCAAAACGCGATGAAGCTGGTGGGCGCTGATGCCCTTCTTAGAGCTGGTCAGCAGATAGACGGCTTGCAGCGCCTTATTCAGCGGAAGGCGCATGTGTTCGAACACCGTGCCGCCCTTGACGGTGAACTGCTTCTTGCAGTCGCCGCAGCGCCAGAGGCCGAGGCGGATGCGCTTTTCAGGGTTGGCCTTCACCTTCGTGATTCGCGACGTGCAACCGCAGTGCGGGCAAACCGGCTCTCCGTTCCAGATGATCATTTCCAGATGCTCAAAGGCCTTCGCTTCGTCGTGGAAATGGGGGCGGGAAAGGACAGCCATTGGCTTGGCTCCGTTGATGAGCCCTTATGCCGTAGAGGCGCCGTGTTTGCAAGGTATATAATCGCCAAAAAAGTTGCGGGGGCGGTGTGGGAATTTTGTGAGCTGGCGAGGAGCGGTTCCTGTCAAACACGTCATCCCGGCGAAGGCCGGGATTTCAGGACGAGATGACACCGGCGTCTTTGCAGCGCGGTGTTGAGCATGGCAGGATCCTCTGCGCTCTTCACCCCTTGAGACCCCGGCCTTCGCCGGGATGACGTGTCTGGCACGCTAGGCGAGCCTCGCCTTTAGCCGCGATTGGCAATCCGGGCGCGAGGCGCCATATCGCGCTCGCCATGCCGAGACGCCCCGCCGAGCCCCGCCCGAACCCCGCCGCCATTGCCTGGTGGCTGCTCGGCGTCGCAGGCCTCGTCTTCGCGATGATCGTCGTGGGCGGGATTACGCGGCTCACCGAATCGGGGCTTTCGATCACCCGCTGGGACGTGGTGACCGGCACCTTGCCGCCGCTCTCCGACGCCGCGTGGCAGGCGGAGTTCGACGCTTACCGGCAGACGCCGCAATATCTGCTCGTCAACCGCGGCATGAGCCTGGAAGACTTCAAGACCATCTTCTTCTGGGAATATGTGCATCGCCTCCTCGGACGGGTGATCGGCCTCGCCTTCGCGCTTCCGCTCGCATTCTTCTGGTGGCGGCGCGCAATCCCGAAGGGGCAAGGCTGGAAGCTGGTGCTGCTGCTCGGGCTGGGCGGGCTGCAGGGGGCGATCGGCTGGTGGATGGTGGCCTCGGGCCTGGTCGACCGGCCGGAGGTGAGCCACATCCGCCTCGCCGTCCACCTCCTGACCGCGCTCGCCATCTTCGGGCTGCTCGTCTGGACCGCGCTCGACATGGACCGGATCGCGCGGGTGCCAGGTGGGGCGGCGGTCAAGGTGCCGCTGCTCGCCATCTGGACTTTGTCGCTCCTCTTCCTCCAGTTCCTGTTCGGCGCGTACGTCGCCGGGCTGGAGGCGGGATATGCCTTCAACACCTGGCCGCTGATGGGCGATGCGCTCTTCCCGTCGGGGACGCCGATGCTCTCGCCCTGGCTTTCCAACCTGGTCGACAATCCGGTGATGGTGCAGTTCGTCCATCGCTGGCTGGGGATCGTCGTCGCGGCCGTCGCCCTGGCGCTCGCCGCCGTTGCGTGGCGCGCGGGGCGGCGGCGCTCGGCGGAGCTGCTCGCGCTCGCCGTATTGGTGCAGGTGATGCTCGGCATCCATACCGTGCTGTCCGGCGTCGAGCTGCGCATCGCCGTCGCGCACCAGGGGATGGCGGCGCTGCTGCTCTCAGCGGTGGTCGGCGTGGCGCACGGACTTGGGGAGATGCGGGGGCGCAAGCTTGGAGACGTAGTGCCCGTCACGGACTCAACCCCCACGATCAACGCAGAGCAAGCCGCTTGAGCGGCATCGTCACCGTCTACGCCGTCTTCGGCTCCGAGGAGGAGGCGCTGCGGATCGGGCGTCTGTGCGTGGAGGAGCGGCTCGCGGCCTGCGTGAACCTGATCGGCGCAGTCCGCTCCATCTACCGCTGGCAAGGCAAGATCGAGGAAGGCGCCGAAGCCGCAGCCCTGTTCAAGACCACGGCCGAAGGCACCGAACCCCTCATCGCCCGCATCGCCGCCCTCCACAGCTACGACGTGCCCGCCGCGGTGGCGTGGCCGATATCGGAGGCCCACGGCTCCTACGCGGCATGGGTGGCGGGCGAAGTGCGGCCGCTCAGCGAATAAGCTGGACGTCGACGTTCACGTCGGCGGCAACGCGCATCCATACCCGGTCGCCCGTAAGGACGGGCGCGCCTACCCGCTGAGCGAGGGCGAGGCAGAAGCGGTCGCCGAGGGACAAGCCGGCTGCCGCCGTAGTGGGCGCCAGAAGCCCGGCGGCGATGGCGGTCTCTTCATCCGCGGGCACAACGACCACCCCGATCCCGGCCACTGCGGCGCGCACTCTTTGGGGCGAACTGCCACGCGACAGAACTGCCGCAACTTCGGCCAGGTTGACGACCGAGATGATCGCTTCGGGGAGAACCGCCTCGACCCGGTCGCTCCCCGGCTCTCCCTTCATCAGCGCGATGACGGCCGACGAGTCGAGAACGACGCTCAAAGCTCCCGCTCTGCTTCGGCGCGCTTCCAGGCGAGGAACTCGTCCACTGTCGGGGGCGGCGTTTCGAGCTGCGCCACGAGCGCGCGGAGATGGGCCACACGCGCGACCGTGCCCGCGGCGGCGGGCGGGATGCTGCCGGCAGGCCCGGCGTTCGGCGTGTCGGCCGAGCGTTCAGGCGCCGAGCGACCGTAGACCGCGCCGCTGGTGAACACACGGCTGCCGCCGATGCGCTTGCGGCGCTTCGGGCGCCAGCCGCGTTCCGCCAGCACGTCCCGGATCCAGCGGCCGACATGCTGCTTCTCGGTGTCGCTCAGGCTCGGCAGCTCGTTCGCGCGCCTTTCGAGCGCGAGAACCGCCGGCTCGCCGCCCTGCGAAAGTTGCTCCATCTCCGCAAGCACCGATGCGTTGGCGAGCAAAGGCGCGACCTTGGCACCGCGTTTCGATTCCTTGAAACCTTCCAGAGACATGTCGCCCTCCAGTCCGTTGCACGTAGGTACGTGCAGGCGCACCTTTATGCAAGGTGCAAGGGTGCCGGGTGATCACGACCCGCTTTGAAAGGCGCGGCGCTTCAAGCCAAGTGTGAGCGGCCATCCGGGATCTCAGCGGGTGAAGAGCGCAGGTGCATATGGAGGGCGCCCAGGAGCGCTGCATTTTCCGCCCGCGGTTTTCACCCGCTGAGATCCCGGCCTCCGCCGGGATGACGGTACTGCCTAAGGCCATGCCGAAGCGGCATTCGTGGAAGGTATTATTTTACCTTCCGCGAATGCCGCGAATTCGTTGACATTTTCGCCGCTCCCTGTCATTTGCCCGCTCGCAGCGCCGTCCGTTCAAACGGGCGGCGCGCTCATTTAAAGTGAGGTTCCGGGCCATGAAGGCGCTGATGAAGACCACCAAGGCGGCCAAGCCCGCCGAGGTGGAGAAGAAATGGCATCTGATCGATGCCGACGGGCTGGTGGTCGGGCGTCTCGCCACCATCGTCGCCAATCTGCTGCGCGGCAAGCACAAGCCGAGCTACACCCCGCACGTCGATTGCGGCGATCATGTCATCATCGTCAATGCCGGCAAGGTGCGCTTCACCGGCAAGAAGCTGCAGGACAAGATCTACTACAAGCACACCGGCTATGTCGGGGGCCTCAAGGAGACCACCGCGGGCAAGGTGCTCGAGGGCCGCTTCCCGGAGCGCGTCATCGAAAAGGCGATCGAGCGGATGATCCCGCGCGGGCCGCTGGGGCGCGACCAGATGCGCAACCTTCACCTCTATGCCGGCACCGAGCATCCCCATGCCGGCCAAGCCCCTGAAACTCTCGACGTCGCGGGCATGAACCGCAAGAACAAGGTGGGTGCCTGATGTCCGACAATCGCCAGTCCCTTTCCGATCTCGCGAACCTGACCGGCGCGGCGGCTCCCGCTCCGCCGTCGGCGCCCGAGGCGGCCGACACGCCCGCGGCCGCTGCGGCTGAAGGCGGCGCCGACGAGGCCCCCGCCGAGCCCGATCTCCACGGCGTTTCGACCCAGGGTCCGCAGATCCAGGCGATCCTTCGCGAGCAGCAGCTCGACAAGCAGGGCCGCGCCTATGCGACCGGCCGCCGCAAGGACGCCGTCGCCCGCGTGTGGCTCAAGCCCGGCAGCGGCACGATCACGGTGAACGGCCGCGACCAGACCGTCTATTTCGCGCGCCCGACGCTTCGCCTGATCATCAACCAGGTGTTCGGAATTACCGACCGGGTCGGCCAGTATGACGTCATCTGCACGGTGATCGGCGGCGGGCTTTCGGGCCAGGCCGGTGCGGTCCGCCACGGCATTTCGACTGCGCTCACCCGCTACGAGCCGACGCTTCGCACCACCGTGAAGCAGGCCGGCTTCCTGACCCGCGATCCGCGCGTCGTCGAGCGCAAGAAATATGGCCGCGCCAAGGCGCGCCGCAGTTTCCAGTTCTCGAAGCGCTAACAGCGATCGTCGCCAAGTGGTACTTGGCGCCGGGTTGGAAAAGAGAATGGGCGGTCCTTCGGGGCCGCCCTTTTTCGTTGATTGCCCGTCAGAGCCTCTCTCGTTCCAGCGAACAGTGAAAGGCGAGGCCGCCCACGAGGCCGCACAGGCCGAAGAAGACTGCGCTGCCGATGCTCGACCGCACCGGAAACGAGAGCAGGAAGGTGGGGGTGCCGCCGCTCGCAAAACCGAGCAGTAGTGCCTGCCACGGCCCCATCGCGCGCCAGCGTCTCAGGAGCAGGTAGGCCGGCAGCCATAGACCGAGCACATGCACCGCTGCGATTGGGACGCCGATCACCAAGCCGAAGAGGAACGCCACCGGGAACGCCGGTCCCGCGACAAAGCTCAGAAGCAGGGCCGCAGGCACAAGCGGCGCGAGCATAGCAACGATCGATGCTTTGGTGACTTCGCCCACACTGAGATGCCGATCGCTCATGCCGCCTCCTGCTCGCGGTGTGCTGCCGCTGCGCTGGCGCACGGCCGCAGCCAGCCGGTGTAGCGGATCACGTCGCCTGCGATCGGCAAAGCGACGGCGACTTCGAAGCGGAAGCGGCCGTGCTCGTCCTGCCATTCGCGGGCCTGGATGCGCGGGGCGAGGAGGAGCGGGAGGGGGAGGCCGAGGAATGTCCAGCGGGCGAGGTGCATGGCGAGTCCCTCTGGCCCGGCGGGGAGATCGAAAACGAAATTGAGCGGGCCGAAGCGTTCGGCCACCTGGCCGGGGCCGGCGGCGCTCAAGGTGCTTGCGAAGCGGTGGCCGCCGAAGTCGCGGGTCCAGCGCTCGGCGCCGCCGCGCGCGTCGAAGTCGACGCGCAAGGGATAGTGGCCGGTGCGCGGGAAGCGCATGGCGGCGGCGACGAGGCGGGCGAGAGGGCGGCGGCCGCGGGTGACGGTGCCTTCGCCGACGGCGGCGGTGTGGCGGCCGATGTCGTGGAGGGCGCGGACGGCGAGCGGCAGGGTGTCGAAGGCGGTGCCGAGGATTCGCGCGTAGGTTGGCGGCGGGAGCGGGCGCTCGGCATATTCGTGGGCAACGGCGAGCGGGGCGAAGGCGGGCTCGAAGCGGGCGAAATCGAGGAGGCCGGCGGCGGTGTAGGCGCCAGGGGCGAGGCGGCCGGCGAGTGTGTCTTCGGCGAGGAGGGTGGCAGCGAGGGTCGGGATGTGGAGGCCGTCGCCCTCTTCGGCGACGATCGTCCAGCGGCGCTCGACCCGCTCGGGGCCGCGGCGGCCGGTCAAGGTAATGCTCATGGCGCTGCGCAGGCCGCCGATGCGGCCGGTTAGGCGGTGGAGGGGGAGGAGCCAGCGCGCGGCGGGGCCAAGCGAGCGGATCCAGCCCCAGCGGACGGGCCAGCTCATCAGCCAGAGCGCGATCATCTGGAAGCCGAGCTCGGTGCCGGCGCGGAAGGCGACGGAGGGGCGGCCGGGGAGCGAGGCGGGGAGGATCGCGCAGTCGGGAAGGTCGGCGAGAGCGACGAGGCGGCCGCGCAGAGCCCTGCCGTCGGAGAGGACGAAATCCTCGCGGCGGAGCTCCTGCCAGCCCCAGGCGCGGGTCCAGCGGCCGGCGCGCCAGAGGGCGAGCGGTCGTCCGACCCAGGCGAGGACCGCGGCGACGACCGAATCGCCGTCGCCGCCGCGGTTGGCGGCGCTGAGGGCGATGTCGACACTGTCCACCTGGTCTAGGCCGCGGGCGAGCTCGGCGCAGACGGCGCTGGTGAGGGCGGGGGCGGTGGAGGCGCCGGAGACGATGGCGACGCCGCTTGTGCGGGCGGCGTGATCGAGGGCGGCGATGCCGGTGACGAAATCACGAGCATCGGCTAGGTCGAGATAGGGGATGCCGGCGGCGATGCAGGCTTCGGGAACCTGGGTGCCGCTTCCCTGGAAGGGGCCGGCGGCGTCGATGACCAGGTCCGGGCGGTGGCGGGCGAGCGCGGAGGCGATGTCGCCGGTGCGGTCGAGGATAGCGGGCTCGGCGGCGGGGAGGGTGGCGGCGAAGGCGGCGGCTTTGGCTTCGCTTCGGCCGGCGACGATGAGGCTGTGGCCGGCGGCGGCGAGGCGGCGGCAAAGGCGGGCGCCGAAGCCGCCATAGCCGCCGATGACGAGGATGCGGCTCACAGCAAGCGCTCCCGGTCCGCGGGGGACGGAGCCCAGCAGGTCTCGCGGCGGCCGAACAGGCGGTAGCGGTTCCGCGCGATCCAGAGGTAGATGGGATCGCGCAACACGCGCGGGACGATGCGAAGCGCGGCGGCGGCGCGCCAGGGCCAGCCGAGGCCGCTCCAGATGGCGAGCACGGCGTCGCTGTTGCGCAGCGCCCGGTCGCCTTCGACGAGGAGGAGGGTTTCGGGATCGGCGGGATCGAGGCCGAAGCGGCGGCAGAGGGCCGCGCCGGCGGGCGACTGGATCGAGGCGAGCCGGAAGCGGGCGCTGCGGTCGTGCTTCAGGATGAAGCGGGCATTGGCCGAGCAGAGGACGCACAGCGCGTCGAACAGGACGATCGGGCCGGCGCTCATTCGCCCTCCCCCTTCGGCGGATCGGAGAACATGGCAGTCTGGCAGACGAGCTCGCCGAGCAGGGGATGATCGAGGCGGAGCACGAAGGCGAAGGTGCCGTGCCCGCAATCGACGTGGCTGACGCGCAGCGCGCCCGGCTCGAGCCAGCGCGCCAGGCGCAGGCGCCGGCCGGCGATGGACAGGTGGTAATGGTCGGATACGAAGTGGAGCGCGCCCTCGCCGACTTCGATGCTGAGCGCGATGCCGAAGCCGGCGCCGATCCGCTCCTCGAGGCCGGTCGGGCCGCAGAAGCGCTTGGAGCTGTGGACGACCTGCGGGAAGCCGCGCGCGCGGCCGTAGATGCGGGTCCAGAACTGGCCGGCGGCGGCGGCGTCCTCCGCGACGCAGACGGTGGCGGGGACGAAGACGTCGCGCGAAAGGGGGAGCGGCCCGCCGATGAGGCGCGCGGCCAAAGCGAGCACGCGGCCGGCGCGGCTCATCCGGCATTCGACCACTTCGCCGGTGTAGATGGCGGTGCGGCAATCCTCGATCCGCTTGCCGAAGCGGGCGCGGACGGCTTGCGGCAGCGCCGCCCAGCCGGCCTCGCCGATCAAGGCGCGGAAGCGAAGGTCGCCGAGCCCGCGGGGGCTCCGGGCCGCGGCGCGGGCGGAGGGGAAGGCGACGACGTTGGAAGCGCCCCTGCCGCTCTGCCGCCGCTCGACCGGCTCCGCCGCCATGACCTTGCCTCCCTGTCTGCGATTTCTGAAAAGAGTGAAATCGCGGGTCAAAAAAACGCTCAGCTCCCGCCCTTCTCCTTGGAGCGGCCGAAGCTGAGCAGGCCGACGACGCGCGAGCCCATGCGGACCAGCGCCATCAGCTTTTGCGGGGGAACGCCGAGCATCTGGTCGTACCAGCGGCTCATCGTCCCCAGGAAATCGTCCATTTCGGCGAGCCGCTTCTTCGCGGTTTCGCTGACCCGCGGATCGTCCTGCGCCTCGGCCCGGCAGGCGCGCAGGGCCGCGGCGGCGGGATCGATCTCGCGCTCCTTGCGCCCTTGCGCGATGCGGGTGACCATTTCCCATAGGTCGGTCTCTGCTTCGAAATGGTCGCGCCGGTCGCCGAGCATCGGCGTGCGGCGGATGAGCTTCCAGCCCTGCAGCTCCTTCAGGCTGTTCGAAACGTTCGAACGGGCGATGCCCAGCGTCTCGGCAATGTCCTCGGCGGTGAGCGGGCGATCGGAGAGGTAGAGCAGGGCATGGATCTGCGCCACGGATCGGTTGACGCCCCACTGGCTTCCCATGTCCCCCCATTGCAGCACGAAATGCTCGACGGCGGGCGGCATGGCGCGACTCGTGACCGAAGTTTCTGTCATGACAGAAATATGAAACAGGGCGCGGCGCGAGTCAAGCGCGATCGTCCCGCCGGAACGGGTCAGCCCGGGCGGGCGGACCCGGCGAAAAGGCCGACGAGCGCGCCCGTGCCGGCGGCGACCAGCAGCCCGAACAGGCCGTAGCCGGCGAACATGACGAGCAGCGCGGGAATGGGTCCAAGGTCGAGCGTCGAGCCGAAGAAGCCGGGTTCCTCGCCCAGGTGGCGGAGGAGGGCATAAGTGATCGGCGTTCCGGCGACGAGGAGCACGAGCCCGCCGACGAGCCCGGCGCGCGCACCGGACCGGGCGCCGGCGCCGGCACCGAAGGAGGCCGAGCGCGAGCGGGCGAGCCCCGCCGCGAAAACGCCTCCCAGGATCGGCCAAACGAGGAAGAATATGCCCGTCGAAAGAACGGCCTCCACCATATAGAGCAGGCCGAGGCCGAGCCCCGCCACGATGTCGCTGCGGCTGCCGTTCATCTCCGATCCTTCCTTTCCGGTGAGAAACTCGTGGGCGCGCTCGCCCGGCAGACGAGCGGCGCCACCGCAAGGCCCGCCACCGCCGCCAGCGCCGCGGCCGCGGCGGCCGCGATCCCGACCCTTCCGAGCATATGGGCCGCGGGCTCGGGCGAGCCGGAGCCCAGGAGCGCCGCCGCCGCCGCGACCGAGAAGAGCAGAAGGCCGCCGATCGCGCCCGCCTTGAATGCGCTCCAGGCGGCGGCGCCGAGACCGCCGAACCTGCCGCCATTGGCGAGCACCACGGCGGCTCCCGCAATCAACGGCCAGAAAAGCGGCCATGCCCCGCTGCCGTCGATCGCCGCGTGAGCCGCGAGCATCGCGCCGGCCGCGACTCCCGGCCCGGCCCAGGCGGGATCGGGCGCGAACGACCGGAGCCGCTCGGCCGCGGCGGCGCGCAAGCAGCCCGCCGCGAAGAGCATGGCTTCGCGGTCGCCCGGGAGGTGCGCGGTTTCGGAGGCCATGGCACGCGCCCACTCCGCTTTGGCGGGCGGCATCAGGCGCCCGGCCCCTACGAGCATGAAGACGACCCGCCTGCGCGCCGGGCTCATGCTGCGGATCCGGCGGCGAGGCGCGGCGGCGAAGCGGCGCCTTCGGGCCCGGTGTGCGCGGCGGTGCGCGCGGCGGCGAGCGCGGCGCCCGCTGCGGTCAGCCGGTACATGTGGCGGGGCGGCCGGCCGCGCACCTCGCTGCTGCGCCATTCCGCTTCGAGCAGCCCCTGTTCCTCGAGCCGGATGAGGAGCGGGTAGAGCGTCCCCGACTTGACGCCGAGCGCCTTGCCGAGATCGTAGCCGTGCCACCAGCGAGCCGGCACTTCGGCGAGCAGCGAAAGAACGGCGCGAGTCTGGCGGGAGCTGTTCGGCGGGCGGCCCATGGCATGTGCCTACATAAGTAGAGTTACGTGGTCAATCGCCTGGGCCGGCGGGTTCGCGCGGATCAAGATCGGGCGGGTGCGCAGGGACAAAATGCATTGCGCCGTAGCCGCCGGACGTTCGGGCGGGACCGTCTTCCCGCGCGGGCCCGGCACGACGGGTTTCGCTCCGGCGCAGGAGGCGTGCTATATGCGCCCGGACATCCAGCGCAGTGGGGAGCGGGCGATGGCGTCGGTGGTGAAGGGGCAGGCGAAGCCGCGGCTGTATCTCAGCGCCGGATGGTGGGCGGCGGCCCTATTGCTCCTCTCGGTGGTCGCCTTCTGGCCGAATTACGTGACCAAGCTGCCATTCGAGGCGGAGCTGTTCGTCCACCTTCACGCGGCCGGCGTCGTCCTCTGGATGGCGATGCTGATCGCGCAGCCCTGGCTGATCGGGCGGGGCAAGAGGCCGCTCCACAAGAAGATCGGGCGGATCTCCTACGTGCTCGTGCCCTATATCGTCGTCTCGTCGCTGCTCCTCGCGCATCAGCGGACCTCGGCGCTTGCGCCGGCGCAGTTCGAGGAATTCGGGCATTCGCTTTACCTCCCGTTCGGGGCGGTGCTCACCTTCGCCGCGGCCTGGGGGCTGGCGATCGCCTACCGCCGCGAGCCGTTCCTCCACGGGCGCTACATGGTGGGGACGGTCTTCTCGCTGGTCGATCCGGTCGTGGCGCGGCTGCTCATGTTCTACACCAGCCTGAAGCCCGACGACACGACCTACGCGCTGATCGGCTTCGGCATCGCCGACCTCACCATCCTGCTCCTCCTCTGGCTGGACCGGAAGGAACCGCGCGGGCGCACGGCGTGGCTGGTGCTGCTCCCCCTCTACCTCGTCGTCCACATCGGCTGGTTCACGCTGGCGCGGACCGACGCGTGGCTGGCGCTCTGCCGCGGGTTCGTCGCGCTGCCGCTCACCTGAGCCCGGGTTCGAGCGCAAGAAACGGGTCGCGGCGCGGGCGCGCGGCGCTCAGAGGAGGCGCATGAGCGAAGGCGATTACATTCTCGGTACCGAGGCCGACGAGATCGAGCGGCTGGGGCTGCAGCACAGGGTGTGGCGGGAGCGGGTGCTGGACGGCTGGGCGCGGGCCGGGATCGGCGCCGGGCAGACCGTCGTCGATGTCGGCGCGGGGCCGGGATGGGCTTCGGCGGACCTTTCCGAAATCGTCGGGCCGGAGGGGCGGGTCGTCGCCCTGGAGCGGTCGGAGAGCTTCCTCGAGGCGCTCAGGGCGCGGGCGCTCGGCAATGTCGAGGTGCGGGCGCGTGACGTTTCGGCAGAGGCGTTCGGCGAGGGCTTCGCGGACGCAACGTGGTGCCGCTGGGTCCTGTCCTTCGTCGAAGCGCCGGAGCGCACGGTCGGCCATGTCGCGCGGGCGCTGAAGCCGGGCGGCGTGGCGGTGTTTCACGAATATGCCGATTACGGCGCGTGGCAGATGATGCCGCCCGACGCCGATCTGGGCGCCTTTCGCGGCCATGTGACGCGAAGCTGGCGCGACGCGGGGGGCGAACCGGACGCGGCGCTTCGCCTGCCCGAGTGGCTCGTGGCGGCGGGGCTGGAGCTTGTCGAGATCCGGCCGCTGATCGAGATCGTCGGGCGCGAGGATTTCACCTGGCAGTGGCCGGCCGCCTTCATGGCGGTGAACGCGCGGCGGCTGGCGGCGCTCGGCTATTGCTCGGCGGAGGAGGCGGCGCGCTAAGCGGGCGTGCTCGAGCGGGCGCCGCCGCACGCGAGGATGATCACGCCGCTCGTCGCCGAAGTGATCGCCAGGAAGGCCTAGCGCTCGGGCGTGACCGCGCCGCCGCCGACGACCGACACCGCCTTGCGCGGATCCCCGACGTAGCGGATCGCGCCGCCGCCGACGATCGAGGCGGCGAGGTTGTTCTGGGCCGAGACCCGGATCAGGCCGCCGCCGTTGATGGAGGCGGCGACGTCGCGGCTGCGGACGGCGCGGGTGTCGATCGTGCCGCCGCCGTGGATCGAGACGGCGACGTCGTTCGCGGCGGGGAAGCCGCCTTCGGCGCGGATGCTGCCCCCGCCCTGGATCGCGACCGCTTCGAGGCGGGGGGTGACGATCTCGACGCGCAGGCGCTGGTTGCGGCAGGAGGTGCGGCAGGGGCGGATGACGAGCGTGCCCTGCCGGTCGACGTCGAAGCCGGCGAGCGCGCGGTCGCCGCTCAGCAGGGTGACCCGCTGCTGCGCGCCGTGGCGGATGACGACGTCGCCGCCGCCGCGAAGCTGGATGCCCTGAAAGCGCGGGACGGAGATCGGCGTCTGTGCCGCCGCGCCCGGGATGGCGGCGAGGCCGGCAAGAGCGGCGGCGGCGGCGAGGATGAGCTTCTTCATGGCGCTATGTCCTTGTTGTGGCTGGGCTCAGAAGCGGCCGCGCACCGAGAAGGAGAAAATCGGGCCGATGGTGCGGTTGCGATCCTCGATGAAGTCGATGGGGCCGGTGCGGCGGCCGACGAAGACGGTCCGGTCGAGATTGGAGCGGGCGCCGAGGACGTTGTTCGCGGTGGCGCGGACGGTGAGGCCCAGCAGGTCCTTATGCTCGACGAAGAGGCCGGCGAAGGCTGGCCCTTCCGACTGCCGGCTGATCTCGGTCAGGCGGACGTTGCGCGCGCTCTTGAAGTGGGCGACGCTGGCGCCCCAGGCCCAGTCCGTGCCCGGCACGTCGTGGCGCAGGCTGACTTCGGCGAGGCGGACGAGCGAGCCCGAGATCGGCCGGTCCTCGCCGGTCAGCGGATCCTCGACGCGGCTCCTCTGCATCTGGAGGCGGGCGTCGAGCCGGGCGCCGCGCCAGCCCATCGGATCGAAGTTGAACGTCGTGTTCGATTCGAAGCCGTAGATTCCGGCCTTGTCGATATTGCCCGGCGATTCGCCGGTGGCGCCGATCGGGATGGTGTCGACGACATCCTGGAGCAGGCGGCCGTAGAGACGCAGGCGCGTCGTGCCGTAGCGGCCGAGGTTGCGGATGCCTTCCAGGTCCATCTCCCAGCTCTGCGGGGGGACGAGCTCGGGGTTGCCGGCATTTTCGCGATCGTCGGAGAAGTTCACGGTGGCGAGGAAATCGAGGAAATTCAATTGCCCGACGCGGCGCTGCAGGCGCAGGTTCAAGGTGGTGCGCGGGTCCGGCCGCCAGTTCAGCGCGAGCTGGCCCTTGGGGCGCACGAAGCTGCGGGTGAGGCCGTTCGGGCCGGCTTGGCTGAGCTGCGAATATTCGCCGCCGGCGGAAAGCTGCATGGTGAGGTTGGGCGCGAGCGGGCGGCCGTAGCTTCCGATCACCTCGTAGCGGTCCTCGGCGACCGCGCCCGTCCCGGCGGGAAAGGAGAGCTCGCGGAAGGTGCCGTCGGGATCGAGGGTGAAGATGCGGCTTTCGACGTCGAGGCGGTTGAACGCGGCCTCGCCGGAAATCTGCCACTCGGCGCCGCCGCCGCGCCAGCGGAACTCGGCGCGGCCGATGCGCTCGAGCTCGTCGCTGTCGCGTTCGAAGCGGCTGCCGACGGAGGAGCGGCCGTCGGCGAATGCGGTGACGACCGTCTGCTGGACCGGTTCGCGCTCGAAGCGGTTGAGGCCGGTCAGCTTGAGCCGCCCGCCGATGATGCCGAGCTCGTAGTCGCCGCCGATCTCGTATTGGTAGCCTGAGACGTTCTGGTCGACCGTGCGCTCGCGCTCCGGAGCGCCGGTCGTGGTGCGCAGCCCCAGCTCGTCGAAGCGGTGCCAGAAGCGGCGGTAGGAGAGATTGAGGTTGCCGACGTCGGCGCCGGGGCCGTCATAGACGAAGCGGGCGCTGGCGCGGGGCTGGTCGCTGCTGGCGGTAAAGCCGTCGTCGCGAAGCTCGCGCAGCGCGCGGTTGCGGTTGAAGATCTGGGTGCGGCCGCCCGCGCCGCCGCGATTGGCCTGGTTCTCGAGGCCGAAGGTCCACTCGACGGGGCCGGTCTGGCCGCTCACCGACGTGTCGAAGCGGGTGAAGAGCGGGTTGGTGTGGCGGAGGCGGAATTCGGGGCGCCAGGAGAATTGGCCGTTGGTCCGGGTCGCGCGGGTGATGACGTTGGCGACTTCGCCGGAAAGGCCCGGGACGTCGAGCGTCGCGCCGTCGACGATCTCGATTCGGATCACGTTGGCCGCCGGGGTGCGGCCGAGCTGGGCGCCGACGTCGTCGGACTTGCCGCCGATGCGCTGGCCGTTGATGAGGACGTTGGCGGTCGCCTGGCCGAGGCCGCGCTCCTGCGGCGCGTCGCGGATGGTGAAGCCGGGCACCTGGCGGATCATGTCGAGCGCGGTGCGCGGCGCGAAGCGGGCGAAATCCTGCGGCGTGAAGGTGCGCGGGCCCGTGCGCGGCGGGACGGCGACGGCGGCGGGATCGGTCGCGCTTTCGCCGGGATCGACGGGGGTCTGCGGCTCGCCGCCGGCCGGCGCCGGTGCGGGCGTCGCCGCCTGAGCGGGCGCTGCCGCCGGTTGCGCGAGGGCGGGGGTGCCCGCCGCGGCGAGCGCCAGAGCGAGCGCGGCCCGCGATGCCTGAAGCCCAAAAGTCCCGTACGCTGTCACATCCACTCCCCTGCTACGTTTGTAGCATGCCACATCTGTAGCAGGTTGCAAGTTCTTTGTGTCCGTTTCCGCTCAGGCGATCGGCGAAAGGGTGGCGATCGTCAGGACGGCGGCGAAGGTGGCGCAGAAGCCGAAAGCGATCGATTCGAAGCGTGCCATGATGTGTCTCCTTGTGTCTGGAGCCATTCACCGAGCACGAGCCGTGCCAAATGATCGTTCTTGCGGAAATGTCTCTAAGCGCCGGGAGCCGAGGCGGCGGCGGGGCGGGGCGATGTCCGGAAACGGACAGAATCGCGTCCGAAGGTGGACACTACAAATGTGGCAGGGCGGCTGCGGAGGCGGTTCTTCATCCTCCCCGTCCGCGAAGCGGATGGGGAGGGGGACCATGCGAAGCATGGTGGAGGGGTAGAAGGCGAGGCCTCGTCACCTACCCCTCCACCGTCCTTCGGACGGTCTCCCTCCCCATTGGCTTCGCCAATAAGGAGGATGAGGGGTGCCCCGCTCAGCCCCCCGCGCGCGGGGTGAAGACGTAGCCGGCGCCGCGGACGGTCTTGATCGCCTGGGGCTTGGCCGGGTCGTCCTCGATCTTGCGGCGGATGCGCGTGACGCGGATGTCGATCGAGCGGTCGAAGGGCTCGATCTCCTTGTTGTGGGCGAGATCGAGAAGCTGGTCCCGCGACAGGACGCGGCCGGGATGGGCGGCGAAGGTGGCGAGGAGATCGAACTCCATGGCGGTCAGGGGCTGCTCGGAACCGTCGGCGCAGTAGAGCTTGCGGCTGTCGAGGTTGAGCCGGCATTTTCCCATCTGCACTTCGCGGCCCATCGTCGCCGGCGCTTCGCCGCCCGCGCTCGCCCTGGCGCGGCGCAGGACCGAGCGGACGCGGGCGAGGAGCTCGCGCGGGTTGAAGGGCTTGGTGATGTAGTCGTCGGCGCCGATCTCCAGGCCGACGATCCGGTCGATGTCGTCGTTCTTGGCGGTGAGCATGATGATGCCGGCATCGCCCGAGGCGCGGATCTCGCGCGCCAGGGTCAGGCCGTCGTCGCCGGGCATGTTGATGTCGAGAAGGGCAAGGTCGATCGGCCGCTCGGCCATGCGCGCGCGAAGGGCCTCGCCGCCATTGGCCTCGCTGACCGCGAAGCCGTTCCGAAGGAGATATTCGGCGACCGTGTTGCGGACGTCGTCGTCATCGTCGACGACGATGATGTGGGCGGCGGCCTGCTGCTGCATCTGCGTGCTCATTGCTCCCCCCTCACGGTTCGATCAGCGCCTGGACGAGGCAGCGCACGCCGGCGCGGGTGAAGGGCTTTTCGAGCACCGGCCGGCCGCTTTCCTTGAGGAACGCGTCCATCGAGGCGCCGAGCGTGTCGCCGGTGACGAAGGCGATCCGGTCGAGGAGCTGGGGGCGCACTTCCCTGATGCGGGCGTACATTTCGGGGCCGCTGACGCCCGGCATGCGCAGATCCGAAAGGACGACGTCGAATTCGTGGCGGTCGAGCGCGCGCAGGGCGGCGCTGCCTTCCGAGGCGACGACCACGTCGAAGCCTTCGCGCTCGAGGAGTTCGCGGATCGTGTCGGCGATGTCCGGCTCGTCGTCGACGACGAGGGCGCGGCGGCGCACCGTCGCGATCGGCGCGGAATGGGGCGCTTCGGCTTCCGGAACGATCTCGAGCGTGACGGGCGAAGCGGCGGGAAGCTCGATCCGGAAGGTCGCGCCCTCGTCCGAAGGGAGAACGGAGAGGCAGCCGCCATGCGCCTCGACGATGCCGAAGGAAAAGGACAGGCCGACGCCGGTGCCCGAGCCCGTCGGCTTGGTCGTGAAGAAGGGCTCGAAGATGCGGGTGGTGAGGTCCTGGGGGACGCCGGGGCCGTTGTCGACGATGTCGATCGCGACCCTGCCCGACGCGGTGACGCAGGTCCTGACGCACAGGCGCTTGTCGAAGGTCTCGGCGCCTTCCAGCGCCTGCTGCGCGTTGATGATGAGGTTGACCAGCACCTGGTGGAGCTGGTCGCGGTCGCCTTCGATCGCCGGCACGTTGGGATCGCATTCGACGGACGCGGTGATGCCGGTGGTGCGAAGCGCATATTCGGTGATCTGGAGCGCGTCGACGACGAGGGCGTTGGGATCGATGGCCAGCCGGTCGGGCTCGCGGCGGCGCGCCATGGCGAGGAACGTCTGGACGATGCGGGCGCAGCGGTCCGCCGCGGCGCTGATCTTCTTCGCGCGCTGCTCGAGCGGGGTGCCGACAGCATCCTCCTCCAGCATCTCGGCCTGGCCCACGATGGCGGACAGCGGGTTGTTGAGCTCGTGGCTGACGCCCGCGAGGAGCGAGCCCAGGGCCGCGAGCTTTTCCGACTGGTGGAGGGCTTCGCGCGAGCGCGCGAGCTCGACTTCCGCGCACTTGCGGTCGGTGATGTCGAGGTGGATGCCGCTGACTCCGTCCGCCTGCCCGGCAGCATCGCGGTGGACGCTGCCGATCGAATGGACCCAGCGTATCTGGCCGTTCGGCCAGACGACGCGGTGCTCGAGGTCGATCCGGTCGCTTGGAAAGTTGCTTCGATAGGGTTCGAGCACCTTTGCGCGGTCGTCCGGGTGGATGTGCCGCCACATCGTCTCGCGATCCATCTGGATGTCGTCGCCGACGCCCCACAGGTTGCGCGAACGATCGGAATACCAGGCGTCGCCGGTGCGCGGATCGAGGCGCCAGATGCCGAGGTCGGCGCCGTCCACCGCCATGTCGAGGTGGAGGCGCGCCTGGGCGAGCTCCTCCTCCGCGCGCTTGCGGTCGGTGATGTCGAGGTGGATGCCGTTCACCGCGCGGGCATGGCCGTCCTTGTCGCGGGCGAGCGCGCCGAGCGAATAGACCCAGCGCTCCGACCCGTCCGGGCAGGTCACCGGATATTCGACCTCGACCTTGTCCTGCTTGAAGCCGTGGAGGTACGGCTCGGCGACTTCGTCCCAATAATCCGGGCGGACCGCGTTCTTGATGATTTCGGCGCCCATCACCGCGTCCGGCGGCAGGCCGTACATCTGCTTGGAGCGGTCCGAATACCAGGTGCCGCCGGTTTCGAGATCGAAGGTCCAGATGCCGATCTTGGCGCCCTCGACGGCAAGCTCGAGCCGCCGCCGCGATTCCTGGAGCTCCTCGTCGGCGTGGCGTTCGCCCGACAGGTCGCGGAGGCTGCAGATGAAGCGGCTCGCGCCGTTCAGATGCACTTCGGTGATCGTCGCCTCGATGGGGACCAGCACCCCGCCGCCGCCGCGCCAGTCGACTCGGCCGCGTACCGCGGTTTCGCCCTCGGCACGCTCGACGAAGAAGGAGCGGATGCGGTGCCGGTCCCCCGGGTGGAGCGGGCTTTGCACGATATGGGCGCTGGCGCTGAGGCCGATCATCGCCTCGCGCTTCTGGCCGAAGGCGCGCTCCG
The DNA here is from genome assembly GCA_035645215.1 of Allosphingosinicella sp. Taxonomy (GTDB): domain Bacteria; phylum Pseudomonadota; class Alphaproteobacteria; order Sphingomonadales; family Sphingomonadaceae; genus Allosphingosinicella. The sequence continues at coordinate 25,339 of DASQND010000023.1, forward strand.
CGGCGGCATTGAAATCGACGATGTTGCCGCGCTGGTCGACGACCAGGATGGCGTTCAGCGACGAGCGCACGACGCTCGCAAGAGCGCACGGCCGGCCGGTGTCGTCGCATTCAAAAGTCACGTGAAACCCCCCCGGGTCCGATGCCTCCTTATAGCGCGTGAACGCCCTTCGCGAAAGAGTTACAAATGAAACAACAAAGCTTTGCGCGCGAATTCATCGCGAAACCGGCCGGGTGCATCTGGCTCCCCGTCAGCCGATCCCCGGCTGCGTCACGGGAGAAGACACATGGACATCCAGCGGAAAGCGGGGTTGCACCTGCTCCTGATCGTCGCAGCCGCCCTGGGCTGCAGCGCCTCCGTGCTGAGCGGCACGGTCGCGGCGATCCAGTACACCGGTCACTCGGCGGCGGTGGAGGCCAGGGCCTGAACCGGCGCCGCAGCGGAATCGGCGCTCCCGCTCAGTCCCCACCCCACCGGCGGGGCGCCGACCGGCTCTCATTCCCCTCGAGAGCCGACCGTGGAGGAAGGGCCGTCCTGAAAAGGGCGGCCCTTTTTTCATGCCCGGACAGTCGCTGCGGCCGAACACGAAGTCAACGGCGGCGGCACCGCGCCGCGCGCCCTGCCGGGACATTAAATCATCGCCTGAAACACTCGAAACCACAAAGCCTGTTTCGCGGCATCAACTCGAAACGCACTGCCGCCAGACCGGCCTTCGTCAGCCAGGCACGGCTGCGTCGAAGGAGTGAAGACATGTACATCCAGCGAACAGCGGGGTTGCACCTCGTCCTGATCGTCGCGGCCGCTCTCGGCTGGAGCGTCAGCGTCATGAGCGGGACCGTTGCGGCGATCCAGCACAGCGCCGCCGACACGATCACCGCCCGGGCCTGAGGCCGGGCCAATCAACCGACAAACGAGCCAGGCGCCCCCGTCCTCCCCAACCCAACCCCCGGGGGGGGGCGCCGACCAACCATTCAGGGAGTATTTGAAATGAAGAAGATTCTGTTCGTCGCCGCTTCGGTCGCCGCCGTCGCCGCCGCCACCCCCGCCGCGGCCCAGCCGCGCGTCGAAATCCACGGCGGTTGGGACAATGTGTCCAATGACGGGATCGGCGAAGACGGCATCCTGTACGGCGTCGGCGTCGGCTACGACGTCCGCGTCGGCCGCAATGCCTTCGTCGGCGTCGACCTCTCGGCCGATTTCTCGACCTCCGATGCCTGCGAGACGAGCGTGCTCGTCGCCAACGACCGCACCTGCGTCGACACCGGCCGCGATCTCGCGGCGGGCGTCCGCGCCGGCGTCAATGTGAGCGAGAACACCGCGGTCTATGCGCTGGCCGGCTACACCAATGCCCGCTTCCGCGTGGCCTACACGACTCCGGCCGGAGTCACGACGAGCGCGGCCGACAATCTCGACGGCTTCCGCATCGGCGCCGGCGTCCAGCAGCGCCTCGGCGGCAACCTCTTCGCCAAGGCCGAGTATCGCTACTCGAACTACGAAGGCGGCACGGACCGGCACAATGTGCTGCTCGGCGTCGGCCTCACCTTCTAACCGGTCGCGCAGCGCATCGCGCGAGGGAAAGGGGTCGCCCGCAAGGGCGGCTCCTTTTTCGTTTGGGGGGTGAATGCGTGGGGCGGGGTCAGGGGAAAAACTCGGCGTTCGTCCCAAACACCGTTCGGCCTGAGCCTGTCGAAGGCCTGCCCTTCTTCCTACCGGTGCCCGAAGAAAGGACAGGGCTTCGACAGGCTCAGCCCGAACGGAATTGGAACTCCGGCGCGTTCAGCCGCCCTCACCGCCGCGGCGGGCGCTCGGCCTGGCGGAAGCGGAGGCGCATGCCGTCATAGTCGATCGACACCGTGTCGCCCGCTTCGCTCGCGAAGAGCCTGCGCGCCGTGCCGCCGGGCGCCGCCGCTTCGAGCTCGAGCCGGCCGCCGCGGCGGAGATAGGAGCCGCGCTCGGTCGTATCCACCGCCGCGGCGGGGCAGGGGCCGGTGCGGTCGAGCATCATCTCGAAGCGGCGGGCGACCTGGTCGATTTCGAAATGGCCGGCCTGGATCGTCACCGGGCAGGAGGCGATCCTGTCGTTCACATAGGGAAGCTGCCGCCCGTCCACCTCGACGAGCTGGAAGCGGCCGCGCGGTGCATCGCCGACGAAGGCCGTCTCGCAGCCGCCGAGCGCGAGCGCCGCCGCCGCGGCGAAGAGGGCTGGAATCCGCATCTCAGTCGCGGCCGCCGCCGCCACTGTTCTGGTCGCCGGTGCGGCTGTCCTCGTTGCGGTTCTCGCGCTGCTTCTTGTCGCCGCCGATGTCGTCCTTGCCGTTCTTGTTGAAATCGCCCTTTTTCTTGTGGTCGGTCATTCGTCACACTCCTCAAGTTCAAGGCGGTGAACGGCCCGCGGGCGTCCGGGTTGCGTCGCCTCAACCGGTGGCAGGCTGAAGCGCGGCGATCATCCGGTCGAGCTCTGCTTCCGGCACCGGCAGGTGCACCATGTGCGGGAAGTGGGCCCGGGCGCCGCAGCTCGCATAGTCGCTCGGGCGCGGATCGCGCGAATCCTCTCCCCAGCCTCCCACGCCGTTGCGGTAGACTTCCGCCGTGTCGCCGACGAAGCGCAGCACCGGCATCGGCCGCGCGCTCCACGCGGCGGGATCGCCCTGCTGAGCCTGATAGGGTCCCGAATACCAGCCGGTGCGCGGATCGAAGCGGAGCCGATCGCCGTCCAGGCTGCACATGTGGGCGTTGCCGCCGATGGCGTCGCCATCCGCATCGATCGTGCCGTCGGCGTTCACCCGGACGAAGACTCGCGCAAAGGCGTCGGCCAGGATCGCCGGAAGGATCCGGTGGTAGAGCGGGTCGCTCCGGAACGAATCGTCGAAGGCGGTTCGCACGGAGACGAACAGGGCGCGCGCACCGGGCCGCGCCCACGCCGGCGTCCCCATGCCCGCGATGAGTTCGCCGATCCGTGCTTCGTACATGCGGGGCAGGCACGTGGGGGCGCAGCGTTCCCGCTCGGCGAGCCACGCGCGCTGGCGGACGGCAACGGCCGGATCGGCGGCGACGGCGCGCCGGTAGACGGAGCCGAGGCTGCGGTCGAGATAGCGCAGTTCGTAGGCGTCGTCGGCGCAGATGGCGCGCTCGGCGCGGCTGCGGGCGCGGCTGCAGTCGAAGGCGGGCGCCTCCGGCGGCGCCGTGTCCGCGACCAGTCGGGTGAGGAGGAGGGCGTGCTCGGCGGCGGAAATCGGCAGGTCGGCGCCGTCCGCGGAGAGCAGGATCGGGCCGGCGAGCGTCGCCTCGGCGATGTCGCGGAGCTGGTGGAGGGCAATGCGCGTATTGTCGATCCGCGCGCCGGTGAAGGTCGCCTGTCCGTTCCAGCCGGAGAGGCGGGCGCCGGTGAGGTCCGCATTGCGCAGGTTTACGCGCTCCGCCGACACGCAGCTGTCGCCGATGGTGATGCCGCAGTCGAAGCGGAAGCCTCGCAGGTCGGCCCGCTCAAGCACCACATTGTCCATGCTGCCGTCCCAGCCCCCGTCGAGGCGCCCGCCGGACAGGTCCGCGGCGGCGGCGTTGACCGCCTCCATCTTCGGCTCGCGCAGCGCCACGAACGGCATGCTCGCGCCTTCGAGCTTCGCGCCGGCTAGGTCGGCGCGGACGAAGCCGACGCCTGACGCATCGGCGCCGCGCCAGTCGCTTCCGGAAAGGTCGGTGCCCAGGAAGCAGACGTTGCGAAGTTGCGCGGCGCGGAAGTCCGCATTGCGGAAGGCGCCGCCCACCACCGTGATCGTCGCCGCGCCCCGGCTGCGGCGAAGCGCGGCGAGGCTTTGCGCGTTCAGCGTCGCCCCGTCGACGCGGCCCGGCAGCGCTTCTTCCGTCGTTCCCTCATAGAGCGGCCCGAGCGCCGCCTGGCAGCTCCCGGCGGGAGGCGAAGCGGCGGCAAGCGCGAGCGCGGCGATCAGCGACATGGTCTCCGTCCCCCTTGCGTGCCTCAGCGCCGCCGCCGGGCGGGGCGGGCGGGTCTTGCATTAAGCTCCGCCAGCACCGCGCTGGCGCCGTAGACGTTGCGCAGCGCCTCCTCGATCGCCGCGGCGGAGACGGAGATGGTGCGGTTGAGGCGGGGGTCGAAGCCGTAGGCGCCGCCGGTTGCGTGGATGTTGCCGTCGAAGGCGGTGCCGATCACCGACGCGTCGCGCGCTATCACCGGGGAGCCGCTGTTGCCGCCGATGATGTCGGTGTTGGACGTGAAATCGAAGATCGTCCGCTTGTTGACGCGCGCTTCCGCCGCGGCCCAGCGGGCGGGGAGGTCGTAGGGCGCCGAGCCGGTGGCGCGCTCGTACATGCCGCCGATGCGGGTGAACGGGCCGATTTCCCGGCCGTTCTCGGTCCAGCCCTGGACCGAGCCGTAGGAGATGCGCAGCGAAAAGGTCGCGTCCGGATAATTGGAGTCGCCGTAGGCGCCGAAGCGGGCGCGGGCGAGGCGGGACTGGGCGGCGGTGATCGGCGCGTCTACTTCCGCGCGGAAGCGGTCGAGGAGGGCGCGGGCATTCGTCTCGTTGGCGAGCGCGAGTCGGATCATCGGATCGTCCGAACGGCGGATCGCGGCCATGCCGCCCGTCCAGAGCTGACGGCGCACGGCGACATCGGCGAGGCGTGAGCCGGAAACGGCGCGTCGCGCCAGCGCTTCGGGCGATTCGCGGCCGAGCAGGGCGGCAACGCGCGGGTCGTTGGCGCCGAGCAATTCGCGAGTCTTGGAAAGCCAGAAAGCGAGGGTCAGCTCCTCGAGCCAGGGATAGACCGGCGCCTGATCGAGAAGCTGGTGCTCGAGCAAGGGCAGGTTCGAGCTGGTGTAGGCGGGAAGCCGCTCGCCCTCCGGCTTGGCCCGCTCCATCGCGGCGCGGACCAAAGTACGGGCATAATCGTAAAGCTCCGAGCCCCAGCCGGCGCGGCTCTCCAGCATCAGATATTCGGGGTAGATGGCGGCATAGGTCTGGTTGGCGCGGTCGACTTCGCTCCAGGGGTCGCCGAGGCCGGCGAGCGCGGTATCGGCGGCGGTGCGCTGGCGCAGCTCGCGTTCGGCGACGGCGAGGCGTCCGCTGAACTCGGTGTCGCGAAGCGCGCGCCACTGGCCCTGGAAAACCTTGTAGCTGTTCTCGACGCCGTAGAGCGTCTCGGTGCCGGTGCGGGTGCGCTCGGCATCGCCCTCCATGGCGGCGATGAGCCGGCCACGATATTCGGCCGAGAGCGGCACGAGGATCGGGAAGATGACCGAACGGCGCAGCTCGAACTGGCTGCCGGTGAACGACCTCTGTGTGGAGCCGGGATTGCCGACGATGAAGACGGGCTCGCCGGCGACGGGCGCGCGCGGGTTCCAGCGCAGATGGGCCGGCGTCGCGGCGGGGCGGCCGTTCTCGTAGACGCGAAGGAACGCGGCATCGAGGGCGTAGCGCGGGAAATTGAAATTGTCCGGATCGCCGCCGAAGAAGGCGGCCTGCGCTTCGGGTGCCCAGGCGAGGCGGACGTCCGAATATTTGCGGTAGCGGTAGAGCCGGTACTGGCCGCCGCCGAACAGGGTCACGACCTGGCAGCGCTCGCGCGCCGGATCGCTGCAGCCTTCGGACTGGATGCGGCCGACTTCCGCGTCGCGCGCCCGGGCGAGCGCGGCGCCGGTCGCGGTGCCGATCGCGCCCTGGACACGGGCCGTCACGTCCGTGATCGAAGTCACCACTTCGGCCTGCTGCCCGGCGCACTGCACTTCTTCCTCGCGGGTCCGCGCGGTGAAGCCGTTGCGCACGAGGTCGGCCTGGGCGGTCGAATTGTCCTGCACGCACTGCATGACGCAGTGGTGGTTGGTGAGGACGAGCCCGGTCGGCGACACGAACGAAGCCGAGCACCCGCCCGTCAGCCGCACCGCCGCCTGCCGCACCGTATCGAGCCACGCCTGGTCCGGCGCCCAGCCATAGGCCTGGCGAACGCGCGCCGTAGGAAAGGCATCGAAGGTCCACATGCCCTCCTCGGCAGCGGCCGGGGCGGCGATGGCGAAAGCGGAGGAGGCGAGGACGAGGGCGCGGAATTTCATGGCGGCTCCTGGCGTGATGATGCGCGGGAGATAAAGCACAGGCTGCGGTCCGGAGCTAGCATGTCCAAGTCCGTCATCCCGGCGAAGGCCGGGATCTCAGCGGGTGAAGAGCGCGAGCGTGCATGGAGGGCGCCCTGCACTCCCGTTTGTGCACTTCGCCCCCTGAGGTCCCGGCCTTCGCCGGGACGACGTGTTCTGCTCCCGGCAACCGCCTCATCGCGCGGCGAAACGATGTTGACGCGCTCCCATCCCGCGTTAGCTTCCGGGCGGCACGGGAGGGGATGTTCCATGACGCTCAAGCTTCGATTGGCCGCTTCGGCGGCGATGGTCCTGCTCGCCGCGGCGCCGGCGGCGGCGCAGCGGGGCGGGGCGGCCGAGTTCGTCGGCTGCGACGGGTTCGGCGCGCCGACCGGCGGCGGCGACGCCATGACTCGCGGCATCGGCGGCGTCACCACCCTGTTCTCGAACGCGCGCACCACCGCGCAGCTCCGCCGCCAGGTGCCGACGCTCGGCTCGCTCGGCATCCAGAATTGCACGGCGGCCCTCGCCGATCCGCGGCTGGAGCCCGGCCACGCCTTGCGCCGCGCGAGCCTCGTCCACGGGCGCGCGATGCACCGCCTTTCGATCAACGATTCGGCCGCTGCGATGGAGGACCTCGCGCTCGCCGAGCAAAGCGCCGCTGGCGGCGGGCCCTTGTTCGAGCGCAGCTTCGGCCTGTCCCTGCGGCTCGCGCGCGCTTTCGCGATGCTCAACCTGGACGACAAGGCGGGCGCGGCGCGGATCAGCAGCGCGATCCTCGCCGACCGCCCCTACGAACCGGGAGTCGCATTCTCGGCCGCTCAAATCCACTTTGCCGCGACCCGCGAGTGGGACGGCTATTTCGCGCGGATCCGTCAGCTCGCCGCGGTCGACCCGTCCATGATCGGCAGCCTTTTCACCCTGTCCATGATCCGCGGCCAATATGAAGACGCGATCGCGCTCCACCCGCAGATCGTCTTCACCCTTCCGCGCAATCGCGGCGAGTACCGGGTGCAGGGGCTTCATGAGCGTGCCGCCGACCAGGTCGCGCTGCGTGCCTTTTTCGATGGCGCTTACGCCTTTGCGCTCCAGACGCGCGGCGATGCGGCCGGCGCCGATGCGGCGCTCGCCGCCGCCCGGGCGAACCTCGAGCTGGCGCTCGCCCCGCCGCCGCCGCGCGAGGACGGCCGCGGCCCCGGGCGCCAGCAACGGCAGCGCCACGCCGCGGTGTCCCAGGTCAGCGACCGCGCGACGGAGGCGCTCGGCGACTGGGAGCGTCACGTGCGTCTCCGCCGCCTGGTCGCGGCCGGCGAGATCGACCAGGTCATCGCCGAACTGGAGAACAAGCCGGTGGCGCCGGATGCGGCGGCGCTCGACCTGTTCGAACAGATGGTCCGGGCGCGCCCGGCGCTGCGCGCGACCGTGGGGACCGCGCTGGGGCCGCTGCGCGAGCGCATTTATGCCGACGTCGAGAGGATGATGGCCTTCACCGTCGCCGACCTCGCCGGCCGCCTGCCCGAGCCCGAATCGCCGGCGCGCGTGCCGAACTACGAACCCGCGGGCGCAAGCTTCCGCATCCGCGCGAACGACGATTACCGGATGCCGAGCGGGCCGCTCGCGGGGGTGCAGACGGTGCGCTACGCCAGCGAGCGCGGATCGATCTCGACCGCGGGCGAGCTTGCGCTGCTGCGCGCCGCCCAGCTCGCACGGGACACGGGGAGGAAGGGCTTCATCGTGATCGCCCGCCGCAGCCTCATTCGGACGGTTCAGACCAGCGGCCTCGGCTATTCGATGGAGCGCGCCTCGGGCCAGGAGGTGGAGCTCGACGTTCTCCTCGTCGATCCCGACAATTTGCCGCGCGACTATGCGCAGGCGCGCTGGCGGGTGCTCGATCCGGACGCGATCTGGACCGCGCTGAGCCCGGTCTATCGCGCGCCGGCGGCGGCGACGCCCGCCTCCTGAAGCCTCAGGCCGCCCGGCCGAGAGCTTTCTGGCGGCGGCGCTGGACCGAGGAGCCGATGCCGATCGCCTCGCGGTACTTTGCGACGGTGCGCCGCGCGATGTCGAAGCCCTTGGCGCGGAGCATCTCGACGAGCTGGTCGTCGCTGAGGATGCGCTCCGGGTCCTCGGCGGCGATCAGCGCCTTGAGGTGGCTCTTCACCGCTTCCGCCGAGACGGCGTCGCCGCCGTCGTTCGACTGGATGCCGCTCCGGAAGAAATATTTGAGCTCGTAAAGGCCGCGGTCGCAGGAGAGATATTTGTTGGAGGTGACCCGGCTCACGGTCGATTCGTGCATGCCGATCGCTTCGGCGACCTGGCGGAGGGTGAGCGGGCGCAGGTGCGCGACGCCGTGGCGGAAGAAGCCGTCCTGCTGCTTCACGATCTCGGTCGCGACCTTGACGATGGTGCGGGCGCGCTGGTCCAATGCCTTCACCAGCCAGTTGGCGCTTTGCAGGCATTCGGAAAGCCACGCCTTTGACTTCTTGTCCTGCGCGCCGCCGTTGAGCTCGGTATAATAAGAGCGGTTGACGAGGACGCGCGGCAGCGTGGCGTTGTTGAGCTCGATCGCCCAGCCGCCCGCGCGCCGCCCGATGAAGACGTCGGGGACGACGGCCGCTTCCTCGCTTTCTAAGCGGAGGAACTTGCAGCCGGGCTTGGGATCGTAGGCGCGAAGCTCGCGGATCATGTCGGCCATGTCCTCGTCGTCGACCTGGCAGATGCGCTTCAGCGCGCCGAGATTGCCCTTGGCGAGATAATCGAGATTGTCGATCAGCCGCGCCATGGCGGGATCGTAGCGGTCCGCTTCCTTCGCCTGGATGGCGAGGCATTCGCTGAGCGTGCGCGCGCCGACTCCGGCGGGGTCGAAGCTCTGCACGAGTGCGAGCACGCGCTCGACGTCCTTGAGCGGCACGCCGAGGCGCTGGGCGAGCTCGAGGAGGGAGCCGCGGAAATAGCCGGCTTCGTCGATCGATTCGACGATCTGCTCGGCGACCACGAGGTCCGTGCCGGACAGGCGTTCGCCGGCCTGCGCCATGAGATGCTCGGTCAGCGAGACTTCGTGGGCGTCGGCGAAGCTGTCGAAGTCCGGCCCTTCGCCGCCGCTGGCGCCGCCTGAGCCGAGATCGCCCGAGACGCCGAGGCTGCCGTCGAGCCCGCGCATCGAATCGGACGCGCTGTCCTGGTGGAGGTTCTCATGGTCGAAATCGATGTCGAGCGGCGCGTCGGCGATCCCGGCGCCGGTGAGGACGAGTTCGTCGACCGTGGCGGCTTCGTCGCGCGGCGCGGGGATGTCGTCGGCGGGCTCGTAGGGGCCTTCGTCCGGGCTCCCGCCGCTGTCGAGCAGAGGATTGCGCTCCATCTCCTCGGCGATGAAGCCTTCGACTTCGAGGTTGGAGAGCGCCAGCAGGCGGATCGCCTGCTGGAGCTGGGGGGTCATCACCAGCGACTGGCTCTGCCTGAGATCGAGGCGCGGCCCGAGGGACATGGCTTTACCTCACCCCCTCAGCGTCATTGCGAGCGGAGCGAAGCAATCCAGACGAAGTCAGTGCGCGCTCAGACGCCCGCTGGATTGCTTCGTCGCTGCGCTCCTCGCAATGACGGAGGGACGCCTGGGTCACAACTCGAAGCTTTCGCCCAGATACAGCCGCCGCACATTCTCGTCGCGGACGAGGTCGTGGGGGCTGCCGGAGAAGAGCACCTCGCCGCCGTAGATGATGTAGGCGCGGTCGACGATGTCGAGGGTTTCGCGGACATTGTGGTCCGTGATGAGGACGCCGATGTCGCGGCCCTTGAGTTGCTGGATGAGGTCGCGGATGTCGGAGATTGAGATCGGATCGATGCCCGCGAAGGGCTCGTCGAGGAGCATGATCGACGGGCTCGCGGCGAGGGCGCGGGCGATCTCGCAGCGGCGCCGCTCGCCGCCCGACAGCGCCATGGCCGGCGCGTCGCGAAGATGCTCGATGTGGAATTCGCCCAAGAGCTGTTCGAGCCGCTCGCGTCGGACGGCGCGCTTGCGCTCGGCGACTTCGAGGGCGGCCATGATGTTCTGCGACACGGTGAGGCCGCGGAAGATCGAGGTTTCCTGCGGCAGGTAGCCAAGACCCAGGATCGCGCGGCGGTACATGGGGAGGCGGGTGATGTCCTGCCCTTCGAGCATGATCCGGCCGCTGTCGGGCTTCACCAGGCCCATGACCGAATAGAAGCAGGTCGTCTTGCCGGCTCCGTTCGGGCCGAGCAGGGCGACCACTTCGCCGCGCTGGACGTGCAGCGAGACTTCGCGGAGCACCACCTTGCGGTCGTAGGATTTGGCGATGGAAACGACGGCGAGGCCGCGGTCCCCCGCGTCCATCGACGCTTCGGCCGCTTCCGTTTCCCAGGTCCGTTCGATGAACGCAGTGTCGCTCATGATGCCCCTATCCCGTTGTCATGTTTAGGCGAAGGCGGGCTTTGCCTCAACTGGCAAGATTCGTGCATGCGCGCCAATCGCGGTGAGCTGAGCCGTCATTGCGAGGAGCGAAGCGACGAAGCAATCCAGCGGGCGTGGGAGACCTGTACCCACGCCCACTGGATTGCTTCGCTTCGCTCGCAATGACGTTAATTGGAATTCGAGCGCCGCGGCACGGTGAAGGTGCCGGTCACCCGGCCGGTGGGTGCCGTCTCGGTTCCGGCGGGTCCCGCCGGGCCGCCGCCGTCCATCACCGCGCGGCCGCTCTGGAGGTCGAGGACGAGGCGGCCGCCGCTGACCCGGTTCGCCCCGCGCACGAGAGTGACGCCGCCGAGCAGGGTGATGAGCCGCTTGTCGGTGTCGTAGATCGCGTACTGGCTGCTCGCCGTCTCGGACGGGCTGCGCAGGGTGACGCCGCCGCTCGCGTCGATGCGGTTGATCTCGATGCCCTGCTGGTTGGCGTAGGCGACGGTGACTCGCGGCGCGTTCAATTGCAGCTCGGCCTGGCGGACGACGACGTTGCCGGTGAGGATCGCGCGGTCGGCGCGGTCCTGCACTTCGATCCGGTCGGCGGCGACGTCGACGGGCGCGTCGATATTGTGGCCGCGCAGCGCCGAAGCGGGCTCCTGCCCGAGGGCGGGAGTCAGCGTCAGCGCCAGCGCCGAAAGCGCGAACGAGCCGGAGGCGATGGCGATGGTCCTCATGCGGCTCATCTGAGCGCCCCCTGCACGATATGCAAGCGCGCCCGCCCGTCGAGGATGACGACCCGCTGATTAAGGTCCGCGCGGAAGCGGCCGGCGGTGAAGCGGCCGAGCGGCATGCGGCCTTCGACGGCGCCGCGGCTCTCGAGAATGCGCTCGTTCAAATCGACCCGGACGTCGCGGGTGTCGAGGCGGTAGCCGTCCGCGGCGGTGACCAGAATCGGCCCGGCGACGTCGACCTGCTGGACCGACATGTCGTAGCGGGCGCGCTGGCCTTCGATCCGGGCGGGGCCGCTGTCGAGGCCGATCTGCGCGGCCATGCCGTCGATGTTGACGATGGGGTCGTCCGAGCGGGCCTGGACGGCGGCCTCGGCGCTGATCAGGAAGGGGCGGCCGGTCTTGTCCTGGCCGCGATATCGCGCCTGCTGGGTGCTCATATGCTCCTGCGCGGTCTCGACCTTGTTCTTGTCGAGGAGGAAGCTGACCTCCGGGCCCTTGGAAAGCGGCGCCAGCGCGAGATAGGCGAGCAGCACCCCGACGAGCGCGGGAAGCACGAACTTCAAAAAGCCGACCAGATAATCGTGAAAGCCGCCGGGCCGCGCCCAGCGGTTGCTCCGCGGTCTCTGAGCGGCGGCCTCAGACATGGGCGAAGATGTCCTCGTCCGCCCACCCGGCGAGATCGAGCAGCGCCCGGTGCGGCAGGAAATCGAAGCAGGCCTGGGCCAGCGCGGTGCGGCCCTCGCGCGCCAGGCGCTCGTCGAGCTTTTCCTTCATGGCGTGGAGATAGCGAACGTCCGACGCCGCATAATCCTTCTGCGCGTCGCTGAGCTCGGGGGCGCCCCAGTCGCTGCTCTGCTGCTGCTTCGAGATTTCCTGGCCGGTGAGCTCGCGCACCAGCTCTTTCAGGCCATGCCGGTCCGTATAGGTGCGGATCAGCCGCGACGCGGTCTTGGTGCAGTAAACCGGCGCCGGGAGCACGCCCATATAGGCGTAGATGGACGCGATATCGAAGCGCGCGAAATGGTAGAGCTTGAGGCGCGCCGGATCGGTGAGCACGCTCTTCAGATGCGGCGCGGCATAGTCGCTGCCCGGCGAGAAGCGGACTAGATGCTCGTCGCCGCGCCCGTCGGCGATCTGGACGACGCAGAGGCGGTCGCGCCCCAGGCGCAGGCCCATCGTCTCGGTATCGACGGCGACGGCGGTGCCCGGCGCGAGCGCGTCCAGCGGCAGATCTTCTTCGTGGAAATGTACGGTCATCGGAAGCGAGATAGGCCCAAGAGGCTGAACGCTCAATGGGCGGCGGACCCGCGGGCGCCGCTTGCCCTCCGCGGCCGGGCTTGATCGCCCCGCTTCTTTTCGCGAGAGGGGCGGGCCTGCACGCTCAACGGGGGAGCCGATCTTCATGCCCAGCGGTCTTGCCGCCCTGCTCGACGACGTGGCGCTGATCGCCAAGGTCGCCGCCGCTTCGATCGACGATGTCGGCGCCGCCGCGGGCCGCGCCGGCTTCAAGGCGGCGGGCGTGGTGGTCGACGATACGGCGGTCACTCCGCGCTACGTGACCGGCTTCACGCCGGACCGCGAGCTTCCGATCATCTGGCGAATCGCCAAGGGATCGATCCGCAACAAGCTGCTCGTCATCCTGCCCGCCATCCTGCTCCTGAGCTGGCTCCTTCCCTGGGCGATCATGCCGATCCTGATGCTGGGCGCCGCCTATCTGTGCTTCGAAGGCGCGGAAAAGGTCTGGGAAGCGGTCGGCCACAAGAAGGAGGATACCGCCGAAAAGGTCGCGGAGGTCGCCAGCGCCGCGCATGAGGAGACGATGGTCGCGGGCGCCGTGCGCACCGACTTCATCCTGTCGGCCGAGATCATGGTGATCGCGCTCAACGAAGTCGCGAACGAGCCGTTCGCCATCCGCGCCGCGATCCTGGTCGTCGTCGCCATCGCGATCACGGTCGGCGTCTACGGAGTCGTCGGCCTTATCGTGAAGATGGACGATATCGGCCTTCACCTCGCCCAGAGGCGCAACGGCGGCACACGCGCCATCGGGCGCGGCCTGGTGCTCGGCATGCCCAAGCTGCTCGCCCTGCTGTCGATCGTCGGCATCGCGGCGATGATCTGGGTCGGCGGCGACATCATCGTCCATGGCCTCGCCAGCTTCCACGTCGAGGCGCCCGAACACATCATCCACGACGCCGCGGTCGGCGCCGCCCACGCCAGCCCGGTCGCCCACGGCTTCGTCGAATGGCTGGTCGGCACGATCGGTGCGGGAATCGTCGGCCTGACGATCGGGGCCATGATCGTCGCGGTGCACCACGCGGTCGTCCACAGGAAACACTGAGCCCCGGCTGCAACAGTGCGGCGCGCCTCTTGACAAGGGCGGCGAAAGCTCTCGCCCGGATTGGTTTTTTGGGCTATGGGGTGAGACCATGCGCCAATAAAGGGCGCGGGAAGCCGTCTGCGCGCTTGGCCCGGCGCGGTGGTTTTTGACAGGGGTTCCGGGCGCGGAAAGTATTTGAAGGACATGGGTTTCGACAGAGGACGCCGCGGCGAGCGTGGCGGGCGCGGCAGAGACAAGCGCGACGGCTTCGGTGAAGACAGCTACAGCGGCGGCTTCGCCGGCGGCGGCGGCGGCGGCGACCGATTCGGCGGCGGCGGCGGTGACCGCTTCGGCGGCGGCGGCGGCGGCGGTTACGGCGGCGGCGGTGGCGGCGGCGATCGCTTCGGCGGCGGCGGCGGCGGTTATCGCGGCGGCGGCGGTGGAAGCGGCGGCGGCTACGGCGGCGGCGGCGGCGGCGGCGATCGCTTCGGCGGCGGCGGCAGCGGCGGCGGCGGGTTCCGCGGCGGCGGCGGCGGCGGCGGCGGCATGCCCCCGCAGGTCATCGGCGAAGGCAAGGGCGTCGTTAAGTTCTTCAACGCGCAAAAGGGCTTCGGCTTTGTGGTGCGCGACGACGGCGGCGAGGACGTGTTCGTTCACATCTCCGCGGTCGAGCAGGCGGGCCTCACCGGCCTCGCCGAAGGGCAGCCGCTCGGCTTCACCCTCGTCGACCGCGGCGGCCGCATTTCGGCCACCTCGCTCGTCATCGAAGGCGAACCGCTTCCGGTCACCGACCGCGGCCCGCCGCGCGAGGATCGCGCCGGTCCGGGCGGCCCGCGTGCGGGCGGCGCCGGCGGCGGCATGGGCGGCCCCCAGCGCCAGCTCACCGGCGAAAAGGCTTCGGGCACCGTCAAGTTCTTCAACGCCATGAAGGGCTTCGGCTTCATCAGCCGCGACGACGGGCAGCCGGACGCGTTCGTCCACATCTCGGCCGTCGAGCGCGCCGGAATGTCCTCGCTGAACGAGGGCGACCGGGTCGAGTTCGAGCTTGAAGTCGACCGCCGCGGCAAGACCGCAGCGGTGAACCTCTCGCCGCTCCAGTAAGAAGCGCGCGCGGCCGGCCTCACCGCCCGCCGCGCGGCTTCCTGCCTCAGACTCCAAAGGATGCGTCTCGGCAGAAGCCGGGGCGCATCTTTTTTGCCACACGTCATCCCGGGAGGGACCCCATCAAAGTAGTACTTTGATGGGAACCCGAAGGCCGGGATCTCAGCGGGTGAAAAGCGCCGCGGCTCGTGCAGGGCGCCCTCCACTGACGCCCGAGACATCTGGTCCTGAGATCCCGGCCTCCGCCGGGATGACGGTCTTGGACGAGCCCGTCTGACATCCTGAAGATCGCGGTAACCATCTCTCCTGAGCGGGCGTGCACCATTGCTCGCTAGCACGAGAGTGGATGAACGCGATTCTCCTTGCGGCCCTGCTGGCCTCGCCTCAGGCCGCGGCGCCCGACCCGGCGGATCTTCGCTGCTACCGGCTGATGGCCGACCTCGCGCGGGCGGAAGAACCGGCGGCGCGGGCGCTTGGCCTCAGCGCGGCGCATTTCTTCATCGGCAGGATCGACGCCGCGGTGCCGGGCTACGACCTGGCGCGTGCGCCCGCGGTTCCCGAAAGTGAGCGGGCGGACTTGCTTGCGCGCTGCACGCAGACGCTCGGCGCGAGCGGGTTCGATCCGGAAGGCCTTGGCGAAAGGCTCGATCGGCCGCAGCCGACCGCTTGAGATCAGGCGCGCACGCCGGACGACGTGAAGAAGACCGGATGGTGCCGGCGCGCCAGGCCGCCGCCGCCGCGCGAGGCGCCTTCGGCCAGCGGCAGGGCCGTCGCGCAGAAGCCGCATTCGGCCGAAAGCCGCCCGACAAACCAGTGCGTGCGCCCGCATCCGGGGCAGTGGTTGACCTGGTTTTCCCGGTAGACGGGGCAATAGCCGCGCGTCGAAGGATCGTGAGCGAAGCGCTCGTGCTCGGACTGCACCATCGACCGCAACATAGGCCGTCTCCTACTGCCAAGCCCCAAGAACGCGCGATTCGCCGCTTCGTTCAAACGCTCTGCCGCAAGGAGGGCAGGTGTGCCGGGTGGGGACGGGGCACCCCGGAGAACCTGCACCGGAAACACCGTTCGCCCTGAGCCGGTCGAAGGGCTGCCCTTCCTTTGCGCCAGCACCGGAAGAAGGGCAGGGCTTCGACAAGCTCAGCCCGAACGGTATTGGGTGTCAGATCTCTCCACCACGCGCGCGGCCGCTGCCGCTAGGTCACCATCCGCTTCAGCGTGTCCACCAGATCCGCCTCGTGCGCGGGCTTGTCGGTGCGGATGCGGCTGACGCGGGGGAAGCGCATGGCGAGGCCGGATTTGTGGCGCTTGGAAAGGTGGATCGAATCGAAGGCGACTTCGAGGACCATCGTCTTGGCGACTTCTCGCACCGGCCCGAAGCGCTGCACCGTGTTGTTGCGCACGAAGCGGTCGAGCCCCATCAGTTCCTCGTCGGTGAAGCCGAAATAGGCCTTGCCGACAGGGAGCAGTTCGCCGCCTTCCTCGGGCGGGGCGGACCAGCAGCCGAAGGTGTAGTCGCTATAATAGGACGAGCGCTTCCCGCTGCCGCGCGCGGCGTACATGAGGACGCAGTCGGCGGTGAGCGGATCGCGCTTCCATTTGTACCAGAGGCCCGCGCGCCGCCCGGCCACGTACGGGCTGTCGCGCCGCTTCAGCATCACGCCCTCGATCGAAGCGTCGCGTGTCCCGGCGCGGATCTCCTCGAGCTGGTCGAAGCTTTCGGCTTCGATGAGGGCGGAAACGTCGAAGCGGGCGGGATCGAGGCGCGGCACGAACGCTTCGAGCCGGGCGCGCCGCTCGGACCAGGGGAGGGCGCGCAGGTCCTCCCCGGCGTCGAAGAGGATGTCGTAGAGCCGCACGAAAGCCGGGTAGTCGGCGAGCGTCTTCGCCGACACGACCTTGCGCCCGAGCCGTTGCTGGAGCGCGTTGAAGCTTGCCGCCGCGCCGCCATGCTCGGCCGCCCCCTGCGCTTCGCCGCGCACCAGGAGTTCGCCGTCGAGCACCCCGTCCGCATCGAAGCTCGCCGCGACTTCGGGGAAGCTCCTCGTGATGTCGTCGCCGGCCCGGCTGTAGAGCCGCGTCTCGCCGCCGACGCGGACGATCTGCACCCGGATGCCGTCCCATTTCCACTCGGCGGCATAATCCGCCATCGAGACGCGCGCCTCCTCCAGCCCGTGGGCGAGCATGAAGGGGCGGAAGACGGGCACGTTCTTCGGGCTCGGCTGCGCGCCGCGCCCTTCCGCCCAGGCGAACAGCTCGGTGTAGGGCTGCTTGAGGCCATGCCAGACCTCCTCCACCGCATCGACGTCGAGTTCGAAGGCCTGCGCCAGCGCGGTCTTGGCGAGCCGGGCCGAGACGCCGATGCGAAGCTCCCCGGTGGCGAGCTTGAGCAGGGCGTAGCGCCCCGACGCGTCGAGATGGTCGAGCATGTCGGCGACTGCGGCGGGCGCTTCGCTCCGCCCAAGGCTCCACAGGCGCTCGACGACGGTGGAGATGCGCAGGGTGCCGTCGTCGATGTCGGCGGGCTGGTCGATGCGCTTGGGCCAGAGGAGCGACACGGTTTCCGCAAGATCGCCGACATAGGACCAGCTCAGGCGGAACAGCGTCGGATCGACCCGCTCCTCGGTGATCGCGCGGATGAGGGCGGGCTTGACGCCTGGCAGATCGAGCTCGCCGGTCAGCGCCGCCATGGCATAGCCGCGGTCCGGATCGGGCGTGCGCCGGAGATAGTCGCCGATCAGCTTCAGCTTGGCGTTGCGCGAGCGGGTGTAGACGAGCCCGTCGAGAAGCTGCGAGAAGTCGCGCATGGCCAGACGCTTTCCCGCTAAACGGCGCCGACGCAAGCTCGGCGTGGCGTTC
>DASQND010000024.1:0-10901 GCA_035645215.1 Allosphingosinicella sp.
CGCGGCCCCGCGATCGAACCGTCCTTCGTCACATGGCCGACGAGAACGAGCGCGCAGCCGGATTCCTTGGCATAGCGGATGAGCTCGTGCGCCGAAGCGCGGACCTGGCTCACCGTCCCCGGCGCGCCTTCGATCAGGTCCGAATGCATGGTCTGGATCGAATCGATGACGAGGAGCGCTGGGGGCGCCTCCTCGCCGAGGGTCGTCAATATGTCGCGTACCGACGTCGCGGCGGCGAGCTGGAGCGGGGCCGAGCCGAGGCCGAGCCGGCGGGCGCGCAGGCGTACCTGGTCCGCCGCTTCCTCGCCGGAAATGTAGGCCACGCCGCGGCCCTGCATGGCGATCTTCGCCGCGGCCTGGAGGAGCAGGGTCGACTTGCCGATGCCGGGATCGCCGCCGATGAGCGTCGCCGAGCCCGCGACCAGCCCGCCGCCCAGCGCCCGGTCGAGTTCGGCGATGCCCGTGGACATGCGCGGCGGCAGCGCGACTTCCGCGTCGAGCCCGACGAGCTGAACCCGCCGCCCGCCGCCCCTCAGATTGTGGCGCGCCGCGAAGGGAGTGACGACCGCGCCGGCATCCTCGACCAGCGTATTCCATTCCGAGCAGTCGGGGCATTGCCCGACCCAGCGGTTCTGCGCCGATCCGCAGGCCTGGCAGACATAACGTGTGCGCGGTTTCGCCATGGCGTTGTGGTAGCGCGACCGGAACAAAAGGGGAAGAGGCGAGAGGCGGGGGAAAGGCTCGGCCATTCTCCGATGCGTCACCCCGGACTTGATCCGGGGTCCACCTTCTTCTTCACGCCGGCCGCAAGAAGGTGGATGCCGGATCAAGTCCGGCATGACGGTTTCCGTGACGGATGTTGACGCCTTCCAGGGAACCCTCCCCCTTCCCTCGCATTCAACGCGCACGGCTTAGGAGAGTATGAGTGTTCATCCAGATCCACACCGACAACCAGATCGAAAGCAGTACCGAGCGCGACGACCGGCTCGAGGAGCAGATCCGCCAGCGGCTCGCCCGCTTCGAGGAGCGGGTCACCCATGTCGAAGTGCACGTGTCCGACGTGAACGGCCCGCGCGGCGGCAATTCGGACCTGCGCGCTTCGCTCGAGGCGCGGATGAACGGCCTCCAGCCCGTCGCCGTTCACGACAACGGACCGGACGTGCAGCGCGCCGTCCTCGGCGCGGCGAAAAAGGCGGCGGTCGCGCTCGACCGGCAGCTCGGCAAGATCACCGACCGCAAGGGGCATTAAGCCATAGCGCTTGCGCGGCGCGGGCTTGCTCCGCATGAGGCGGCGCGATGATCCGCGTCGCCAGCTACAATATGAGAAAGGCGATCGGGACCGACCGGCGGCGTCGGCCCGAGCGCACGATCGAAGTTCTGAACGAGCTCGACGCCGACGTGATCGCGCTCCAGGAGGCGGACCGGCGCTTCGGATCGCGGGCGAGCGCCCTCCCCTTCGAGCTGATCGAGACGCTCAGCCCCTACAAGCCCGTGCCGCTCGACGGCCGCGCCGGGAGCATCGGCTGGCACGGCAATGCGCTTCTCGTGAAGAAGGACGTCGAGATCGTCGACCAGGAGCTGGTCCATCTCCCTTCGCTCGAGCCGCGCGGCGCCGTGCTCGCGGACTTGAAGGTGGGCGGGGAGGCGCTGCGCGTCGTCGGCATGCATCTCGATCTCTCGGGTCTCTGGCGGCGGCGCCAGGCCTCAGCCATCCTCGCCCACCTCGCCGCGCGCGACGGCGAGCCGGCGACGGTGCTGATGGGGGACCTAAACGAATGGAGCGTGCGCGGCGGGTGCCTTCGCGATTTCTCGGCGCACCATAAGTTCGCCGAATGCGGGCGCAGCTTCCACGCCCGGCGGCCGATCGCGCAGCTCGACCGGATCATGGTCTCTGAGAACCTCGACGTGGTCGCAAGCGGCGCCCACGCCTCGGCCGCGGCGCGCAAGGCCTCGGATCATTTGCCGATCTGGGCGGAGCTGGAGGCGGCGGGCTAGGAAGCAGCTCCTCCCCGAAACGGGGAGGGGGACCGCACGAAGTGCGGTGGAGGGGTGCGAGCGAAGCGAGCCCCCTGCACCCGCGCCGGGCCCCCTCCACCATGCTTCGCATGGTCCCCCTCCCCGTTCCGGGGAGGAGTGACGCATGCCTCACCTATTGAGCAACCCACGCCCCTCTCCGCCCCCCGGCGGAGAGGGTTTGGGATCAATCGTCGCGGGAGACGCGCTCGTTGCGCTCGTGGCGCTCCTGGGCTTCCACCGTCATGGTCGCGATCGGGCGGGCTTCGAGACGGGCGAGCGAGATCGGCTCGCCGGTCACTTCGCAAAAGCCGTATTCGCCGCTGTCGATCCGGCGCAGCGCCGCGTCGATCTTGGAGATGAGCTTGCGCTGCCGGTCGCGGGTGCGAAGCTCGATGCCCCAGTCGGTCTCGCTCGAAGCACGGTCGGTCAGGTCCGCCTCGCGCAGCGGGCCGGTCTTGAGCTGGGCGATGGTCCCTTGCGATTCGCGCAGGATCTCGTCCTTCCAGCCGAGCAGCTTCTGGCGGAAATAAGCCAGCTGCAGCGGGCTCATGAACTCTTCGTTGGCGCCCGGGCGGTAGCCCGTATCGGGAACAAGCGCGCGGTCCGCATGGTGTTGCGAACCGTAGATGTCACTCAAAGCCGTAGCCATACACCCCTCCAACTCCACCGAGCGGCCGGCGAGCCGATCGGTACCTCTCCAAAGCGCCGTTCCACTTATTTCCCGCAGAATCGGAGCTTGCCCCAGCGCGCCTATACGCCCCCCTTTGTGTCTCCGCAAGTCACTCAAATCGTGCATGAAAATTCTTCCGTTTTCGTCTCTGAAGGCGCGCGAGATGCGTAGCGCATCGCCACTGAAACCGGTGTCCGGGAGGCCGCGAATCGGGCGCGAATCGCAACCTCCGGACGACGAGCGAATCGGCGGCGGGCGCAACGCCACCGGCCAAGTCAAAGCGCGATCCCTTTTACTGCGCCGCCAAGCTTGTCTTGTTATGGGACGCAAGTCTTCCCGGACCCCCGAGAACAGGCCCAAACCGGGGCAAACATGGTTAACGCGCTTGAACTTAAACCAATCCTTTGCATGTGCTGAGCATAGCCGAAGCAGCGGCGGAGTACTTCGGATCGTCGAGGACACGAGTCGCTGCGGCCAGGAACAGGTGCTTTATGTCGGTCAGAATGGCTTTGGCGCAATTGTGCGCATGCGCATGCGGAGGGGCGATCATCGGCGGCGGGGCCGTCCATGTCGCCGAAAACCCGCCTTCACGTCCCGCGATCGTCAAGCAGGCGCGCGCCAAGGCGTCGTCCTCCGCTTCGGTGAGCCGCACCCAGCAGGTGCGCCGCGCCCGTGCGACGTCGGGGCGCCGCGTTGTGAGACGCACGGTGCGCCGCACCCTGTCCTGCCCGGCCGTGGCCCCGTCCCGGGTCACGACTCGCACGATCACCCAGCCGGCGCCGGGCTTCGGCTTCGCGCCCCCGCCCTTGCCGCCCTCCATCGGGGTCATGCCCGTCATCTCTAGCGGCGGCTTCGGCGGCGGCGGCTTCGGCGGCGGCGGGGGCGGCGGCTTCGGCGGCGGCGGCGGCGGCGGCTTCGGCGGCGGCGGCTTCTTCTCGGGCGGCTTCTTCGGCGGCTCCTCGAGCGGCAATGCGATCTTCACCGCTTCGACCAGCACGTCGACGGGCGGCGTATCGACCACGTCGGGCGGAAGCTCGAGCTCGACCTCGTCCGGCGCAAGCTCCAGCTCGACCTCGTCGGGCGGGAGCTCGACCTCGTCGGGCGTGTCCACCTCTTCGGGCGTGTCGAGCTCCACCTCCTCGGGCGTCTCCAGCTCCAGCTCCACCTCCTCGGGCGTCTCCAGTTCGACGTCCAGCTCGACCGGCGGCGCGTCCATCTCGACGTCCAGCGGCAACGTCGAGGTGTCCACCTCGACCGGCGGCGTCTCGACCTCGACGGGCGGCATCTCGACCTCCACGGGCGGCGTGTCGACATCGACCGGGGGCGTCAGCACGTCGACCGGCGGGGTCTCGACCTCCAGCGGCGTTTCCACTTCGACCGGCGGCGTTTCGACCTCGACGGGCGGAACGAGCATCGGGATCGGCATCGACATCGACAATTCGAACTCGAACCAGAACAGCAACAACCAGAGCCAGAACCAGAACCAGCAGCAGAACCAGAATCAGAA
The DNA here is from genome assembly GCA_035645215.1 of Allosphingosinicella sp. GTDB lineage: Bacteria > Pseudomonadota > Alphaproteobacteria > Sphingomonadales > Sphingomonadaceae > Allosphingosinicella. The sequence goes on from DASQND010000024.1 coordinate 4,194, forward strand.
CCAGCAGCAGACGAACAACAACACGAACAACAATACGAACAACAATTCCAACACGAATAATAACAACAACAGCAACTGGAACCAGAACAACAACAACAACCAGAACAATAACAACAATCAGAATAACAACAATAATAACAATAATAATAACAACAGCAACAGCACGAGCAGCAGCACGAGCAGCAGCACGAGCAGCAGCACGTCCACCGGCGGCTCGACCGGATCGACCGGCGGCTCGAACGGCGGCACGCCCGTTCCCGCCCCGCCGATGATCCTGCTGTTCGGCGCAGCCGCCGCGGCGCTCGTCGCCCGCCGCCGCCTGGCGCGCACGACCGCCTGAGCCGCCTTTTGCAGGACGGCATGAGAAAAGGCCCCGCCGGAACCTGACCGGCGGGGCCTTTTGCTGTCCTTCGCTAAGCCGCCAGGTGGACGCCCAGCATCAAAGCGCGCCGCTCACTCGTAAGCGAGCAGCGCTTTTTCGATCTCGACGACCGGCATGTTGGTGAGGTCCTTCGGGATCTCGCCCACCACGCGCTTCTGCACCTCCTTGTGATAGTGCTTGCGAAGCTCGCTCAGCGTCTTGGGGGGCGCGACGACGATGAGGTCGCCGAGGTCGTGCCGGAGCGCCCAGCGCTTCAGCATGTCGGCGATTTCGTGGGCGAAGCGGTCCTTTTCGAGCTGGTGGAAATCCGTTTCGCCGTAACTGTTTCCGCCCGGACCGGCGCCGGCGTGGCTGCGACCGGCCTCGTCGGTCTTCTGGTCGCTGTCCTTCGGGTTCTCCTGCTGCCGGTTTCGCTCCACGACGAGCTTCGGAAATTCGGAATCGCCCTCGTTCCGGAAGAAGAGCATCTTCTCGCCGTCCGCGACGACGACGAAGCTGTTGTGGGAAAGCCGCATTGCATACTCCTTGGACGTGGCACTCGGCCGACCAACGCGGCAGGCGGACGCGGGTTGCCCGCACAAGGCGGGCTGGGGCATAGCGGCGGCGATGCGCATTCTCCTGACCAACGACGACGGCGTGAATGCGCGGGGGCTCAAGGTCCTGGAAGCCGTCGCCCGCGCCTTTTCGGACGACGTCTGGATCGTCGCTCCGGCCGAGGAGCAATCGGGCGCCGGCCATTCCCTGACGCTGACCCAGCCGGTGCGAGTCCGCAAACTCGGCGAGCGCCGCTTCTCGGTCACCGGCACGCCCACCGACGCCGTGATGATGGGCCTCGCCGAGATCATGAAGGACGCGCGGCCCGACCTCGTCCTCTCCGGCGTCAACCGCGGCGCGAACCTGGGCGAGGACGTCACCTATTCCGGCACCGTCTCCGCCGCGATGGAAAGCGCGCTCGCCGGCATCCCCTCGGTCGCGCTCAGCCAAAGCTATGCAAGGCAGGGCATGGGCGACACCGTCCCCTTCGCCGCCGCCGAAGCCTGGGCGGAGCGGGTGCTTGCGCCGCTCGTCGCCATGCCGTTCGCGCCGCGCACCCTCGTCAACGTGAACTTCCCGGCGCTGCCGCCCGCGGAAGTCCGCGGCGTCCGCGTCGTCCGGCAGGGCCTTCGCGATTACGGGCGCCTGCAGATCGTCAAGCGCACCGATCCGCGCGGCTACGATTACCATTGGTTCGCGCTCGGCCCGATGATCGAGACGCCCGGCCACCGCACCGACCTGGAAGCGATCGCCGACGGCTATGTCTCGGTCACTCCGCTCCACCTCGACATGACCCACGAGGCGTCGCTCGCCGCCCTCGAAGAGCTTTACGGCCGATGAGCACCAACCGCCGCGGCCCCGATCACCTCGTCCTCAAGCGCAAGAGCCCCTTGCCGGTCTGGGCGCAGATCAGCTGGCGGCTCGGCTTCATCCTCTTCCTGCTCGTCTTCGTGATCGCCCTTCACTGGTTCGAGCGCGACGGGCTTCGCGACAGCCTGGACGGGCATGTCAGCTTCATCGACGTCATCTATTTCACGATGATCAGCATCACCACGACCGGCTACGGCGACATCGTGCCGGTGGGCGACCATACGCGACTCTTCGATGCTCTGGTGGTGACGCCGATCCGGATCTTCTTCGTGCTCATCTTCGTCGGCACCGCCTACACGTTCGTGTTGAGGCGCACCTGGGACAAATGGCGTATGGAACGGCTTCAGCGGACATTGTGCGGCCACGTGATCGTCGCGGGCAGCGGCACCAGCGGATCGGAGGCGATCGACGAACTGATCGCCCGCGGCACGCCGGCGACCTCGATCGTCGTCATCGACTGCGACGAGGAATCGCTGGTGCGGCCCGAGTCGCTGGGCTGTCTCATCCTCCAGGCGGACGCGACCCGCGACAGGACGCTGACCGAAGTGCGCATCGCCGAAGCTTCGGCGATGATCGTGACCGCCGGGCGCGACGACACGTCGATCCTGATCACGCTCACCGCGCGCCACCTCGCCCGCGATCTCCCGATCAGCGTCGCCGTCAAGAACGAGGATAACGAGCTCCTCGCCCGCCAGGCCGGCGCGACCACGGTGATCAACCCGGTGAGCTTCGCCGGCCTGCTCCTCGCCAGCTCGACGCAGGGCGCGCATATTTCCGATTATCTCGCCGATCTCGCCTCGAGCAGCGGCCGCGTCCAGCTCGCCGAGCGTCCGGTGCGCGACGACGAATGCGGCAAGCCGCTCTCCGCTCTCGCCCGCGGCATGGGCCTGCGCTTCTACCGCGAAGGCATCCCCTACGGCTTCTGGGAGCCGGAAGCGGCCGCGCTCATGCCGGGCGACGTCATCGTCGAAATCCTCCCCACCATCGAGCGCGAAGGCGGCTTCGGCGTGGACCCCGCCGCGACCATCTGACGCCGGCCGTCATTGCGAGGCGCGAAGCGACGAAGCAATCCAGCGGAAGCCGGAGCCCCGCACCGACGCCCGCTGGATTGCTTCGCTTCGCTCGCAATGACGGCTGTGAGGATGTCCGACCTCAGATGCGCACCTGACGCCCGAACACGGCCGTCATTGCGAGGAGCGAAGCGACGAAGCAATCCAGCGGGCTTCGGAGAACCGCACCCGGGCCGACTGGTTTGCTTCGCTCGCAATGACGCCCCTGGACGCCGTCAAATCCGAACCTGGCTGCCGACCTCCACCACGCGGTTGATGGGCAAGGAGAAGAATTCCATCGGGGATTCGGCGTTGCGCATCATCCAGGCGAAGAGCTTTTCCCGCCAGATCGCCATGCCGCGCATCTCCGACGCGAGCAGGGTCTGGCGCGAGAGGAAGAAGCTCGTGTCCATCATCCGGAACGGGAAGCCGCAATTGCCGACGCTCTCCAGCGCGTCCGGCACGTGCATCTCCTCCATGAAGCCGAACTTGAGGACGATCCGGTAGAAGCCGGAGCCGAGATCCTCGACCCGGCAGCGTTTCTCCGGATCGATCGTCGGCACGTCCTGGATGTCCACCGTCAGGAAGATGCAGCGCTCGTGCAGCACCTTGTTGTGCTTGAGATTGTGGAGCAGCGCGTGGGGCACGCCGTCCGACTGGCTGGTCATGAAGACGGCCGTCCCGGGCACCCGGATCGCGGACTTGGTGGCGGAGCGGATGAAGAGGTCGAGCGGAAGCTCGCCTTCCTTGAGCTGCTTCTTGAGGAGCTTGCGCCCCGTCGCCCAGGTGGTGAGGAGGGAAAAGGCGATGAGGCCGACGAGGAGCGGGAACCAGCCGCCGTCCGGCACCTTGAGGAGGTTCGCGGCGAAATAGGCGGCGTCGACGACGAAGAACAAGGCGAGCAGCGCCCCCCCGAGCCAGCGGTTCCAGCGCCACAGGGAGAAGAGCACGACGGCGAGCAGGCAGGTGTCGATGAACATCGCGCCGGTGACGGCAATGCCGTAGGCGGCGGTCAGGTTGCTCGAATTCTTGAACACGACGACGAGCACGATCACCATCACCATCAGCGCCCAGTTGATGGCGGGAATGTAGATCTGGCTGTAGGCGGACGCGCTCGTATGAAGGATGCGCAGGCGCGGGATGAAGCCGAGGTGGATCGCCTGCTGCGTCACCGAGAAGGCGCCGGAAATGACCGCCTGCGAGGCGATCACGGTCGCCGCGGTCGCGATCAGGACGAGCGGCAGGCGGAACCATTCGGGCGAGAGCAGGAAGAAGGTGCTGGCCGGCTCCGGCCCGCTCATCATCCCCGGATTGGCGAGGAGCAGGGCGCCCTGCCCCAGGTAGTTGATCATGATCGCGGGCAGCACGAAGTAGATCCATCCGACCTTGATCGGCCGCCGCCCGAAATGGCCCATGTCGGCGTAAAGCGCTTCGGCGCCGGTGACGGCGAGGACGACCGAGCCGAGCGAAACGAAGGCGAGCCAGGGTCCGTCGATGAAGAAGCGCACCGCCCAGAGCGGGTTCAGCGCGGCGATCACGGAAGGGTCGTTGACGATGCTGCCGATGCCGAGCACGGCGAGCGTCAGGAAATAAATGACGATAACCGGCCCGAACAGCGCGCCGACCGCGGCCGTGCCCCGCCGCTGGATCATGAACAGGCCGATGAGGATGCCGATCGCGATCGGCACCACGTATGGCGCGAGGCTCGATTCGACGACGACCAGGCCTTCGACGGCCGAAAGCACGGAGACGGCCGGGGTGATCATGGAATCGCCGTAGAAGAGCGCGCAGGCGAAGACGCCGAGGAGCACGATCCCCGCTCCCCAGCGCGCGCCTTCCGTCTTGCGGGAGATGAGCGCCAGCAGCGCGAGCGAGCCGCCTTCGCCCTTATTGTCGGCCCGCATCAGGATCGTGACGTATTTCAGCGTCACCACGATCATCATCGACCAGAAGATGAGGCTGAGCACGCCCAGGACATGGAGCCGGTCGACCGGAATGGGGTGGTGGCCGCCGAACGTTTCGCGAAAGGCGTAGAGCGGCGAGGTGCCGATGTCGCCGAAGACGATGCCGATCGCGCCGACGGTAAGCTTGATCAGCCCCGCCTGCCCATGCGGGTGGGTATAGCTATGCGCGTCGCTGCCGCCCCGGACGTCAGGCAGAGTCCCGGCGACAGGCGAGTCTTCCGATTGCTCCTGCACCGTCACTCGAAACCAGCGCCTCCGCCGCGCCCAGTCGCGGGCCGTGCGGCCCACTAGGGGAAGGCGTGCCGAAGGTAAAGCTGCGGGAGCGGCGGGCAGCCCCCGCGCGTTCGATCACTGCAATCGGGAATATGCGTTGGCGGCGGCCCTGCTCTTCGGGGCATCGCTCCGGCCGCATGACGGGCAAAGGAGCCGAAATGAGCGACCAGAAATTTACGGGCCTGACCGACCGGCAGGGGCATCCAATTCACGACAACCAGAACAGCCGCAGCGTCGGCCCGCGCGGGCCCCTCGTCCTCGAAGACTATCATTTCCTTGAAAAGATCACCCATTTCGACCGCGAGCGCATTCCCGAGCGGGTCGTCCACGCCCGCGGCGCCGCCGCCCACGGCGTCTTCTACCCGACGGGCATGATCGGCGACGAGCCGATCGAGGCCTACAGCCGCGCCAGGGTCTTCCGCAAAGGCACGGAGACTCCGATCTTTCTGCGCTTCTCGACCGTCGTCCACGGCGGCCACAGCCCCGAGACGCTTCGCGATCCGCGCGGCTTCGCGATCAAATTCTACACGGAAGCCGGAAACTGGGACCTCGTCGGCAACAACCTCAAGGTCTTCTTCATCCGCGATCCGCTGAAGTTCCCGGACATGGTCCACGCCTTCAAGCCCGACCCGGTCCACAACCGGCAGGACATGAACCGCTTCTTCGACTTCGTCTCGATGACGCCCGAAGCGACCCACATGGTGACCTGGCTGCTCTCCCCCTGGGGCATTCCGGCCAACTACCGGGAGATGCAGGGCTCGGGCGTCAACACCTACAAGCTCGTCAACGCGGAAGGGCGCACGGTTTTGTGCAAATTCCACTTCCAGCCGCGCCAGGGCGTGCGCAATTTGACGCAGGAACAGGCCAACGCCATCCAGGCAAGCGACTTCAATCACGCGACCGGCGACCTTTACGATGCGATCGAGCGCGGCGAATTTCCCGAGTGGGACATGTACATCCAGGTCATGGACGATCACGAGCATCCCGAGCTCGACTGGGACCCGCTGGACGTCACCAAGCTCTGGCCGGAGGACCGGTTCCCGCTCCGCCACGTCGGCCATATCGTCCTCAATCGCAATCCGCGCGATTATCATAACGAGGTCGAGCAGGTGGCGTTCGGGACCGGCGTCCTCGTCGACGGCATCGACTTTTCGGAGGACAAGCTCCTCCAGGGCCGCACCTTTTCCTATTCGGACGCGCAGCGCTACCGCGTCGGGCCGAACTACCTCCAGCTCCCGATCAATGCCCCGCGCTGCCCTTTTGCCACCAACCAGCGCGGCGGGCAGATGAGCTACCGCGTCGACGACGGCGAAGGCGCGACCGACCGCCACGTCAATTACGAACCCTCCAACCGGAACGGCCCCCGCGAGCAGGCTCCCGCCGGCCCGCCGCCGCGCCCATATGTGGAAGGCCATGTCGGCCGCCAGAAGATCGAGCGCGCCAACGACTTCGCCCAGGCCGGCGAGCGTTACAGGAGCTTCGAGGATTGGGAGCGCGAGGAGCTGACCGCGAACCTCGTCGGGGCGCTTTCGGGCTGCGACGCGATCATCCAGCAGAAGATGGTGCGGCATTTCACGCTGGCCGATCCCGACTACGGGAGGCGCGTCGCGGAAGGCCTGGGGCTGGAGGCGCCGCA
>DASQND010000025.1:0-6686 GCA_035645215.1 Allosphingosinicella sp.
ATCGCCGCTAATCCTGATCGTCCTCGGCACTCTGCGGCGGGACCGGAGCGGCATGCACCCAGCGCTGCGCCCAGAAGAAGGAGCCGACCGCATAAGCGAACAAGGCGAAGAGCCCGGCGAGCCACATGCCGAGCAAGGCGAAGGGGAGGATCAGCCAGGTCATTCCCTTGCGTTCGGCGAGGAAAAGGAGGCCGCGCGGGCTCTTGTCCTCCACTTCGAAGCGCTGGGCGAGGAGGAACAGGACGATGCCGACCGCGAGCAGGATCGCCCCCCAGCCGTGGCCGCGGGCGAGCGACAGGCCGAGCGCGAGGAGGGCCGCGCCGGTGAAGGCGGGAAGAAGGTGCAGCCACCAGCTCTGCTCGACGTCATGCTCGAGGCGCAGGCGCGCGAGCCGGTCGGCGATGCCGTCCAGCGGGGTCGCGAGGAGGAGGAAGAGGAGGCCGAGCCAGAGGACGTGATAGGCGAAGGCGGCGGCGCCGAGCCCGGTCAGCGCCACCGCCGCGATCCCGATCACCTGAGGCGAGACGTTGCCGTCCATCATGGCGTGCGTCGCCGCGCGCTCGGCGGGGCCGAGGAGGAAGTGCGAGATCCAGTCGCCGCGCCCGCTCGCCGCGCGGTCGACGATGCGGCGGTGGACGGGCGAAAGGTCGGCGATGCGTTCGGCGATGGTGAGTTCGGCCGGGGGCCCTTCCCCTTCGCTCCTCACCGAGAGCATGCGCGCGCCGGACTGCACGGCGCGGCGGAGCAGGGTCGATTGCGGATCCCAGTCGCGCAGCATCGAGGCGGTGTCGGCGAGGAGCGCGCCGTCGATCAGGGCGAGGCCGGCCCAGCGGCTGTCGGCGTCGATCCGCTCGAAGCGGTCGTCGACGGCGGTGTCGGGCACGGTGAGCAGGGTCGGCGGGGTGGCGGCGGCGACGCGGCGGAGCTGCGCTTCGTCGCCGATGAAGCCGTCCGCGATGAGGAGCAGCGGATCGGTGGGATCGACCTGCTCGGCGGCTTCCTCGGCGCTGCGGGCGAGGAGGACCGGCAACCCGTCGCGCCGGAGGCGATCGATGGCGGCGAGGAGGTCCGGGGCGACTCGCTCGACGAGGACGATGATCTTGCGCGCCCCGGCCAGCGCGGCGAGCTTCGCCTGGCGCTCGATCAGGGTGCGCCCGGCGAGCGGCAGGACGGCGCGCAGGGGGCCGCCCGGTTCGTCCGACTCCTGATAGGCCGATATCAATGCCGTCAGCGCCACCGCGCTCTTACCCCTCCGCCAGATGCCCTCTGGCTAGAGCATCGACAGCGTCATTGCGAGGAGCGAAGCGACGAAGCAATCCAGTGGGCGGCGGAGCGGGCTCGAGCTTCGTCTGGATTGCTTCGCTTCGCTCGCAATGACGCGGAGGGGTAATCAGGCTTCGGCGAAATCGTGGATGGCGGCGGAAAGCTTGCGGAGGACGACCGGATCGCCCGGGGCGCCGTCTAGCGCTTCGTCGGCAAGGGCGAGGAGGCCGATGGCGCCGAAGCTCGCAGCGACGCTCTTTAAACGCGCGGCGGCGAACTGCCAATTCGCGTCGCAGCGGGAGCGGCCCATGAGATCGAGCTGGCGCGCCGCGCTTTCGACGAAGGCGCTTCGAAGCTCCGCCATAAGCGCGGGGTCCGCGCCGACGGCGGCGGCGAGAGAGGCGTTCAAAGCTCCGGGATCGTAGGCCATGCACGTGTGGATAACCGCAGGGCGTTAACGCGGCGTTTCCGCAGGTGCGGCCTTCGTCGCTTTCATGACGGCTCCTTTATGGTAAACGTAATGCATGAACACGGGGGCGGAGCGCGCCGAAGCGCAGGGTGGGAACGGCATCGGTCTTGCTGTCGGGCAGGACGGATCCTTTCGTTACGACGACCTTCTCGGGCCCGCGCCCGAGGCTGAGGAGGCGCCTGCCGCCGATGAGGAGGTGCGCGAACCCCGGTCGGCGGCGAAGACCGCGCTGGCCATTTTCCTCCTCCTGCTCGCGCTCGCCTGGACGGGCGCCGCGGGCTACGCATTCGCGCGTTCTGGCGTCGCGCCCACCCTCCCCGCCTTGATCAGCTGGACGGCGACGGCGAGCGTGCCGCTCGTCCTCCTCGGCATCGTCTGGATGATCTTCGGCCGCACGCAGCGGCGCGAAACCGAGCGCTTCACCCGCGCCGTCGCGGACATGCGCAAGGAATCGACCGCGCTCGAAAGCGTGCTTTCCATTGTCGCGACTCGGCTTGAGGAAAACCAGGCGCGGCTTTCGGACGAAGCGGCGAAATTGATGTCGCTCGGCGACGAAGCTTCGGACCGGCTCGGGCGAGTCACCCACTATCTGTCCAGGCAGAGCGCGGAGCTCGACCGCCGCTCGCAGGCGCTCGAAACCGCGGCCGACCATGCCCGCGTCGACATCGGCGTCCTCCTCCACGACCTCCCCCGCGCCGAGGAACAGGCGCGCGCCGTCGCCGCCGCCATGCGCGAGGCGGGGCTCAGCGCCCACGAACAGGCGGGCGCCCTCGAAGGCCAGCTCGGCGCGCTCGCCGCCCGCGGCCGGGAAGCCGACGAAGCGGTGGGCGGCGCGGCGCAGCGCCTCGGCGCCCATGTGGCGCGAATCGAAAGCAGCGCCGGATCGGCCAGGGAGCGGATCAACGAAGCGGCGGGCGCCCTCACCGCGACGGTGGACGGCGCCCTCGCCCGCGCGTCGGATGCGGTGGAGGCGACTCGCTCGGCTCTGGAGACTCAGGGCACCGCCCTTTTCGCGAGCATCGAGCAGAGCCGCGCCGCCTTCGAGGAAACGGGCGCCGCGGCGAGCCGGAGCCTGTCCGAACGGCTCGAACATGTTGGTTCGCAGCTCGCCGTGCTCGGCGCCTCGCTCGCTTCGCAGGACGCGGCGAGCCATGCGCTCGTCACCGGCCTGTCGCGCGAGCTCGGCGAACTCGAAACCCGCTTCGCCGCGCTCGACCGGAGCGGCGGCGAGAGCCACCAACGCCTTGCCGCCTCGCTCGGCGACGTGCGCGGCAGCGTCCAGGCGCTGCACGAGGAGATCGGCGCCGGCGACGTGCAGGCGGGCATGCTCACCGCCCGGACCCGCGACATCGCGGAAGCGCTGAACGGGCTTTCGGCCCAGCTCCAGATCGAAATTCCCGACGCCCTCATTTCGGTCGAGGCGCAGGCCGGCCGCACCCGCGAAGCCGCCGAAGCGATCGGGCCGTCCGTTGAGTCCGCTCGCGCGCTCGCGGACAACGTCTATGCCGCCGGGGCGCGGCTCGAAGCGTTGTCCGGCAGGCTCGCGGCGCAGGAGCAGGCGAGCCGCGCCTTGCTCGAAGGCATCGAGGCGGAGATCGGATCGATCGACGGGCGCTTCGCCCAGCTTCGCGAAGCCGGCGAATTCAACGCCGGCCGCCTCACCGGCGCGATGGCCGAGGTGCGCGAATCGCTCCAGGCGCTCCATGCCGAAGTGCGCGGCGGGCACGAGGCGACCGGGCTCACCGTCGAGCGGGCGCAGGCGCTGCAGCAGTCGCTGACCGGTCTTTCGGCGCAGCTCACCGGCGACATCCCGGCCTCGCTCGCCGCCGTCGAGGAGCAGAGCGCCCGCGCCGGCGCCGCCGCGCGCGCGATCCTGCCGGACGTCGAGACGGTCCAGGCCGCCGCCGGTGCCGCCGCCGCCAGCCTCACCCAGGGCGAGGACTCGATCCGCCGCCAGCAGGAAGATCTCGGCCGGCTCCTTGCCACCATCGCGGACTCGGTCGGCCAGGCGGAGGCCAAGGTGCGCGAACTCGCCGGCGCCGCGGGCGAGGCGGACAGCGAGGCGCAGCGCCTCGTCAACACGACCGCGCCCGAGCTGATCGACGCGCTCCTCCGAGTCCGCGAAGCGGCGCAGCAGGCCGCCGGCCACGCCCGCGAGGCGATCGCGTCCGTCATACCGGACAGCGTCGCCGCGCTCGCCGAAGCCAGCCGCGACGCGGTGAGCGAAGCCGTGACCGAGCCGGTCCAGGAAAAGCTGCAGCAGCTCGGCATCATGTCGGACGCGGCGGTGGCCTCGGCGCGGCGCGCGTCGGAGCGCCTGACCCGCCAGCTCGTCACCATCGGCGAGACCGCGGCCGCGATCGAAGCGCGGATCGACGCCGAGCGCCGGGTGCGCGAGGAAAAGGACGCCGAAAGCCTGTCGCGCCGTGTCGCGCTCCTCATCGAGTCGCTCAATTCGACGGCGATCGACGTCACCAAGATCCTGTCCAACGAAGTGACCGACACCGCCTGGTCGGCCTATCTGAAGGGCGACCGCGGCGTCTTCACCCGCCGGGCCGTGCGCCTCCTCGACAGCGGCGAAGCGCGCGAGATCGTGCGTCATTACGAGAACGAGACGGAGTTCCGCGAGCAGGTCAACCGCTACATCCACGACTTCGAGTCGATGCTCCGCCGCGTGCTCGCCGACAAGGACGGATCGCCGCTCTCGATCACGCTTCTGTCGTCGGACATGGGCAAGCTCTACGTCGCGCTCGCCCAGGCCATCGAGCGGCTGAGGAACTGACGCGAAGCGTCATTGCGAGGAGCGCAGCGACGAAGCAATCCAGGCGGCCGCGGAGCCCCGCACCGCCGCCCGCTGGATTGCTTCACTACGCTCGCAATGACGGCTGGGCGGCAGCGGTTCCTCCCGCCGTCATTGCGAGGAGCGCAGCGACGAAGCAATCCAGTGGGCGTCTGCGTCTCGCTCATGCTTCGTCTGGATTGCTTCGCTGCGCTCGCAATGACGGGGAGAGGGCGGCGATGCCTCGGCCTAGAGCGCGTTGGCCGTCGGCGGGGCGGCCCAGTCGAACATCTCGACGTTGAGCCAGCCGTTGACGTAATTGGCGTAGAAGAGCGCGAACAGGATCGCCGCCAGCACCGCCGCCCGCAGCATCACCCGGCCGAAGCGGAAGCCGTGCGGGCTGCTCTCGGCGTGGCCCGCGACGCGGGCGGCCCCCGCTTCCTCGTCCGTGCGCATTCCGAAGGGCAATACGAGGAACAGGCTCAGCGTCAGGAAGAGCAGGTAGACCGCGACGATCGAAACCGGCTTCAACGCGTCACACCCGGACGATCAGCACGTCGACCACCGGCTTCTTCCCCGTCCAGTCGGTCGCGCAGCGCCGCACCGCGAGGCGGATCGCTTCCTTCAATTTGTCCTCCTTGCCCGCATTCTTCTTCGCCGCCTGGGCGACGGCCGCGCAGGCTTCCTCGAGAAAGGCTTCGCGGTCCTCCTCGACCGGCACGCCTTCGATGGCGAGTTCGACGCCGCCGCGCAGGCGATCGTTCCCGTCGAGCGCGACCGCGACCGAGATAAGGCCGTTCTGGGCGAGCTTCCTGCGCTCGTTCATCGTCGTGCCGTCGGCGTTCAGAATGACGTCGCCGTCCAGAATGAGGCGCCCCACCCTTTCCTCGCCGATCTTGGCCGGGCCATCCGGCGCCAGGCGGACGAGCTGGCCGTTGGTCTGGACGATGCCGCGGGGAACGCCCTGGCTGCGGGCGAAGCGGTCATGCTCCATCAGGTGGCGCGTTTCGCCGTGGACCGGCACGATGATCTCGGGCCGGATCCACTCGTACATGGAGGCGAGCTCGGGCCGCCCGGGGTGGCCGGAGACGTGGACCGGCGCCTGGCGGTCGGTGATCATCGACACGCCCTTTTCGGCGAGCATGTTCTGGATGCGGCCGATGGCGATCTCGTTGCCCGGGATCTGTTTCGACGAGAAGATGACGAGGTCGCCCTTTTCGACGCTGATCTTGTGCTGGTCGAAGGCGATGCGGGACAAAGCGGCGCGGTTCTCGCCCTGGCCGCCGGTGGCGATGATCAGGACGTCGCGGCGCGGGAGCTTCATCGCCGTGTCGAAGTCGATCGTGTCCGGGAAGTCGGTCAGGTAGCCGACGCTTTTCGCGACCTTGAGGATTCGGTCGAGCGAGCGGCCGGCGACGCAGACCTGGCGGCCGGTGTCGCGCGCGACCTGGCCGAGGGTGCGGAGGCGCGCGGCGTTGGAGGCGAAGGTGGTGACGAGGACGCGGCCTTCCGCTTCGGCGACGACCTGGTCTAGGCCTTCGCGGACCGTGGCTTCGGAGCCCGAGGCATGCTCCTGGAAGACGTTGGTCGAATCGCAGACGAGGGCGAGGACGCCCTTGTCACCGATCGCGCGAAGCTCCTCCTCGGTGACCGGATCGCCGAGCTGCGGCGCGTCGTCCAGCTTCCAGTCGCCGGTGTGGAAGACGTTGCCGTGCGGCGTCTCGATGAGGAGGGCGTTGCCTTCGGGAATCGAGTGGGCGAGCGGCACGAAGCTGAGGCCGAATGGGCCCATGCGGAACGTGCCGCCGAGATCGATCACCTTGACCTCGACTTCGTCCGCGAGCCCCTCTTCCTCCAGCTTCCCGGCGATGAGCCCGGCGGTGAAGGGCGTGGCGTAGAGCGGCACGCCGAGATCGGCCGCGAGGTACGGGATCGCGCCGATATGGTCTTCGTGGCCGTGGGTGAGGACGATGCCGAGCAGGTCCTTCCTCCGCTCCTCGATGAAGGTCAGGTCCGGCAGGATCAGCTCGATCCCCGGATAGAAGGGATCGGCGAAGGTCATGCCGAGATCGACCATGATCCACTTGCCGTCGCAGCCGTAGAGATTGACGTTCATGCCGATCTCGCCCGAGCCGCCGAGCGCGAGGAAGAGGAGTTCTTTACCGGGTTTCATTT
>DASQND010000026.1:0-18935 GCA_035645215.1 Allosphingosinicella sp.
TGGGGAGGCGAGTCGCGATGGCGCGGGAGTTTACGTTGGGGCAGAGGATCGAGAATGCCCGGTTCGTCGAGATCCTCGGGGCGACGGGGAATGCGCGGCTGGCGGCGCGGGAGATTGGGCGCAAGCCTTCGACCATGCACCACCGGCGGGGGGTCGATGCGGCCTTTGCCCAGAATTGGGAAGCGGCGGTGGCGGCGGCGCATGCGCGGTTTCATCTCGCCGGCGGGCGGCGGGGGCCTGAGAGTGGGGGTGGGGCGTCTTCGCGCGATCCGGTCGCGGCGGGGCGGAAGAGGGTCCTTCGACAGGCTCAGGACGAGCGCGGTGTGGGGGCTCAGGACCAGCGGGGTTTGCGAAGCGGCTCACCGGCCGCTGCGCGGCCGGCCCCTCCACCGCGCTTCGCGCGGTCCCCCTCCCCGAGCGAGCTCGGGGAGGATCTTCGTACGCGGGGCGGGGAGGCGGTGGTGGTTCGGTCGCAGAATGGCCGGCTGCAGCTTCGGTTTGCGCATCGGGACAAGCTGACCAAGACGGCAGAGCAGGTGTTTCTCGCTTCGCTCTCGGCGACCTGCAACGTGCGGCTTTCGGCGGCGGCGGCGGGGGCCTCGCCGGCGGCTTTCTACCGGCGGCGGCAGCGGGACCCGGCGTTCGCGCGCGAATACCGGCTGGCGCTCAGGATGGGCCATGAACGGCTCGAACTGGCGATGCTTCGCGCGGCGATGCCCGAAAGCGGGGAACACGACCGCTGGCGCCGGGGGGATCCGACGCCGATCCCGCCGCTCTCCTTCGAACAGACGCTCCAGGCGCTCGCCCACCATTGGAAGCCGGTGCATTACGGCTGGGACCGGCCGCACATGAAGAAGCGGCGCGGCGAGCCGTGGGAGACCTATACGGAGCGGCTGCGCGCCATGTGGGCGCACAAGGGGACGCTCGAGGCCGAGGAGCGGGCGCTCGCCCGCGCCGCGGCGCGCGCGATCGCCTGGGAGGAGCGGGGAAGCTGGCGGCTCGCCGACGAGCCGGAGCCGCTGCCCTTGCCGCCGCTGCACCTCGTCACCGGGTGGAGCAAGGCGAGCGGGCGGGCGCCGCACCATCCGGGTGTGGCGATGTTCGGCGGGTGGCGGATTTCCGATATGAAAAGGAAAATCGGCTGAAAGTGGTACTTTCAGCCGGGTAGGGGGCAAGGAAGGTTTGGGTTCGCGCGGAGGCGCGGAGGGGGCGCGGCGGACGAAAAAGGCCGGAGCGTTTCCGCCCCGGCCTTTCTGAAACCCTCCCGGCTGAAAGTAATACTTTCAGACGATCATTTCACGCGTTCGACCTGCTCGAATTCGAGTTCGACGGGGGTGGCGCGGCCGAAGATGGAGACGCCGACCTTGACTCGGCCGCGGTCGAAATCGAGCTCCTCGACGAGGCCGTTGAAGCTGGCGAACGGGCCGTCGAGGACCTTGACCTGGTCGCCGATCTCATAGTCGACGCTGATCTTCTGCTTGGGCGCGGCGGCGGCGGCTTCTTCCTTGGTGTTGAGGATGCGGGCGGCTTCGGCGTCGCTGATCGGCTGGGGCTTGCCGGAGGAGCCGAGGAAGCCGGTGACCTTGGGCGTGTTCTTGACGAGGTGGTAGACGTCGTCGTTCATGCCGAGCTTGGCAAGGACGTAGCCGGGGAAGAACTTGCGGTCGCTCGTCACCTTCTTGCCGCGGCGGACTTCCGTCACCTTTTCGGTGGGGACTTCGACGCTTTCGACGAGGGTCTCGAGGCCGAGGCGTTTCGCTTCCGAGAGGATCGAGTCGCGGACCTTGTTCTCGAAACCGGAATAAGCGTGGATGATGTACCAGCGGGACATTAGCTGTTGCTCACGAAGCTGAGGAGCGCCTGGACGATCTTGGAGAAGGACCAGTCGACGCCGAAGAAGAAGATGCCGAGGAGGGTCGTCATGATCACGACCATGAGGCCCGTCATCATCGTCTCGCGGCGGGTCGGCCAGACGACCTTGGCCGTCTCGGTGCGGACCTGGCGCAGGAATTCGCCGGGATTGGTGCGTGCCACGTGCTCTCTTGCGTCCTCGGATTGGGCAGGGGCCGGGGGCCGGTGAGGCCGTCCGAGAGTCTGCCGATGTAAGCGAGGTTTGCGAGATAGCGGGGGCCGGGGCGTTGCGCAAGGGTGCGCCTTGGGGCGCGTGGCGGACTGCCCGGGCCGTCACGGGAGTAATCCCGTGACGTCAGTCGCGCTTCGCGCGCTGGCCGCCCGCGTCGCGTCCGCTGCGCGGACCGGCCGCTAACCGCGTTAGCCGGCCTCGCTTCGGGGTTGCGCGCGGCGGGTGCGCGGGCTAATCGCGCCTGGCTGCAGGAGTGTAGCTCAGTTGGTAGAGCATCGGTCTCCAAAACCGAGGGCCGTGGGTTCGAGTCCCTCCACTCCTGCCAAGCCGCAGCGAGGCGCGTAGCGAAGCAGCGCGCCGATCCGCCAAGCGGACGCGAAGCCGCCGGCCAGCGCGCGAAGCGCGACTGACGTCACGGGATTTACTCCCGTGACCTTTCTTCCTTTTCCTTCTTCTTCTCCGCGTCTCTGCGCCTCTGCGCGAAATTTCGGGCGCCGGAGCTGGGCTCCGGGGTCGTTTTGTTCACGCAGAGGCGCAGAGACGCGGAGGGGCTGAGGTTCCGGTGCATTTCGAGTGAGCTCAGGGGAGTTGGTTGCGCTGCGCGCGGGGCGGCGGTGTGGGCTCGGGGCCCCCTCCACCATGCTTCCCCTCCCCGTCCCGGGGAGGAGCTTTACGCCGCGATGTCGTAGGTCTGGATTTCGCCGGAGAGATAAAGGCTGCGGGCCTTCGCGCGCGAGAGCTTGCCGGAGCTGGTGCGGGGCAGGGTGCGCGGCGGCACGAGTTCGACGACGCAGTTGATGCCGGTGATGGCGCGCACCCGGTCGCGGATGGCGTCGCGGAGGCGGCCGCGCTCCTCAAGGTCGGAGGTGCGGCACTGGACGAGGACGGCCGGCGTTTCTTCGCCGCCCGGCGTGGTGATGGCGAAGGCGGCGATGTCGCCGGCCTTGAAGCCGGGAAGCTGCTCCACGGCCCATTCGATGTCCTGCGGCCAGTGGTTCTTGCCGTTGATGATGATCATGTCCTTGGCGCGGCCGACGATGTAGATGTAGCCGTCCGACATGTAGCCCATGTCGCCGGTATCCAGCCAATTGTCGGCGCCGAGGCACGCGTCGGTCGCGGCCTCGTCGCGGAAATAGCCCACCATGACGGAGGGGCCGCGGCAGAAGACCTTGCCGATCTCGCGCTCGCCCAAAGTCTCGCCGCTGTCGCCGCGGATCGCG
Organism: Allosphingosinicella sp.; assembly: GCA_035645215.1. Classification (GTDB taxonomy): domain Bacteria; phylum Pseudomonadota; class Alphaproteobacteria; order Sphingomonadales; family Sphingomonadaceae; genus Allosphingosinicella. The sequence goes on from DASQND010000026.1 coordinate 3,304, forward strand.
ATCTCCATGTCGCGCACCGGCTTTCCGCAATTGACGATCGCGCGGTAGCGCTGCGGGCGGTCGCGGTCGCCCGCGCTGCCGCCGGCGAGGAGGGTCTCCTCGACCAGCTCGACGACGATACCTTCTCCCGGCGGCATGATCGAGACGGCAAGCGTCGCTTCGGCGAGGCCGTAGGAGGGGGTGAAGGCCTTGGGATCGAAGCCGGCGTCGGCGAAGGCGTCGACGAAGGCCTGCATGACGTCCGGGCGGATCATGTCCGCGCCATTGCCGGCGAGGCGCCAGCGCGAGAGATCGAAGCGCTCGGCGACGTTGGACTGGCTGCCGATGCGGCGCGCGCAGATGTCGTAGCCGAAGGTCGGCGAATAGCTGAGCGTCGTCCCTTTGTTGCGGCTGATGAGATCGAGCCAGGCGAGCGGGCGGCGGGCGAAATCCTCGGTCTTGAGATAGTCCGTCGAGACCTGGTTCGCGACGGGCGAGAGCAGGCAGCCGACCAGGCCCATGTCGTGATACCAGGGGAGCCAGGAGACGCAGCGGTCGCCGTCCCGCACGAGCATGCCGTGGCTGTGGGCGGCGAGGTTGTTGAGCAAAGCCCGGTGGGTGATGGCGACGCCGTGCGGGAAGCGGGTCGAGCCGCTCGAATATTGGAGATAGGCGATGTCGTCGGTGCCGGCCGACGGCAGGGCCGCCTCCGGAGCCTCGCGGGCGCCGAAGCTTTCCCAGTCGATGCCCTTGACGCCGACCGCTTCAGCGGCGGCGCCGGCCATGGAGGCGAGCTCGGCCGGGTAGATGAGGGCGACCGGATCCGAGCTCTGGAGCTGGACGGAGAGCTGGTCGATATAGCTTTCGCGCGCCCCGAAGGAGGTGGGGAGCGGCAGCGGGACGGGCCAGGCACCGGCATAGATGGCGCCGAAGAAGAGGGCGGCGAATTCGGGGCCGGTCTCGGCGATAAGCGCGACGCGGTCCTCCGGCTTCACGCCCTCGGCGACGAGGCGGTAGGCGGCCAAACGCGCGTCCTGGCGCAGCTCGGCGAAGGTGTAGGCGCGAACTAACGTGCCGCGCGGATCGTGGAAGTTGAGGCCGCGCAGGCCCTGCGCTGCGTAGTCGAGCGCCTCGCCGACGGTTTCGAAATCGGCGAAACGCCGGGGCAGGCGGTCGTCCGTGGGAGTCGGGGCCGGGGTCGAGGTCGGCTCGAGCGGGTTTTTGTCCTCGCTTAGTCGTTCAACCACGTCCGTTTTCGTCCTTTTTGCGTTGTTCGGAGTCGCTCAAACATGCGCTCCGGACCGATTTTGCTCTGCGGGGCCGAGGCGTTCATATTCCGGCTCGACTGTGGCACAATCATGGCGCGTGCCACATGAACCGAAGCGTAAGCCCCCGAGGCTGGACGGCGAGCGCCTGGAACGCCTCGCCCTCCATTATCTCGGCCGCTTCGCGACGACGCGGGCGAAGCTTCGCACGTACCTCAAGCGCAAGATCGCCGAGCGCGGCTGGGATGGGGAGGGGGAGCCGCCGGTCGAGCGGCTCGTGGAGCGCTTCGCGGCATTGGGCTATGTCGACGACAAGGCGTTCGCGGCAAGCAAGGCGGCGGCGCTGGGGCGGCGCGGCTATGGGGCGCGGCGGGTTTCCGAAGCGCTCAAGGCGGCCGGGATCGGCGAGGAGGACGGGGCCGAGGCACGGGGCGCCGCGAAGGAGGGCGCGTTCGACGCGGCGCTTCGTTTTGCCGAGCGCAAGCGGATCGGGCCCTATGCCAGGGAACAGGTGGAGCGCCCCGCGCGTGAAAAGGCGCTGGCCTCCATGCTGCGCGCCGGGCACCCGCTCGACCTTGCCCGAAGGATCGTAAACTCTTCCCCCGGCGACATCCCGGAACAGGACGCATCCTGAAAAACCATTTGAGACAGTTCACAAAGCGCGAAAGCATGGTAGTTCTACGGGCCAATTTCCTTATTCACGGCCCTTGTTCTCGATGACGTCACGCCGCGAGATGACAGCAGATGAGAACGCTTCCGGCGACGGACGCGCGGACGATCCGCGCGGCGCAGGGATGAGCGATGGGGGCATGAGCCAGGCGGAAATGAGCGCGCCGGGGCCCGACGACGAGGCGCTGATCAAGATCACCGGAACGATGAAGTGGTTCGACGCGACGCGCGGATTCGGCTTCCTCGTCTCGGAACAGGCGAAGGGCGACGTGCTCGTCCATTTCAGCGTCCTCAAGGAGCATGACCGGCGCAGCCTTCCCGAAGGCGCGATCGTGGAATGCCTCGTCGCCCAGCAGGAGCGCGGCCTCCAGGCGCGCAAGGTCTTGTCGATCGACCTTACGAATGCGGTGGTGCCGGACTTCGCGCGTCAGCCCTCGACGGCCGAGCGGGTCGATCCGTCGGCGCTCATCGACGAGGCCGGCGAGTTCGAAGCCGTGCTCGTCAAATGGTTCAACCGCCTCAAGGGCTACGGCTTCCTCGTGCGGGAAACGGGCGATTCGCAGGATATCTTCGTCCACATGGAAACGGTCCGCCGCGGCGGCTTGCAGGATCTGGTGCCCGAACAGCAGCTTCGCGCAAGGATCGCGGACGGGCGCAAGGGCCCGCTCGCGGTGGAAGTGGCGCCGGTCGGGTAACCGGAACGGATAGGCTCAGACCAACTTCGTAAAACTCCGTTCGGTCCGAGCGAAGTCGAGGATCGGAGCCGAGCGAAGTCGAGGCCCTTCTTATTTCCCCTACCGCCCGGTTCTCGCTCCGCTCGAAGGCGGTTCTCGACTTCGCTCGAACCGAACGGGTCGTGGTGGCGCCGTTTATTCGAGGAGGCCGGGCTTCTCGCTTCGCTCGACGGAACGGGTGGAGGAGGCTCAGGCTCGGTCTCCGGCGACCGCGTGAGAATCAGCTTTGCTGCTGCTCCGGGCAGGGAGACCTGACGCCTGCCGCGAAAGCGCTTGCCGCCTGGGCCCGCGGGTGCCACGCACCGCGGCGTGAAGCGGCTCCTTGCCATCGCCCTCGGCATCGTCCTCGTTCTCGCCGTCGCGCTCGGCGCATTCTACCTGCTCGTCGCGCCGCCCCGGCAGCTCGATCTCATCGATCGGGCCTGGGCGGGGGATTCCGGCACCAGGCAAGTGGCGCACGACGTGCCGTTCGGAGACGTGCCGCGCCGGCGGCTCGACATTTACGACAATCCCGGGGCCGGGCGTCATCCGAAGCCCGTGCTGGTCTTCTTCTACGGGGGCGGGTGGCACGGCGGCGACAAGGACCATTACGGCTTCGCGGCGCGGGCCTATGCGGCGAAGGGCTTTCTCGTCGTCCTGCCCGATTACCGGCTGGTTCCGGAGGTGCATTTCCCGGTCTTCGTCCAGGACAGCGCCGCCGCCATCGCATGGACCTACCGCAACATCGCGCGCTTCGGAGGCGATCCCAACCGGATCGTCACGGCCGGCCATTCGGCGGGTGCGTATAACGCCATCCTGCCTGCGCTCGACCGCAGGTGGTTGCGGGCGGAAGGGCTGCCGGACAACGTCATCAAGGCGGCGGCGGGGCTCGCGGGGCCGTACGATTTCTACCCGTTCGACAAGCCCAATTCGATCAACGCGATGGGCCGTTATCCAAGGCCGCTCGAAACGCAGCCGATCCGCTACGTCAGCGCCGATGCGCCGCCGCTCTGGCTGGGGCACGGCACCGCCGACACCAGCGTGCGGGTCTACAACAGCCGCAACATGGCCGCGGCGATGCGGGCCGCCGGCGCGACGGCGGTGCTGCGCGAATATCCGGGGTCCAGCCACAACGACCTGATCATGGCCGTCTCCAAACCTTTCCGCTCGCGCCTTCCGGTCCTGGACGAAAGCAGCGCCTTTTTGATGGAGCATTCGCGGCGCTAGGCTGGGGATTGACCGCGTCGGGCGCGGCGATTGAAGCGCCGAAGCGGAACCGCATGTGCGGATTGGGTGGAAAGCGGACGCTGGTGCCGGTAGCCTAATGGGATGAACTTCGAGGATTTTGCACAAACCTGCCTGCGCCTCAGGAGGGACGGTATGGAGGTGTGCAAAGCGGAGTATGATGACAGCGCCTTTGGCAGTTGGTTCATCGACTTTTGGGCGAGGTGCTCCAGCAAAAACCGCATCATGTGGGACGGGCGGGACGCCCGGCTGGTCTTGCAGGTGCAGCGGGACGCCGAGTGGCAGGAAGTCTGGGCTGAGCGTGAGCGTGAGCGCCAGACCGTCGATTTGGCGCTCGCACACGTTCGATCCGTCGATCACTGACTTCTTAGCAGACTCCGAAAGCGCATCTTCCAAACCGCACGGCTCGGCGGACCCAGTCACCCGTCTCCCGCGCCTAGACTCCTCGCGGCTCCACCGGCCCGGCCGGACTAGAAGGCGTGGCTTCGAACCGGGCCGTGACCCGGCTCTGGAAGGCGCGCTCGTGGATCGTCGAGACGGCGACGAATGCGGCCTCGGCCCGCTCCGGCGTGACGATCAGGTGGATGAAGCCCTTGGAGCGCTGGTCGTTGTGGACCACTTCGGCATTGGCGGCGGTGACCGCTTCGCCGGTCGGCAGGGCCGGCAGGGCGTCGGCGTAGGAGGGGCTGGTCACGGCCGTGGTTCCCAGCTCCCGGGCGGCGAGGCGGCCGCGGGCGTCGTGCAGGTTGTTGGCCCAGAAGGCGTGGCTGTCGCCGGTCAGGACCAGCGGCACGGACCCCGCCGCGGCGAAGGCGGCGTAGACGCGCTCGCGCTCGGCGGGGTAGCCGTCCCAGGAATCGATGCTGAAGGGGAGCCCCGCGCGGTAGCCCGCGAGCCGGGCGCCAAGACGGCCGCGCAGCGCTTCGGGAAGGGCCGCGGCGGCGGCGGCGAAGCGCTCCGCGCCGAGGACCCGGGCGAAATCGGGGCCGGCGACCCGCGCCATCAGCACCTGGTTGCCGATGATCTGCCAGGGCTCGCCGCGAGCCTTCGATGCGCCGAGCTCGGCCTCAAGCCATTCGCGCTGGGCGCCGCCGATCATTTCACGGTCCGGGCGGTCCTTTTCCCGGATGACCGCGTCGAAATTCCCGCTGACATAGGCTTCGCGCGGGACCTGTATGCCCTTGTCGCGGGCGAGGAGGCGCGATTCCAGCATGACCAGGGTGGCGAGGCCGCCGAAGCGGAAGGTGCGCCGGATCGCCTCGTATGGGCGGCCGGGCGCCGGATCGCGGATCGGCATCCATTCGAAATAGGCCTGCATCGCCGCGGCCTTGCGCTGGCTCCACTCGCCTTCGGCGGGCTGGTGGTTTTCGGAACCGCCGGACCAGCTGTCGTCGGCCACTTCATGGTCGTCCCAGACGCAGACGAAGGCGGCGCGGGCATGGGCCGCCTGGAGATCGGGATCGCGCTTGCACTGGGCGTGGCGGCGCCGATAGTCGACGAGGGTCACCGCTTCGTGCGGCGGATCGGGGAGGCGGATGATCTTCGCGCCGATCTCCGGCCCGTAGTCGCTTCCATATTCGTAGATATAGTCGCCGAGGTGCAGGACGAGGTCGAGATCGGGGAGCTCGGAGATCGCGCGGAACGCGTTGAAATAGCCGCCTGAATAGAGCTGGCAGGAGGCCACCGCCATGCTGAGGCGGACGGAATCGCGCAGCGGGAGGGTGCGGAAGCGCCCGCTTGGCGAGACCGTGCCGTCGGCCGCTTCGAAGCGGTACCAATAGTGCATGCCGGGCCTGAGGCCTTGAACGGCGGCCTTGGCGGTGAAATCGCGCGCCGCGCGCGCTTCGATGTCCCCGGACCGGACGGGGCGGCCGTTTTCGGTCAGGGAGACGATCCAGCGCAGCGGCACGCGAGGCTGGCTTTCGTCGGCGGGAGAGGCCCTGGTCCAGAGGATTGCGCCGTCCGCCGCGGGGTCCCCGCTGGCGACGCCATGGTCGAACCGGACCGGCGCCGCTTCGCCGCCGCCGCGCGGCGTGGCGCATCCGGCGGCGACGGCGGCCGAGCCCATCAGGCCGAGCGCCGAGCGGCGCGTGATGCTCACGAGGCCGGGCCCTGGTTCGACGGCCGCGGCGCTGTTCTGAACTGCCTCATTGTGTTTCCTGCCTTTTTTGTCTCGCGGCCCGGGACGACGCCTAGCATCGGCGGCGGGCGGCGAACAGGCGCATGGCTCCAAGCGGCTGCCGCGTCGTTTTGCGCGGATGCGCATTCTCCTGACATTGCTCCCGATCCTCCTTTCCGGCTGCGTCGGGGCGCCGCGCCTCGGTCCGCCGGACCCGGGCGCGCCGCGCTTCGACCCGATCGCCTTCTTCGCGGGGCCGACGGAAGGCGAGGGGACGATCCGCAAGATCTTCGCGGGCGCGCGCAGCGTGCGGGTCCGCGGAACGGGCCATGTCGAGCCCGACGGGATGCTGGTGCTCGACCAGCTCCTCGAGGAGGCGGGGGCCGCCCCGCGCCGGCGCCAGTGGCGGATGCGTGAAACCGCTCCGGGCCGCTATTCCGGCTCCCTGTCCGATGCGGAAAGATCGGTCGTCGGCGAATCGAGCGGGAACCGCCTGCGCCTGCGCTTCCGGATGAGCGGCGGCCTTGACGTGGAGCAATGGCTGACGCTCGGCGCCGACGGCCGGACGGTCTCCAACCGCATGATCGTACGAAAGTTCGGGATCACGGTCGCCGCGGTGACCGAGATCATCCGCAGGACTGAGTGACGGCCGGCGCCTAGCGGCCGCTTTTGGGGCGGTAGTCCGGGGTCGGCGGGCCGGCCGCGCCGAGGCCGCCGCGTTCGACCTGCTGGATCTGTTCACGGAGGGCGGCGACCCCTTCGCGCGCCGCCGCGATCTGCTCGCCGGTGCCGACGGCCGATTTGGAAAGGCCCTGCACCTGCGGGCGGGTGGCCGCCAGCCGCCGGTCGAGGGCGGCCGCGGACTCGCGGGCGGCGGCGAGGCTGGCCCGGAGCTCGCGCGTCGCGGTGCCGCTGCGCGAGTCGAGGTTGCGGCGCGTGAGATCGGCCCGGCGCGACATGTCGGCGGCCGATGCGGCGCTGTCCCGCAGCGACTGGCGGGTCCCCGCGACGCGCGCTTTTAAGGCGGGCGCCTGCGCGGCCATGGCGGCCGTCGAGCGCTCCATCTCCTCGAGGCGGGCGATGAGCAGCCTCTGCTGCTCGGGCGAGGTCGCGGCGAGCAGGCGATCGGTGGCGAACGCGATCGATTCGACCATGGGCGTGGGATCGCTGACCAGATCGCCCATGCCCCCGGTTTGAAGCGGAATGACGGGTGCGTCCTGGCCGGCCCGGGCGAGAATGGGCGGGGCCGCGGGGCTCGCATTTTCGAGGCTGATGAGCGCGGTGCCGAACAGGAGGTCGCCGCTCAGGCGCGCCACCGTGCCTTCGGTGATCGGCAGATCGTCGTCCGTGACGTCGATACGGACCTTGGCCGCGCCGGACTGGTCGGGATCGAGCCCGACGGACGTGACGCGGCCGACCGGGACGCCGAGATAGGTGACGGGCGAACCGACCACCAGGCCGGTCACCGACTGCTCGATGACGATGTCGAAGGGGCGGCCGTTGCTGCGCCGGGGGGCGCTCATCCACATTGCAAAGGCGACGATCGCGGCAATGAGGAGCGCCAGCACGAAGCTGACCAACATCTTGTGCGAGTGGGTTTCCACTGCGTCTCCGTCGCAGGGCCGAAGGGCGGCTGCAAGTGAAAATCCGTTTTGCCGCCGACGTGGCGCCCGCGTGCCGGGGCGGCGTCGGCGCGCGCAACCGGCTTGCGCCGCCCCTTGAGAAGGGGCAAAGCGGCGCGCCATGGGCATGTTCAAGAACCTTTTTACCTGGTGGGAAGGCGCCGGCGTCGGCACTTCGCTCTTCACCTGGCGCAACGGCCGCAAGATGGGCGAGGACGAGCTCGGCAACATCTATTACGCCTCCAAGGGAGGCGAGAAGCGCTGGGTCATCTATAACGGCGCGAACGATGCCGCGCGCATCCCGCCCGATTGGTATGCCTGGATCCACCGGATGATCGACGGGGTGCCCGACGACGCCCTGCCGCCCGCGCCCAAGTTCCTGAAGCCCGCGACCGGAAACCTGACCGGCACGCCCGACGCTTATCGCCCCTCCGGTGCGCTGGAGCGCGGCGGGCAGCGGGCGGCGGCGAGCGGCGACTACGAAGCCTGGACTCCCGACTGAGCATGATGCGCCGGGCGACGATCGCAGCCGCGGCGGCCCTGGCCGCCGTTCTCGCCTCCTGCGGGCCGACCGGCGCGCCCGAGCGCAAGGAGGCTCAGAAAAAGGACGCCGAGCCCGAAGCCCAGGTCGTCGACATCCCGCAAACGGTGACCGAAGTCGCGCCCGGCACGACGCCCATGCCCGAGCGCGTCGCGGTGGTGCAGCTCCTCAACAAGAGGAACGGCATCTCGCGCGACCTTACCATGCGGCCCGGCCAGGCGATGCGGGTCGGCGACGTCATCGTCAGGCTGCGCGCCTGCGAGACGACGGCGCCGTGGGAGGATCAGAAGCTGACCGGCGCCTTCGTCCAGGTCGACGTGTCCGATCCCGAGGGGCAGTTCCGGCGGGTCTTTTCGGGCTGGGTGTACAAGGAAAGCCCGTCGCTCAACGTCGTCGAGCACCCGGTCTACGACGTGTCGCCGAGAAGCTGCGCGATGACGCATCCCGATGCGGGCGAGTCGGCGGTGCGCGAGGGGTCGGCCGAGAGCAACCGGTCGAGCGCTCCGAACTCGCCAGCGCCGGCGCGCCGCGGCGGGGCGCCGGCCCAGTCTCCGGCCAAGGCCTCTCCGACCAAGGCTGCGGAGAGCGAGACGAGGTAATCCCTCTGCGAGACCTCGACGGCGCCGAGGCTCGCGAGATGCGCGGTCATGAACTGGCAGTCGAGCAGGGTGAAGCTCCCGACCTTCAAACGCGCGACCAGCCAGGCGAGCGCCACCTTGGAGGCGTCGCGTTCGAGGGAGAACATGCTTTCCCCGAAGAAGGCGGCGCCTAAGCGCACACCGTAGAGGCCGCCGGCGAGGCGGCCGCCGTGCCAGGCTTCGATGCTGTGGGCGTGGCCGAGGCGGTGGAGCTCAAGATAACTGGCTTCGATTTCGGCGTTGATCCAGGTCTCCTCGCGCTCGGCGCAGAGGCGGACCACCTCGCCGAATGCGGTGTCGGCGGTCACCGCGAAGCGGCCCGAGCGGATCGTCTTGCGGAGCGAGCGGGAGAGGCGGAAGGCGCCCAGCGGCAGAATCGCGCGGCGGCGCGGCTCGACCCAGAAGATCTCGCCCGCTTCGCGGCTGTCGGACATCGGGAAGACGCCGATCGAATAAGCGCGGAGCAGGAGCTCGGGATCGATCACACCGAGCCCGATGCTGCCGCGGCGCGGCCGGGTCAACCGCCGTTTGGGAGTTCGCCTGGAATCCGGGCTTCCCGCCGGGCGAGGACGGCGCCGCCGCAATTCCCGACTGAAACATTCGAAACACTTTGGGCCCGCGCGCGACATGCGGCTGTTGCACGGCGCGCCTAATCCGATCCCATCGCAATCGAACACAGGGAGAGGCGAAATGCGCAGGGACGAACAGGCGAAAGAGCGTTTCCGGATCGAAGCCGGCATGGGCGGCATCGTGGCGGTGACCCTGCTCCTCCTCATGGCGCAGCTCCAGATCGACAGCGCCGGCCTGTTCTTCGCATGACGCCCGCCGCGTCCCCCAAGGCGCAGGGCGCGGGCGGCCGCTGGTTCGCGCACCGCCTGTTCGGCCTGTGCGGGGCCGGCGGCGCCTGCCCGCCGGCTGCGTCCTCCCCGTTTGCAGCGCAGCCCGCCACGCCCGGCTGGCGCGCCGCCGTGCCCGGGCCTATGAAGGCGGCATGAAGGCCACCATCTTCCACAATCCGAATTGCGGCACGTCCCGCAAGACGCTCGAAATCCTCGAAGCCGAAGGCGCCGAGGTCACGGTCCGCGAGTATCTCAAGGATCCGCCGACCAGGGAGGAGCTGCGCGCGCTATACCAGCGCGCCGGCATCACGCCGCGCGACGGGCTGCGCGCCAAGGAGCCGCTCGCGCGCGACCTCGATCTCGTGGAGGGCGCGGTCAGCGACGAGGCGATCCTCGAGGCGATGATCGAGAACCCGATCCTCATCAATCGCCCGCTCGTCGAGACGGAGAAGGGCGTGCGCCTCTGCCGTCCGCAGGACGCGGTGCGCGAGATCCTCTGAGCCGCGGCAGGCCGCTCAGCTCAGCTTACTGCATGTTGCCGACGGCGTTGCCGCTGGCGCTCACGTTGCCGTTCCGGTCGCGGTTGCGGCGCACATCGACGTCGACGTCGATGTCGCCCACTTCGTTGCCGATCGCGCGGCCGGTGCTTTCGGCGACGTTGCCGACGCCGGACGCGACGTCGCGCGCGGTGCGGCCGGCCTTGCGGGCGCCGTCGCGGATGCGCTGCTCGTTATATTCCAGCGTCACCTGGTCGTTCGAGCCGTCGCTGTCGACGCTGCAGGCGGTTGCGGCCGCGAGAAGCAGCGGCAGCGCGATGATGGTCCGCATCGATTGATCTCCTGTTCGTTTCGCTGCGCCAACGTACGGCGTGGGCATCGGCTCCGCGCGGATGCGCCGGCCGCTAAGCCCCGTCCGGCCGGACGCCCGGAATCCTGCCCCGCACCCCGGCGGTGACGAGGGCGAGGGCGGAGATGAAGAAGGGCGCCACGACGAGCTGGAGAAAGCCGAGGCCGATGTTGACCCCGCGGTTTTGCGCCAGGTCGTAGAGGAACCAGGCCCAGAGCCCCGCCGTCAGGGCGATGGCGACGAGCCAGGCCGCCCAGTCCCGGGTGCGGGCGAGGGCGAGCAATGCGAAGGGCGCGCCGACGATCGCCGCCGTGGAGAGGTGGTCGAAGCCGGGCCGCCACGGACGCGGATGGACGATCTCCACCGCGATGATGACGATTGCGGTGAGCAGGAGCGCGAGGGGGCAGCCGATGCGGAAAGGCAGCTTGCGGGGGCTCGTCATTGGGGCAGGCTAGGCGCGGGCCGGCGCCCTCGCAAGCGGCGCGCCGCTCCGCCTCCTCGTCAGGCGCCGCCCGCGCCGGGCTGGCCCGCCTTCGCCCGCGCCGTCTCGGCCGCGATCCGTTCGGCGTCGAAGGCGTGGCTTCGATAAGGGCCGTCGCGGTCCACCCAGTGGAGGAAGAGGTGGGCGGACCAGCGGTTCGGATTGGGGGTGGAGCGGCCGTGGCGGTAGCGCACGCCCTGGTAGAGGACGGCGTCGCCGGGCTGCATGGGGATGGAGGCGAAGGGCTCCTCGCCGAAGCTTTCGCGAAGATAGTCCGGCCCCTCCATCGGCACCGAGCCGATGTCGAGCGGCCACGGCCTGGCGTCGCTGTAGCCGAGCGTCAGCGACATGCTGTGCTCGCATGAGGGCCGGTCGGAATGGAGGCGGCAGATGTCGCCCTGGCTGTAGATGCGGAAATAATCGTAGGTCGGGAGAAGCTCGCGCCCGACGAGGCGGCTGACCGTCGGGGTGAGCGCCCACAGGAAGGAGATGAGCGGGGCATATTGGTGGCCGCTCAATTCCACCGTCGGCTTGTCCATGAGGTCGAGCTTTCTGGCGAAATTCTGGAAGCCGTAATTCGCCGCCTTGAGGTCGGTCTCGATCCGCTCGAGGAGCGCCTGGACGATCTCGGCCGGGAACAGCTTCTCGGCAACGGCATAGCCCCGCGCATGATAATCGCCGCGTATTTCCATGCCGCGCCCCCTATGCCAGCGGCGGCGCGCAGGCAATCCGCGCGGCTGCCGCGCCGCACCGCGCTGTTTTTCTTCGTTTCGGCGCCGGCAGGGTTTGAAAGCGGGGCCCGGGCTCCCCAGATCGATTGCATGGCGCTGCGTGTTTCCCCGCAACCGGACGATGACGGGCAGCCGGCAGGCTCAACCGTTTCCGCCGGCGATCGCCGGGGCCCCGTCGCGGCGCTGATCCTCTTCATCGCTTTGTTCTTCGGAGCGGCGCCGAGTGCCATCGGCCCGAGCGCCGATCCGCTTTCGCGTGTCTCCCCGGCCCGGCAGGGGCGGCAGGCCCCCGCCCGCGGCGCGTTCGAGCAGGACCGGGGCGTCGTCTCCGCGGCGCAAGCCGAGGAAGGCGCCTCCGTCCCGCCGCCGCCGCCCAGGGTCGTCACCGCCGCCGTCCACGGCCGCCCCGCGCGCGATGCGGCACGCCCCGATGTCCTCGACCTCCCGCGGCTTCGCGCCGCTTCCTACAGCGCCAGAGCGCCTCCAGCAGCCTGAGCAGCCGCACGCGCGGCTCCACTCGGACATCGAAAAACCGCCCCGCTCGGGGCGACGACTTTGCTGGAGAAGACTCATGTCATCTGCAACCTACCGCCTGACGCGCATCCACCGCAGCCTCGACGACGCCATCACCGCCGAAATGCGCCGGCGCCTGCCGGACAGCTTCCGGCTGCTGCGGCTCAAGAAGCTGCGGCTCGCCGTGAAGGACCGCCTGACGGCGCTGATGCGGCGCACGGCCGCCGCATGAGGAGGAGGGCCGGCGCCTTTCACAAGGGGGCGCCGGCCCGATCCCATTCCTCCCGTTCCGCCCCGCGCGCGCGACAGGCCGGAACCCGCCGGGGCACCGAGCGCTTCCCTCCCGATCCAGGGTAAGCGGGCAAGCGGGCAGGGCGAACGGCAGCGATGACGAAAGAGGCGTTCTTCGGGTTCGAGCCCTATCATGTCGCAATGGCGGCGATCGGCGCGGGGATCATCCTCGCTTACTGGGTCCCGCGCTTCTTTTCGGGCCGCGAGCCTGCCGCCTCGGCGCTCCTCATCCTGGCGGGCGCCGCCGCTTTCTCGTTCGTCCCCGGAATGCCCGCCGCCGTCGATCCGCGCACCTCGCCGCGCCTGTGGGAGCTGACCAGCGAGCTTGCCGTCATCGTCGCTTTGTTCGGCACGGGTTTGAGGATCGACAACCTCACCAGCTACAAGAGGTGGCGCCCCACCGTCAGGCTGCTCGCCGTCGTCATGCCGCTCACCATCCTCGCCGTGGCGCTGCTCGGCTGGCTGCTCGCGGGGATGACGCTGGCCGGCGCGCTGCTGCTCGGCGCCGTGCTCGCACCGACCGATCCGGTGCTCGCCGGCGACGTCCAGGTCGGGCCGCCGACCGAAGGGGGCGAGCATCCGGTGCGCTTCTCGCTGACCGCCGAAGCCGGCCTCAACGACGGGCTCGCATTCCCGTTCGTCTACCTCGCCTTGATCGTCGCTGCCGAAGGCATGGCGCCGGGGAGCTGGGCGCTCGAATGGTTCGCCAAGGATGTCGTCTACCGGATCGCCGTCGGCCTCGCCGCGGGCGCGGGGCTGGGCTGGCTGTTGGGCCGGATCCTCTTCGCCTTTCCGCGCGGCAATTCGCTCGCCGACACGGGCTCGGGCGTTCTCGCGCTCGCCGGCGTTCTCCTCTGCTACGGCGCGACCGAACTCATCGAAGGCTACGGCTTCATCGCCGCCTTCGTCGCCGGCCTGGTCCTGCGGAGGAGCGAGAAGGAGCACGAATTCCACGGCACGCTGCACGGCTTCACCCTCGCCATCGAGCATGCGCTGACCGCAATCCTCCTGATCCTGATCGGCAGCGTCCTGCCGATGCTCTGGCCGGAGCTCGACTGGCAGCACGGGCTGATCGCCGTCGCCCTTCTTCTCGTGATCCGCCCGGCGGTCGGCTGGCTCGGCCTGTGGGGCACGGACCTGCTCCCGCGCGAGCGGATCGTCGTCGCCGTGTTCGGCGTGCGCGGCATCGGCTCGATCTATTATCTGGGCTATGCGACCAGCCATCTCGAGCTCGTCAACGAAGGCCAGCTCTGGGCGACCATCGCCCTCACCATCGCGCTCTCCACCGTCATCCACGGCCTCACCGCCGGCGCCGCCGTGGAGCGCGTGACGAGGGAGGAGCGCAAGGCGCGCTAGCGCGGCGCCCGGCGGCGGCGAGTGACGCCGCCGCGGCGTGTCCCAAGCTGGAACATCGGCCTTGCCAGGCGAAGCAGCCTGTTCGATCATGCGGCGCGCGAATCGCCTGTCGGCTTAACGCTTCAAGCACATCGTGAACATCGGGGGAGGGACCACCATGCCATCTGCACGCTCTTACGAGAACATTTCTACCAACGGCGCCCGGCATTCGAAGGCGCACGGCATCAAAGTGATCGACAATTTGACGTTCACTGCGGCCGATAAAGCGAGCAATTTCAAATTCGAACCGAGCCAGAACCACGACGCGCTGCTCAAGGAGATGTTGAGCACCTACGGCGTCGAGGGAACGATCCAGCGCCTCGACGTCGCCGGCGATCCAACCGGCGACTTCAAGCTGATCTGGGATTATATCGACGACAATTACAGCTACTACAACACGACGATCAACAAATATGCCGTCGAGCTGGCGATCGAATATGCCGAATATCTGCAGAACGGCGGCACGGCGCTGACCGGCGTCGTCGCAAAATACGTGCCCGATGGGCCCGATGCCGGCACCAACCCGGACCGGCTGCAGTCGATGCACGACAACATCCTCGGCAACCTCGACATCAACAGCATCATCGACAAGTTCTTCGACGGCAATGCCGCGAACGGATCGCCCAGCACGCCTCCCGGCTATGCGGCCGGCGGCTCGAACGGCGGCGGCAACGGAACCGCGGACGAAGTCACCGGGCAGCGGCTGCTCGACGCGGTGTTCGGCGCCGACCTCGACGGCCGGCCTTATTACAGCGGCAGCGAAGGCGCGAACGCCGAGCCGACGATCGCCTGGGACGTCGCGCACGGCCTGATCTGACGGGGGTAGAGCCGGCGGCGGGGCGGCGGAAACCGCTCCGCCGCGGCTTCGAACCCGGGTCGGGCGGGGTCAGCCGGTGATCCTGAAATTCACGTCCATCCGGAAGTCGGCGACGTAGACGGCGACCGAGCGGATGGGGTTGCCGGCGGCATCGCGGGCGGGCTCGTAGCGGGCGCGGCCGGCGAGGGCGCGGCAGGCGCCGGTCAGGTCGACGTTGCCGGCCGATTCGATGAGCCGGCAATCGCTCGCGCGCCCGTCGGCGCCGACGGCGAGGCGGAAGACCGCGGTGAAGCCGCCCGACTGCGTCGAATTGAACAGGCCGAAATCGCGGACGCTGAACCAGTCGGAAGGGTCGGTCGCCGGCTGGGGGCGCCGCGCGCCGGGCTCGAAGCCGGCGGGATCGGCGCCCCAATCGACCAGTTTCTCGGCCTCGCAGGCGGCAAGCGCCTCGGCCGCGCGGGCGGCGGCGGGAATGGTCCAGCGCCCGAGCGCGCGGCCCTGCGGGTCGGCGACGTCGAGCGTCGAGGCGCGGGCGAACTCGCTTGCGAAGACGGCGCCGAGCGGCCCGAAGGCGGCGCCCTCGCCCAGCCGGCCGGGAAGGTCGATCGGCGAGGCGGGGCGCTGCTGCGGCGTCCCGGCCGGGCCGAAGCGCAGGATGGCGGGGCGGTTGGTGCGCCGGAGCTCGGCCGGAAGGTCCGGCGCGGCGAGGATCAGGTCGAAGCGGCCGGAGCCCGGAATGGTCCTGAGGATGAAGGTGGCGGCGACGGGGGTTCCTTCGAGCCGCCGCGAAAGGACGCAGCGGTTGGTCGCCCCGTCCAGGTGCCAGCGGGCCGGCTGGGGCACGGCGGGTGCGGCGGGCGCGGGCGCCGGCTGCGCGGCGGCGGGCGCCGGTGCGGCGGCGGCCAGGGCGGCGGCGGCCGGGGCGATC
>DASQND010000027.1:0-62532 GCA_035645215.1 Allosphingosinicella sp.
GCCGGCCGCCGGAAGGAGATGTTCATCTCGGGCGGCGAGAACGTCTATCCGGCCGAAGTCGAAAACGTGCTCTGCGCCCACCCGGCGGTCGCCGACGTCGCCGTCCTCGGCCGCCCCGACCCGCGCTGGGGCGAAGTCGGCCAGGCCTTTGTCCAGCTCTCTCCCCAGGCGCAGCGCCCCTGCGAAGACGATCTGCGCGCCTTCTGCCGCCAGCGCCTCGCCCCCTACAAGGTGCCGGTCAGCTTCGCCTTCGTCGCCGATTTCCCGCGCACATCCGCGGGCAAGATCCAGAAGCACCTCCTCGCATGAGCGTCCTCGACGAAGCAGGGCGCCTCGCCCAGACGGGCCGCCGCGCAGATGCCGTCGCCCTCGTCGAGCGCTCGGCGGAGGCTGGCGACGCCGAAGCCCTGTTCGCGCTCGCCAACTGGCGCCTCTACGGCATCTTCGTCCCCCGCGACCCCGCCGCCGCCCACCCCCTGCTCGCCCGCGCCGCCGCCGCCGGCCAAGCCGAAGCCGCGCTTCTGCGCCTCAACCTCCTCGCCAACGGCACCGGCTGCAAGCCCGATCCCGCGTCCGCCGCCTCCCAGCTCCGCGCCCTCGATCACCCCGCCGCCCAGCGGCAGATCGCCCTCCTCGACGCCACCCGCGCCGCCGAACCCGCCCATGATATCCTTTCCGAAGACCCGCCGGTCCGCCTCGTCCGGGGCCTCTTCTCTCCGGCCGAATGCGAATATCTCATCGCCCTCGCCGCCCCGGCGCTGCGGCCCTCCGTCATCGTCGACGCCGCGACCGGCCGCCCCAAGCCCGACCCTGTCCGCACCTCCGACGGCATGAACTTCGGCCCGGCCCAGGAAGACCTCGTCGTGGGCGCGCTCAACCGCCGCCTCGCCGCCGCCACCGGCACCGCCTACGAATGCGGCGAGCCCCTCCACGTCCTGCGCTACTCCCCCGGCCAGGAGTACAAGCCGCACCTCGACGCCCTTCCCGGCGTCGGCAACCAGCGCGTCGTCACCGCCCTCGTCTACTTGAACGGCGGCTACCAAGGCGGGGAAACCGTGTTCCCTGAGCTCGGCCTTTCCGCAAAGGGCGAGCCCGGCGACTGCCTCATCTTCCGCAACGTCCTTCCCGACGGCCGCGGCGACGCGCGCACCCGCCACGCCGGCGCGCCGGTCACCGGCGGCGTCAAATGGCTCGCGACGCGCTGGATTCGTGAGCGCGCCTTCGACCCTTTCATCGAGCGCTGAAGGCTGCGATGGAGGGAGGATGAAGACCATCGTCCTGCTCGCCATTCCCGCGGCGCTGGCCGGCTGCCACGCCGCCCCGGAAGGACCGGCCGCGTCGCCGACCCAGCCCCCGCAGGCCGCCGCCGGCGCCTGCGCGCTCGAAATCCGGTTCGGAAGCTATGCCATGGGGATCGACTCCGGCGCCCTTCAGCGCGTCGAGGGCCTGCTCGCCGCCCGGCGCATCCCCGTCCAGCGCACCGCCTGGGGCCGCGAAGGCGAAGTCACCCTCTGTGCCACCCCCCGCACCCCGGCCGACGCCGAGCGCCTGGCCCGCGAGATCGCCGCCCTCCTCCCCGCCGACCCGCGCGGCCCCATCGCCGTCGCCACCGCCGCCGGCTTCACCTTCCAGGCCGGCCGCTAGGCCCATTCTCCTTCGCCGCCATGAGGACGAAGCCCTCAATGTGCGCGCAGAGACGCAGAGGCGCAGAGAGGCTGCGGCGGTGCACCGGGGGCCTGCGCTTCCCCGGCATCTCTGCGTCTCTGCGTCTCTGCGCGATTGAAACAGCCGCCTTTGGCGGCAAGTCCTGATCAAGTTCGCGCGGTGGCAAAAGCCCACGGCCGACGATAAGCCAAGGCCGCACCAGATTCGGAGACCGTGATGCGCACGCTTATCCTGCCGACCCTTGCCGCGCTTTGCCTCGCGCAAACCGCAGGCGCGCAAACGCCCGCGGCAACTCCGACCGCGCCTGCGCCGCAGCCCGCTTACGGCGCGGCCGTGTCGCTCGCGGACGCACGGCGCATCGCCGATGCGGCGGGAGCGGAGGCGCGCAGGCGGGGCTTCAACATGGCTTTCGCCATCGTCGATCCCTCGGGCGCCCTCGTCCTCTTCCACAAGATGGACAATACGCAGAACGGCTCGGTGGATGTCGCCGTCCAGAAGGCGCGCACCAGCGCCCTCTTCCGCCGCCCCACCCGCGCCTTTGCCGATTCGGTCGCCGCCGGACGCAACGCGGTGCTCAGCCTCCCCAATGTCGTCGCGATCGAAGGCGGCGTGCCGATCATGGTGGACGGCCGCGTCGCCGGCGCGATCGGAGTCAGCGGCGCCAGCTCCGAACAGGACGGCGAAGTCGCGGCGGTCGCGCTGGGGGCGCTGCAGCGGCGCTGACGCACCGGGGTCATGCCGGACTTGATCCGGCACCCACCTTCTTCTTCACAGCGTCGGCAAAAAGAAGGTGCACCCCGGACCGAGTCCGGTGCCACCCTCTCAATGACTCAGGGCTCTCAAGCCGCGCGGATGAACTGCTCCAGCGCCTCGTAGGCTGCGTCATCCGTGCTCTGAATCGGCGGGTGCTTGCAGAAATAGGCGCTCGCCGGGTGGATGGGACCCGAAAGGCCGCGGTCCTTGGCGAGCTTGGCGCAGCGGATCATGTCGATCGCGACGCCGGCCGAATTCGGGCTGTCCTCGACCGAAAGTCGAAGCTCGAGGTTGAGCGGCACGTCGCCGAACATGCGGCCTTCCATCCTGAGGAAGCAGACCTTGTTGTCGTTCTGCCACGGCACGTAATCGGACGGGCCGATGTGGATGTTCTCGTCGTCCAGCCGCTGGTCGGTCACCGACTGCACGGCTTCCGTCTTCGACACCTTCTTGGAGGCGAGGCGCTTCCTGTTCGACATGTTGAGGAAGTCGGTATTGCCGCCGGTGTTGAGCTGGTAGGTCCGGTCGAGCTTCACGCCGCGCTTGGCGAAGAGATCGGTCAGCACGCGGTGGACGATGGTGGCGCCGAGCTGCGCCTTGATGTCGTCGCCGATGATCGGCACGCCCGCATCCACGAAGCGCTGCGCCCAGACCGGGTCGCTGGCGATGAAGACCGGGATGTTGTTGACGAAAGCGACGCCCGCTTCGAGCGCGCATTCGGCGTAGAATTCCGTCGCTTCCTGGCTGCCCACCGGCAGGTAGTTGAGGAGAACGTCCGTATTCGTTTCCTTGAGGCGGCGGACGATGTCGGCCTTGTCCGGCTCGACGCCATCCAACGGAAGGAAGGTGCGGTCGTCCCGCATCTCGCTCATATGCTCGGAAAAGCCGTCCAGCGTGCGGCCCATCTCCACGGTGACGCCGCTCGCGGGCACGTGGTCGCAGAAGACCTGCGTGCAATTGGGCTTTTCGAAGATCGCGTCCGAGACGTCTCGGCCAACCTTGCGGCGGTCGATGTCCCAGGCGGCGACGACGCGGATGTCCTTGGGGCGGTAGCCGCCAAGGTCCCAGTGCATCAGGCCGATCTGCTCGTTGGCGCCGCCATTCTGGTAATAGGCGATGCCCTGGACGAGCGAGCTCGCGCAATTGCCCACGCCGATGATGGCGATGTTGATGTCGTTCCGGACGGGATCGTTGAGGCTCATGTTTTCAAACGGCTTTCAGGCGACGGCGGCCTTGCGCTCGACCGGTGCATAGCGATCTATCATCCGGGCGCAAAAGTCCGCAAATTGCGACACGTCTATAGGCGCGCTCGTATGGTGCGGCGCAAGCCCTAAATGCTCGGGCGTAAAGCAGAATGTCACGGTAACGTTGAAATCCTGCAACATCTCCATCTGCCGGTCGAACCATCCGATCGCGTCCTCGCGGAAGCTGTCGGCCCAGGAAAGCCCGGTCCGAAGATGCGTGACGCCGAGGCGTTTCAGCCACATCACCGCGTCCTCGAGCCGCGGATCGCGGTAGTGGAACCACTGCATGATGCCCATGTCGGGCGTGTGCCGCGCGAAATGGTCGAGCGCAAGCTTGGGCGTCCCGTCCGCCTTGATCAGCCCCATGTAGAAATGCCGGTAATAGGACGAGCCCTCGGCCTCGCGGTGCCGCGTCGTAGCGCCCCATTCCTGAGGAAGGTCGAACAGCGAATACCAGAAGATGCGCGGCACTCTGCCGATGAGGAGCTCGGCCGTCCGGTCGACGCCGAAGACCTGCACCTCCTCGGCGCCGAAGCTCCCGACGCCGACTTCGGTCGCCCAGATCTCGTGGTTCGGCGCCGCCGCCTCGATGTCGGCGATGCGCTGCGGCCATTCGTCGATCGGCCACAGATTCCAGTCGAGGGGAAAGCCGTGCACCGCCACCACGTCCAGGTGATCGAGCACGCCGTGGCCGCCGAGGGTGCGGATGAAGTGCGGGTCGATCGGCGAAATCCCGCCGAGCACGCGCTTGACGCCGGGGTTCACCGCATGGATCGCCTTGGATGCTTCGGTGACCAAAGCGGCGTACCGGCTCCAGTCGGGATCGAGCTCCGGGTCCCAGTGCGACTTGTTGTTCGGCTCGTTCCAGATCATCGCCGCTTCGATCATGCGCGCGTCCCCCGCGCCGGATAGACGGCGCTTTCCCCGAAGCGCGCATAAGGCATTTCGCTCCGGCGGCAAATGTAGACCTCGTCCTCCGCCCGCGTCTCGATGGTGAAGCCCGACGCCCTCAGCATCGCCTCCGCGCAGGCGCGGTTCGGGACCCACCAATTGGTCCAGTCGCGGGCATATTCGCGCTCGACGAAGTGGAGCTTGGGGTAGGCCGGATCGTCGAAGATCGCCGTTTCCTCGAACGGATAATCCTCGGCGAGCTCCGGCACGTCCATCGATCCGCGCTGCATCGACTGGAAGATCAGCATGTCGCCGGCGACGTGCGCTTGGATCAGGTCGAGCGCGAGGAGCGGATGGCGGAGGTGATAAAGGACGCCCATGAAGACGACGACGTCGAACGTCTCGCCGAGCGCCCCCACGTCGTAGACGGAGAGGTTGCGGAACTCGATATTGTCGTAGCCCAGCGTCTCCGCCGCGAAGCGGGCCTGCGCCAGATACCGGTCGTCGCTGTCGATCCCGACGACGCGCTCCGCCCCGCGGCGCTTCATTTCCATCGAATAGAAGCCGGCGTTGCAGCCGATGTCGAGCACGCTCTTGCCGCTCAGATCCTCGGGCAGATGCGGCGCGAAGCGGCGGAACTTGTCGCCCGGATAGTCGCCGAGGAAATGGTCGGGCGCCGTCCAGATGCCGCCGAGATCGATATTGTGGAACCACGGCCCGAGTTCGTCGATGCGCGCCCGAAGCGCATCGCTGCTGGCGGGATCTGCACGGTTCATTGGTAGAGCCTTTCGTTGACGCTCATCACCCGCGCGCCCCAGTCGCCGATGACGAGCCGGGAAACGGACGCGGGGTCGATATCGAAGCGCAGCAGATTGTCGAGCGGCAGCCCGAGATAAAATGAGATCAATCCGCGGATGATGTCGCAATGCGAGACCGCCGCGACCGTCTGCCCGCGATGTTCGGAGGCGATCTCGCCGACGGCGGCGACGGCGCGCTCGACCGCTTCGGCCATGCACTCGCCGCCGGGCGGGCGGGCGATGCTCCGGGCGCTGTTCCATTCGTCCCAGCCGGGATCGCCTTCCAGCGCGTCGAAGGAAAGCCCGGTCCATTCGCCGAAATCGACTTCGTCGAGGCCGTTCGCGGCGATGACGGTCTGCTCCAGCCGGTCGGCGATCTCGCGCGCCGTATACCAGGCCCTCTCGCGGGGAGAGGAATAGACCGCCGCGATCGGCTCGACCGCGAGCAGGTCCGCGACGATCTCCGCCTGCTGCAGCCCGTCCTGGCTCAGCGCCACGTCGCGGCGGCGTCCCGAGAGCGTGCGGCCGAGCTCGACATGGGCGGCGTGGCGGATGAGGAGAAGGGTGAGGGTCATCGGGCGGTCGCAGTGGCACGAGTTCGCAGGGAGGAACAAGGCTGCCGATACGCGGTTCGGCTCCGCGTGCAAACAACCGCCTTGCTTTGCCTGCCGGACGCACCCGCTCCCGCTGGCCGCATTCGCGCCTGACGCGTCCGCCGGATGCTCGTCTATGGAGATCGCTCCGAGCAGGTCGAACCCGCCGCGTTTCTCGCGGAACTGCGCGGCGAACTTTCGGCTCTTGCCGAAGCGCCGCCGGGCCTGCCGCGGCACGGCCGCCTCGTCGCAGCCCTGATCGAAGCCGGGCGCCTGCAGCAGGGCGTCGCCGATGCGGACTTTTCCGAATGCGGATCGGACCGCCGCTGCGAGGCCGCCGAAGCGCTCGGCCGCCTGGTTCACCGCCTAGCGCAGGCTGTCTGCGCCTCTTGGGAGAGCGGCTTCGGTGGCGACATCGACCTCCCTCAAGTGCCGGAGGCGGCGCTGCCCGCATCCGCCGATCTGCGCGAGGTCGAAGGCTACGCCTTCTACGCCGTCTACCCGGAAGCCTATTCGGACGCCGCCCGCGCGCTGATCCTCGCCGGCCCGCCGCGCGTCATCGGCATCAGGAGCATCGGAACCAGCCTCGCCGCCGTCGCCGCCGCGACGCTCGGTGCGCCGCCGCCGGTGACCGTGCGCCCCATCGGCGACCCATTCGCCCGCCGCCTCTCGATCGCGCCGGATCGCGCAGCCGAAATCCTCTCCGACCCCGCCGCCCACTACATCGTCATCGACGAAGGACCCGGCCTTTCCGGCAGCTCCTTCGGAGCCGTCGCCGACTGGCTGGAGGCTGCGGGCATTCCCTCCGAACGCATCGCCTTTCTCCCCAGCCACGGCGGCGCCCCCGGCGCCGAGGCGAGCGCCGCCCACCGCGCGCGCTGGAACCGCGTCCAACGCGTCCCCGCCGATTTCGGGCCGCGCCTCAAGGACCTCCTCGCCCGGTGGATCGAAGACAGCATCGGCTCCCTCGACGCTCCGCTCGTCGAAATCTCCGGCGGCGGATGGCGCGCGCACGTCTACCCGGACGAGGCCAAATGGCCCGCCGCCGACCCGCAAGGCGAGCGCCGCAAGTTCCTCGCTACCGCGGGCGGCGACACCTGGCTCGTCAAGTTCGCCGGGCTCGGCAGAACCGGCGCGCACAAGCTCGAGCGCGCCCGCGCCCTCCACGCCGCCGGCTTCGCCCCCGAGCCCCGCGCCCTCGTCAACGGCTTCCTCGTCGAACGCTGGCACGGCGGCGCCGCGCGCGGCCGCCCGCCGCTCGAAATCGTCGCCCGCTACCTCGGCACCCGCGCCCGCCTCTTCCCCGCGGGGCCGGCGCGCGGCGCCACGCTGGCCGAACTTCTCGAAATGAGCCGCCGCAACATCGGCCTCGCACTCGGCGAAGACGCCGCCGCCGGCCTCCAAATGCCGTTGGCCGCGCCGATGCCGGTCGAGACCGACAACCGCCTCGATCTCCACGAATGGATCGAGCCCGAACCCGGCCGCTGGCTCAAGACCGACGCCCTCGACCACCACGCCGCCCACGACCTCATCGGCTGCCAGGACATCGCGTGGGACGTCGCCGGCGCGGTCGTCGAGTTCGATCTTGGCGGCGAGGAAGCCGTCGCCTTCGTCGCGAACGTCGCCCATGCCGCGGGGCGCCCCGTCGACGCCGCCCTCACCGCCTTCTCGATCATCGCATACAGCGCCTTCGGCCTCGGCCAGGTGACCCTCGCCGCCGAGCGAAGCCCACCCGCCGAGCGCGCCCGCCTCTTGGCCAAGGCCGCCGCTTACCTCGCCCGCCTTCGCCGCCCGTAACGTACCGTCTGCGGAACCAAAGCAGGCATCCGCCGTTTGCGGGTTGAAGAAGAAGCTGCGGCCGTGTCTTGGGCCGCGCCTACAAACTTCAGCAGTTATAACATAGGTTAAGTAACGGGGGACAATTTGACTGAAAAGGTGCTGATCACCGGCGGCGCGGGATTCATCGGTCGCCAGGTGGCGCGCGAGCTTCTTAGCCGCGGCCATGAGGTGCGCGTGCTCGATTCGATGATCGAGCAGGTCCACGGCGACGTAGAGCGTCCCGAAGACCTCGATCCCCAGGTGGAGCTGATCCGCGCCGACGTGCGCAACGGCGATGCGGTGGTGAAGGCGCTGAAGGGCGTCGACAGCGTCGTCCACCTCGCCGCCGAAGTCGGCGTCGGCCAGTCCATGTACGCGGTCGAGCGCTACACCTCGGTCAACGATGTCGGCACCGCCGTTTTGTTCGAAAAGCTGATCGACAGCCCCGTCCGCCGCGTCGTCACCGCCTCTTCGATGAGCATCTACGGCGAAGGCCTCTACCGCGATGCCGACGGCGCCCTCGTCCAGGAGGCGAAGCGACAGGCGCGCACCAGTGACGACATGAGCTGGGACCCGCTCGACGCGCAGGGCCGTCCGCTCGTCCCCGTCGCGACGCCGGAGACCAAGCGCCCTGACCTCGCCTCCATCTATGCGCTCAACAAATATGTGCAGGAGCGCACGACCTTCATCATGACGGAGGCCTACGGCATGGAAGGCGTGTGCCTGAGGCTGTTCAACGTCTACGGCCCCGGCCAGGCGCTCTCCAATCCCTATACCGGCGTCCTCGCCATCTTCGCGTCGCGGCTCCTGAACGGCCAGCAGCCGATGATCTTCGAGGACGGCGAGCAGCGCCGCGACTTCGTCTATGTCGGCGACGTCGCCCGCGCATTCGCCGACGCTTTGGAGCTTCCCCAGGCCAAGGGCGAAGTCTTCAACATCGGCTCCGGCCACGACCGCTCGGTCACCGAAGTCGCGCAGGAGCTCGCCAAGGCGATGGGCAAGAACGACATTCAGCCCGGCATCGTCGGCAAGAGCCGGGTCGGCGACATCCGCCACTGCTTCTGCGACGGCTCAAAGGCGGCGGAGAAGCTCAACTTCCGCGCCACCAAGGACTTTCAGGAAGGCTTGGCCGAACTCGCCGAGTGGGTCGCCGTACAGACCGCGGACGACCGCGTCGAGCAGGCGCGCGCGGAGCTCGAAGCGCGGGGCCTCGTCGCATGAGCGGCCGGCCGGTCCTCATTACCGGCGGTGCCGGCTTCATCGGATGCAACATCGCCGACCGGCTCGCCTCGGACGGGCATGAGATCCTCGTCTACGACGCGCTCTCCCGCCCCGGCGTCGAAACCAACCTCGCCTGGCTGAAGGAACGGCACGGCAGCCGCGTCACCTCGATCGTCGCCGACATTCGAGACGAGGACGAGCTCGCCCGCGCCGCCCGCGAATCCGAAGCCGTGTTCCACATGGCGGCGCAGGTCGCGGTCACCACATCGCTCGTCGATCCGCGCGAGGATTTCGACATCAACGTCCGCGGCACGCTCCACCTGCTCGACGCCGCGCGGCTCGCCGGCCGCCCCCTCCCGGTGATCTTCGCCTCGACCAACAAGGTTTACGGCGACCTCGTCGACATCCCCTTCCGCCTTGAAGGCGATCGCTACATCCCCGAAGACGCCGAAGTCGCCGCGCACGGCATCGGCGAGGCGCGCCCGCTCGATTTCCATACGCCGTACGGCTGCTCCAAGGGCGCCGCCGACCAGTACGTCCTCGATTACGCCCGCAGCTTCGGCGTGCCGGCCGCGGTCGTGCGGATGAGCTGCATCTACGGCCACCGCCAGATGGGCACGGAAGACCAGGGCTGGGTCGCCCACTTCCTGATCCGCGCCCTCCGGAACGAGACGATCACCCTCTACGGCGACGGCCATCAGGTCCGCGACATTCTCGACGTCTCCAACGCCGTCGAAGCCTATGTGAAGGCCTGGCAGCAGATCGATCGCATCTCCGGCCGCGCCTTCAACCTCGGCGGCGGCCCCGCCAACGCCGTGAGCCTCCGCGAACTCCTCGCCTATATGTCGCAGCTCCTCGGCCGCGAAGTCGACGTCCAATTCTCCGACTGGCGCGCCGGCGACCAGCGCTACTTCGTCGCCGACACCCGCGCGATCCGCGGCGAGCTCGGCCTTTCCCCCGCCATCCCGTGGAAGGAAGGCGTCAAGCGCCTCGCCGACTGGCTGCGCGAAACCCGCTTCGCCCCCGCCGAGGCCGCCGCGTGAGCCCCACGCCGCCGATGCTGCGCGTCCTCGTCACCGCCGATGCGGTGGGCGGCGTCTGGCAATACAGCCTCGATCTCGCCCGCGGCCTGTCGCGGCTCGGCGTCGAGACGGTGCTCGCCGTCATGGGCCCCTCGCCTTCGCCCGAGCAGATTGCCGCCGCCGAAGCGATCGAAGGCCTTGAGCTGGTCGACACCGGCCTGCCGCTCGACTGGCTCGCCGACAACGCGTCGTCCCTGCGCGCCGCCGGCGAGGAAATCGCCAGGCTCGCGAAACGCCGCGGCGCCGACGTCGTCCAGCTCAACACGCCCGCGCTCGCCGCCGAGACCGACTTCAAGCTGCCGGTCGTCGCCGTCCAGCATAGCTGCGTCGCCACCTGGTGGGAGGCGGTCCACGGCACCGCCCTCCCCACCGACTTCGCATGGCGCACCGAACTGGTCCGCGCCGGCCTCCGCAACGCCGACACCGTCGTCGCCCCCACCGCCGCCTTCGCCGCCGCGACCCAGCGCGTCTACGGCCTCGCCGAAGCCCCGATCGCCGTGCACAACGGCCGCTCGCCCTTCCCGGTCTCCGAGCAGGCGCCGCACGATTTCGTCTTCACCTGCGGCCGCCTCTGGGACGAGGGCAAGAATCTCGGCACGCTCGACGCCGCCGCGGAGCACATCCCGGTTCCCGTCCGCGCGGCAGGACCGCTCGCCGGCCCGAACGGCGCCCGCATCGTCTTCGACAATCTCCACTGCCTCGGCAATATCGAGGAGGCCGAGCTCGCCCGCTGGCTCTCCGCCCGCCCCGTCTTCGTCTCGGCGGCCCTTTACGAGCCGTTCGGCCTCGCCGTCCTCGAAGCCGCCGCCGCCGGCTGCCCGCTCATCCTTTCCGACATCCCGACCTTCCGCGAGCTTTGGGACGATGTCGCGATCTTCGTGCCCCCGCGCGATGAGGAAGGCTTCACCCGCGCCATCGCCAACCTCGTCGGCGACGACTTCGAGCGCGCCGTCATGGGCCGGGCGGCGCAGGAGCGCGCCGCGCGCCACACGCCCGACGCGATGGCCGCGCAGATGGCCGCCATCTACCGCGCGCTCCTTCCCGCCATCCAGCGCCCCGTTCTCGCGGCCGCCAAGACCGGCACGAAAGCCGCCGCGTGAAAATCGTCTACTTTACCCATTCGCTTGCCTCATGCTGGAATCATGGCAACGCCCACTTCCTGCGCGGCGTGCTGCGCGAGCTGATCGCGCTCGGCCACGAGGTCGTCGCCTACGAGCCGGAAAAGGCCTGGAGCCTCGAGAACCTCTTGAAGGATCACGGCGAAGAGGGGCTGGAGCCCTGGCGCGCCGCTTATCCGGAGCTGAGCTCGACGCGCTTCGGCAAGCGGGCGAGCCTTTCGGCAATGATCGAGGGCGCCGACCTCGTCATCGTCCACGAGTGGAACGACCACGATCTCGTCGCCAGGCTTGGGCGCCTGCGCGCCCGCGGCGGCCGCTTCACCCTGCTCTTCCACGACACGCACCACCGCGCCGTCTCCGAACCGAAGGAGATGAAGGCCTACGACCTTTCGGCCTATGACGGCGTGCTCGCCTTCGGAGAGACCTTGGCCGAGGTCTATCGCCGCTGGGGCTGGGGCGGACGCGTCTTCACCTGGCACGAAGCGGCGGACCTTCGGCACTTCCATCCGCCCGCCGAGGAAGGCGACCGCGACGGCCTCGTCTGGATCGGAAACTGGGGCGAGGGCGAGCGCACCAAGGAATTGAAGGACTATCTCTTCCGCCCCGCCCGCGCCGCCGGGCTCAAGCTCGACGTCTGGGGCGTGCGCTATCACGAGACCGCCAAGGCGACCGTGCGCCGCTACGGCGGCACCTATCACGGCTGGCTCGCCAATGCCGAAGCGCCGGACGTCTTCGCCCGCTTCCTCGCCACCATCCACGTGCCGCGCCGCTACTACACCAAGATGCTCCCCGGCATTCCCACGATCCGCGTCTTCGAAGCCCTCGCCTGCGGCATTCCCCTCCTTTGCGCGCCCTGGGACGATGCCGAGAACCTCTTCCGCCCGGGCGAGGACTATCTCGTCGCGAAGGACGGCGAGGAGATGACCCGCCGCCTGACACAGATTCGCAGCGACCCCGATCTCCGCCGTTCGCTCGCCGCGAGCGGCTATGAAACCATCCGCGCCCGCCATAGCTGCGCCCACCGCGCCGAGGAGTTGATGACCATCTACGCGAAGCTCAATCCCTCTCCCGTTCAGGGAGAGGGGGGGACCCGCGATGCGCAAGCATCGTGGGGGGGTGAGGGCACGCAGCCAGGCCTTGAGTCCGTGCCCTCACCCTCCCAGCCTTCGGCTGGGCCCCTCCCTCTCCCTGAACGGGAGAGGGGACTTAGCGAGACAAGCGCATGAAGATCGCCTTTTACGGCTCCAGCCTCCTCTCCTCCTACTGGAACGGCGCCGCGACCTATTATCGCGGGCTGCTGCGCGATCTCGCTTCGCGCGGCTACGACATCACCTTCTACGAACCCGACGCCTTTGATCGGCAGAAGCATAAGGACATCGAGCCGCCCGAATGGGCGCGCTCCGTCGTCTACGACGCGACGCCTGAAGCGCTCGCCCGTGTTCTCGCCGAAGCGCGCGGCGCCGACATCGTCGTCAAGGCCAACGGAGTCGGCGTGTTCGACACCGAGCTCCTGGAAGGCATCGTCGCGAGCAGCCGCCCGGAAGCGCTGCGCATCTTCTGGGACGTCGATGCCGCCGCCACGCTTGAGGAAATGCGCGGCGACGAGAGCCATGTCGTACGCCGCATGCTCCCGCAGCTCGACATGGTGCTGACATACGGCGGCGGCCCGCCGGTGATCGACGCCTATACCGCCTTCGGCGCCCGTTTATGCGTCCCCGTCTACAACGCCCTCGATCCAACGACCCACCACCCCGTCGAAGCCAATGAGCGCTTCGCCTCCGACCTCGCCTTCCTCGGCAACCGCCTCCCCGACCGCGAAGCGCGAGTCGAGGAATTCTTCCTCCGCGCCGCCGCGTCGCTCCCGGAGCGCCGCTTCCTGATCGGCGGCAACGGCTGGGAGACCAAGGACATGCCGGCCAACGTGCGCCACCTCGGCCACGTCTACACGCACGAGCACAACGCCTTTAACTGCACGCCGCTCGCCGTCCTGAACGTCGCCCGCGATTCGATGGCGAACATCGGCTTCTCGCCCGCCACCCGCGTCTTCGAAGCCGCCGGCGCCGCCGCCTGCCTCATCACCGACGAATGGGAAGGGATCGAGCTGTTCCTCAAGCCCGGCGCGGAAGTGCTCGTCGCCCGGGACGGCCAAGACGTCGCCGACCAGCTCGCGTCGCTGACGCCGCAGCGCGCCAAAGCGATCGGCGAAGCGGCCCTCCGCCGCACCCTCGCCGAAAACACCTACACCCACCGCGGCGAGCAGGTGGACGCGCTCTGGAAAGCGACCTTAGGCCGCGCGCCAGCGCCACGCTCCGTTCCGGGCGGTTCAGAACCTGGCCCCGGCCAAGTCACCCACTCCGTTCGGGCTGAGCCTGTCGAAGCCCTGCCCTTCTCTATTTCCGAGCAAGAGCAAAAAGAAGGACAGCCCCCTTCGACGCCGCCTGCGGCGTCGCTCAGGACAGGCTTCGACAAGCTCAGGGCGAACGGTGCGGGGCTCGCAATCGGGAGCGCGGACCGGTGAAGCTCGTCGTCCTCGGCCTTTCCCTCTCCTCGTCCTGGGGCAACGGCCACGCCACCACCTTCCGCGCGCTCCTCAAAGCCTTTGCGACACGCGGCCACGACATCCTCTTCCTGGAGCGCGACGTCCCCTGGTACCGCGACAATCGCGACGTCACCGATCCCGATTATTGCCGCCTCGAATATTATGCCGACCTCGCCGATCTCGATCGCTGGAGCGGCGAGATCGCGGGCGCCGACGCGGCGATCGTCGGCTCCTACGTCCCCGAAGGCGTCGCGGTCGCCCGCTATGTCCAGCGCACCGCCCGCGGCGTCACCGCCTTCTACGACATCGACACGCCCGTCACCCTCGCCAAGCTGGAGCGCGGCTACTTCGAATATCTCTCGCCCGAAGTGATCCCCGGCTACGCTATCTATCTGAGCTTCACCGGCGGCCCGACGCTGCGCCACCTGGAGCAGCATTACGGCTCCCCCGCCGCCCGCCCGCTCTTCTGCTCGGTGGACCCGGAAGCCTATCCGCCGCTCGACGTCTCCAAAGAATGGGCGCTCTCCTATCTCGGCACCTACAGCCCGGACCGACAGCCCGTCCTCGAACGCCTGCTGATCGAACCCGCGCGGCGCCTCCCGCACCTGCGCTTCGTCGTCGCCGGCCCGCAATATCCAGCCGGCATCGCATGGCCCGCTAACGTCGAGCGGATCGACCATCTCCCGCCAGCCGAGCATCCCGGCTTCTATTCGGCGTCGCGCTTCACGCTCAACGTGACGCGCGCCGACATGGTGAAGGCGGGCTGGTCGCCGTCGGTGCGCCTGTTCGAAGCCGCCGCCTGCGCCGTGCCGGTGATCTCCGACAAGTGGGATGGCCTCGGCGAGCTCTTCGCGCCGGAACGCGAGATCCACCTCGCCGACGGCAGCGACGATGTCGTGCGCATCCTTTCCGAAGCCTCCGAAGCCGACGCCGCGGCGATGGGCCGCGCGGCGCGGGCGCGCGTCCTCGCCGGCCACACCGCGGCTCACCGGGGCGAAGAACTGGAAGACCACCTGATCGAAGCGCAGGGCAAGCGGGCGCCGCAGCCGGAGCTACTTAGAAGTTCATAATCTGAGTTAATCTCACCGCTTTGCGGTGAAACTATGCGTGCCAATCTGGATTACCAACATCGTGGCGGACGTGGAACGAACCGCCGGGGCTGAACAAAGGGAGCCATTGTGAGGAAGACCGAGAAGATCGCATTGGTGACCGGCGGGGCGGGGTTCATCGGATCGCACATTTGCGACGCAATCCTGGCCCAAGGCGGCCGCGTGTTCGTCCTCGACAATCTGATGACCGGCCGTCTCGAGAATTTGCGCCACCTCGAGCGCGAGAGCCGCTTCGAATTCGTCGAAGGCGACGTCATCGACGGCGTGCCCTCCGCGCTCGGCAGCGTCGGCTTCACCCACGTCTACCATCTCGCCTGCGCCGCCTCCCCGCCCCATTACCAGGCGGACCCGGAGCATACGATGCTGACCAACGTCGTCGGCACCCGCAACATGCTGCGCCTCGCCGAAGACAGAGGCGCGCGCTTCCTCCTCACCTCCACCAGCGAAGTCTATGGCGACCCGGAAGTTCACCCGCAGCCCGAAAGCTACCGCGGCTGGACGAGCTGCACGGGCCCCCGCGCCTGCTACGACGAAGGCAAGCGCGCCGCGGAGACCCTCACCTTCGATTACCAGCGCGCCGGCCGCGCGGATGTCCGCGTCGCCCGCATCTTCAACACCTACGGCCCGCGCATGCGCCCGGACGACGGCCGCGTCGTCTCCAACGTCATCTGCCAGGCGCTCGCCGGCGAGCCCATCACCGTCTACGGCGACGGCTCGCAGACCCGCAGCTTCTGCTACGCCTCCGATCTCGTCTCCGGCCTGATGCGCCTCATGGACAGCGACGTGACCGACGGCCCCGTCAATCTCGGCAATCCGGTCGAGCTTACCGTCTGCGACCTCGTCGACCGCGTCCTGGCGCTCACCGGCTCCTCGTCCAAGGTGGTGAACATGCCGCTCCCTGTCGACGATCCGCGCCGCCGCCGGCCGGACATCACCCGCGCCCGGACCCTGCTCGGCTGGGAGCCGACGGTCGAACTCCAGCAGGGCCTCGAGCAGACCGCCGCCTGGTTCGCGAAGGAAACCGCGCGCCCCGTCTTCAGCTGGAAGCGCCGCTCCGAGCCGAGCTTCGGCGTCGCCGCGGAGTAACTAGCGGCCGTAGATGCGGTCGAGGACGCGCGTGACCTCGATCAGCCGCTCTGCTTGCGTGTCGAACCTCTCGCCCGCCGCGAGTCGCCTCGCCCAGTCCGCAGCCGCGCGTCCGCCCCATTCGTCGGGCGGCGACGCCAGCGGCTCGCGCGAGGTTCCCCGGAAGCGCTCGGCGGTGAAATCGTAGAAGCTGCCCCCGACGTTCGACAGCGAAGCCCCGCCCTCGGTCCCGTAGAAGCTGGCCGAAATCACCGCATCCTGCCCCGCCTGCAGCCGCCACGAACAGGCCAGCCGCACTGACGCCCCGCCCTCCAGCGTCAGCGCCGCCGCCGCATAATCCTCGACCTTGCCGCCCGTGAGCGGCGCGCCTGCCGCGAGGAGTTGCGAGGTGACATCGTCCACGTCGGGAAAGTCGAGCGCCCAAAGCGCGAGATCGACGAGGTGGACGCCAAGGTCCATCACGCACCCCCCGCCCGAAAGCGCGGGATCGTAGAACCAGGCCTTGTCCGGCCCGTAGGCATTGTGAAAAACCAGATCGACCGCGTAAATTTGCCCAAGCTCCCGGGCCGCCAGCAGCTCCCGGATCCGCTGCATCCCCTCCGTAAACCGGTAGGAGAAATCGACCGCCAGCAGCCGGTCCGCCGCGCGCGCCGCCTCCACCACCGCCCGCGCCTCGTCCGCGGTGCGGCCGAGGGGCTTCTGGCAGAACACCGCCGCCCCGCTCTCCAGCGCCCGGATCGACTGCTCGGCGTGAAGCGCCGAGGGCGTCGCGATGACGATGCCGTCGAGCCGGAGCGCAAGCAGCCCGTCGAGGCCGTCCACCACCTCCGCCCCTGGCGCCGCCTTCAGCGCTTCCGCCTGCATCTCCGGCGAAGCGTCCGCAATCGCAGCCGCTTCGATGGCGCCGGTCGCGACCATCGCCTCCATCCGGTGCCGCCCGATCCAGCCGGTGCCGAGAAAGCCGACGCGGGGGAGGCTCGTCACGCCGTCACCAACGCCTTGAGGAATCCGTCCGGCCGGTCCCGCGTCGCATCGAGCGCTTCGCCGAGCCGCTCTAGCGGATAGGCGTGCGTGTAGAGCGGCGTCGGGTCGAGCCGGCCGGACGCGACGGCGTCCACGGCCTCGCGAATGCCCTGCATCGACACTTCGGGATCGCGCTCATGGGCGTTCACGACGTCGATGCCCTTCCAGTTCCACATCTGCATGTTGACCTGCCGCGGCCCGTCTTGGTGGTAGCCGGCGACGATCAGCTTGCCGCCTTCGCGCACCAGCTCGCCCGCCAAATCGAGCGGCCATTGCTTGCCGACCGCCTCGATGACGCGGTCGCAATAGGCGCCGCCGGTCAGGTCCTTCACCTGCTCGATGATCCGGTAATGATCGTCCATCGGGATCGTCTCGGCCGCGCCGTAGTGCCGGGCGAGATCGAGCGAGAAGGGACGCCGCGAGATCGCGATCACCCGCGCTCCGGCGTCGGTCGCCAGCCGCGTCAGGATCGCGCCGAGAAAGCCGATGCCGACGATCGCCACCGTCTGACCGGCCGCGATGTCCGAGCGGCGGAAGATGTTGAACGCGCAGCCGAGCGGCTCCCCCGGAAACGGCTTCCCCGCCAGGCTCTCCGGCAGCTTCACGACTGCCGAAGCCTCGGCGATGTCCTGCTCGGCATAGCTCTTGTAGCTCAAGGCCGCGACGCGGTCGCCGACCGCCAGGGCTTCGACGCCCTCGCCGACCGCATCGACGAGGCCCCAGCCCTCATGCCCAAGCGCGCCCGGCTCGGTTGGAAACTGCATCCAGTCCGGCCCCTGCCACGGCGTCAGGTTGGACGCGCAGACGCCGCACCCTTCCAGCCGCACCCGGACCTGACCCGGCCCCGGCTCGGGCAGCGCGACCTCGTCGATCCTGATCGTCCCCGGCGCCGCGAGCACCGCCGCCCGCATCCTTTTGTGCTGTGCATTCATGGCGCGCGCACTGCCCGCTCCGCCCCCGGATTGGAAGCGTCAAATCCGCTCCGTCGCACGGAAACGCCGGGTCGCCGCCAGGCGAAAGGACTTCGTCCGGGAGAGCGGGTCGCTGCCGTCCCGGCGCCTCCAGCCTCGCTACGCGCGGACGCCGCCACGCGGCCCTGCCGGCTTCACCACCTTGATCAGCTTCTTCTTCCAGGCGCCCTCGACCCGGGGTGGCGGCGCTGCCGCGATCTCCCGCCAGAAGCCGGCATCCTCGAACACCTGGAGGACGAGCGGCAAGTGGCCGTCCTGCGAATAAAGCGCCCCCTCTTCCGACAGCCACGGATAGAGATGGCGCAGGACCGCGCGCGTGGAGGCGGCGAGATCGACATCCATGTAGATGGCGGCGATCGGCTCGCACCAGCCGGCCAGCGTCTCGTCGTACCAGCCGACCACGTATCGGCAGACTTCCGCCGCGCCGTAGCGGGCAATATTCGCCTTCACCTCCTCCAGCGACCCCGCAAACTCGCCCTCGTGGAAGAAGACGGGCCGGTTCTCGATGCTCATGCCGTGATCTTCCAGAGACGGCGGAAGGCCCTGGAACGAGTCGCAGATCACCAGCTCCCGGCCCGCGATCCGGGCGGCGAGGCTGAACTTCGCGGCGCTCGATCCCTTGTAGCTTCCGGCCTCCACGACACAGCCGGCGCAGCCGGCGTCGAGGGCGAGGATCGCGCCCATGAAGGTGAGCATCTCCTCCGTCGTATGCGGGCTGATCAGGCGCGCGGAGATGCAATAATGGCGCTGCACGAGCGAAAGGCGCTGGAAAGGCGTGGACGATCCGGCCTTTCGCAGGATGAAGCGCAGCGCGGCGCCGCGCTGCGGATCGCGAAGGAACTGCCGCAGCGCCGCGAGCGTGTCGCCTGCCGACCGTGCGCGATCAGGCATGCAGCGCTTCCCTTGCGGTCGCTTCGCGGAGGAGAGCGGGCGTGAACGGCTCGAACAGCAGTTTCCGGAAGCCGGCGACCCGGTCCGGCAAGCCATCCAGGAAGGCGCGGACGAGACGCGATCCCTCGAAATAGCTGAAGACATGGGCGCGCGCCGACCGGACGAAGCCGAGCAGCCGGTACGCACCTTCCCGATCCAGCAAGGCGGTCTCGCAGGCATAAGCCGCCGCCTCGGCGTCGCTTGCCCTGGCATCGAGCATCAGGGCCAGGTTGCCGGCGACGTAGCGAAGCTGCTGGCATGCGTCCTCGATGGCGATGCGCGCTTCGGCTTCTCCCGGATCGAGGCCGGTCTCGGCAAGACGCTCGCCGCACCAGCCGATAAGAGCGCTGCGGTCATGGACCAGCGTGAGGCCGCATTCGGCCAGCCCTTCGCTCACCACGCAGGCGGGGGTCTGGAGCAACGTCAGCGCATGCTCGGTCCAGCCGCGCGCCTGGACCAGCGCCACGTCCTTGCAGGCGAGTTCGGTGTGGTGGCCCGGAAAAAGCTCGTGCGAGAGGAGATGGAGGATGGCGGCGGGATCGAGCGGCTGCAGGTCCGAGACCTGCAGGACCGAAGCGAGGTTTCCCTCGTAGCGATGATAAGCGCGCCAGGGCGCCGCCGCCCGCCTGCGCAGCCGGATCGTCCCGGCCGAGACGAGGTCGAGGCGCGCCTGCGCTTCGGCGCCGAGGAAGGACACGGCCTGCGCGATGACGCGGCCGCGGACCGGCGGCGCGATCTCGGCCTTGGCCCGAAAGGCGCGCAATGCGTCGACCGGTGCGGTGCCGGTCCTCGGCAGGCAATCCTTCACGATCGCCGCCTGGTCGGCGAAGAAGGCGGCGTCGATCCAGTGCGGCTCGACGTCGAAACGGGCCTTCGCCTCCTCGCTCAGCGAAAGCTCTTCTTCGCCGCATCGCTTCGCGCGGTCGAGAAGTGCCTGGAGCTGCGCGGCGATGAAATCCCGCCGCGCGCCGCGCAATGCCGTGGACGCCACTGCCTCGGCCAGCAGGTCCTCGCATTCGCGCTGCAGCTCCCGTTCGCAGCGCGCCCGGCCGGCCGAGCCGCCGATCCTGCGCGCCGGACCGAAGGCCGAATCGACGACGCCGCCGAACCTCTTCTCGAAGTCGAACGCCAATCGGACATACCTCGCCGAGATGGCGTCGCCGGCGGGGATCACCCCGCCATCCCGAGGGCGGGGCTTCGAGACTGGACGCAGGCGAGGGCCGTCGCGCCGAAGAGCTCGTCCGCCTTGGTCCGTTGAAGCGCGAGCCAGGAATAGGCCTCGTCCAGCCGGCTCGGCAGCGTATGGCGCCGGAGCCGCTCCAGCACGGCCGGCCGGTTCAGGAATTCGAAGTTGATGAGGGCGTAAAGTTCGTTGAGTTCCTTTTTCGTCGCGCCTTCGCAGACCGTCGGCAGTCCGAACGGCGCCTCCGCCCCGAACAGGTCCGGGCGCGGGCGCAGGCTCATTCCGCTCTTCTCCTTGAGCTCGGCCAGGAGAGGATAGCGCTTCGCGGCGCGGTGAAATTCCACCGTGCCGATGTCCGGCGTGAGGATCGCCGCCGCGAGAAAGTAGATCGGCAGATCGAGAGCAATCTCGAAATCCGAAAGGATGCTCTCGGGCGTCTCGTGCGGCGCGCCGATGATGTATCCGCAGACGACGCCGATCCCCGCCGCGTCGAGGGTCACGATCGCGCGCCGGTTCATGGCCACCGTCGTGCCCTTGCGGAAATAGTCGAGGGTCTGCTGGTTGAAGGATTCGACGCCCAGGAACACCTTCCTGCAGCCCGCGGCGTGCATTCGAGCGGCAAGCTCGGGCGTGATGAATTCCGCGCGGGCGTTGCACGTCCAGACGATGCCCTTGCGCGCGAGGAGCGCCAGCAGATCGTCCAGTTGCTCGTGCTGCAGCAGGTCGTCGTCGTGGAACTGTATCGAATCGTGGCCGAGCTCGCCGATCAGGAATTCGAGGTCGCCGGCCACCAGTTCGACCGGGCGGGAGACGAGCTTCCCGTGAATGAGGTAGGTGGAGCAGAAGGTGCACCGCGCGCGGCAGCTCTGCGTGCAGATATAGATTTGCGTGCGTTCGCCCACCGCCTTCCACCAGCGCTCCCGGCAGTTCGAAGTGCCGGCGTCGCACAGGTCGTAGGCGAATGCGGGTGCCGCAATGGTCGCGAGCGAGCGATCGAAGGTGGTCCGGCCGTCCGTCCGCCGCCCGCCGAGCTCGAAGGAAATGGCGCGCGCATCCGGCCCTTCGCCGAAGCCGGGCTCGAGAAGTTTGGAGAGGATGTGCCTGACCGCCGCGCCGCCTTCCCCGCGCACGACGAGATGCACGAAATCGATGCCCGGTGAGACGGTGGGATGGGCGCCGCCGGCAACGATGCAGATGTTGGTGGCGTCGAGCCGTCCGAGCATCTCGGCGGTGCGGTCCACCGCCAGCGAATAAAGGCCGGCGAAGACGAAGCGCGCCGGCGCCGGCCGGAGCCAGGTTTCGATCGCGGCGGCGAGCGCGGCATCGTCCTCGAAGCTGTCCTCGTCGAAATAGCGGAATTCGGGCCTGAAGGGCAGATCGCCGTTGTCGTGGTCGACTTCGGCGGAGCGGGCGAGGTTCAGGAGCCCGAGCGAGGCGTATCTCGGCGCGTAATCGGCCTGGCGGCGGTCGCTCGCACCCATCTGCGTCGTGCGGAAGCCATGGTGGAGGAGGGCGACGCGCGCCGGCCCGGACCGCACGCAAAAGCCCCGCCCGCGCCGCAGCTCGAGAAGGTCGATCATCCGGACGGTCCTAGGCGCAAAGCGGGTGCCCCGGTGCGGATGGGTGATGGAAGTCCGGCCGGGGCTTCCCGGCGAGCCGGGCCCGGGCCTCGAGCCAGCCGGAAGCCCAGAGCGCCGGATCCTTCAGTTCCGCCGAAGGATCGGTCCGGCTGCGCGCGACGAAGCCGGGGAACCAGCTCCGACCCGTCGGCTGCCCCGTCTTGCAATAACGAAGGTCGAAGCTCCAGCGCCCGCCGTCGCTCCGGTTGGACAGCGAGGAGTGCATGATGAGCGGATGGAGGAAGATGACGTCGCCGGCGCTCACCGGAAGCGGGCGCGGCTCCCCCTCGACCAGGTCCGGCGGGATGCCCTGACGGCCCGGCTCGTCGCAATGGTGGACGAGACCCAGCTTGTGGCTGCCCGGGACCACGACGAGGCATCCGTTTTCGAGATCCACGTCGTTCAACGCGAACCATACGCCGAGCATGTCCGTATCGTCGGCCTCCTCGGCCACGACGACGAGATCCTGATGCCAGTAGGTCTGGCCGACCAGGGTCATGGTGTGTGCCTCCGCCCGGGCGAGATGCCTTTCCGGCGGCTTCACGCGCATATGCTGGACGGGCACCGAGTAGATTTCGCCGCCCAGGAAAGTCTCGATCGCGTCGAGCAGCCGCTCGTTCCTCAGCAACTCGAACACGGCGGCGCCGAGGTGCATCGGCGTGTCGGCCTGAATTCGGTCTTCGATCGGCAGCGTGATGTCGAGCGACTGGAAGCAGCTGCCGTCCGTCCGTCGCATCAGCTCGACGATCTTCTGGTCCGTCGCCGCGGCGCGGTCGAAACCGGAAATGGTCCCGTTCGCCAGAAGCCGGTCGGCGAGGCGATTTGCCACCAGGTCATATTCCTCGACCACCGGAGCGAGATCCTCCGGGCGCAGGACGCCGCGAACGATCGCATAGCCGTCCCGTTCGAGCTGGAGGAGCGCTTCTTCAATTCCGACGTGCATATCGCGTTTCCGGAAAGGCGGCCGGTTCGCCGCCGCCTGGGGTGGACATCGCCGCATCCTGCTGGAGGTCGAACAGCGACCTCGCCTTCTTGTTGGGAAGATAGATGGCCGGCGGCGGTCCGCCGAAGCGCGCATGTCTCGCTTTCTCCCCACACAGATGATGCGTGCAGGCTTCCACGTCGGCGATCTGCGCGCCGTTGAAGATCGGAAAGGCGTCGGCCGCCCGATATTCGAAGATCAGCAGCCGCCGCCACCGATCGGAGGCATTGGGGCTGGACTGGTGCGGCGTCAGCGGGTGAAGGAGCAGCACCGTGCCCGCCGGCGCTTCGATCGCGACGGGCGCCCTGTCGGGCGCGTCGGGAAGCGGCTCCGTGATCATGCCGGCGAAGCCGCCGTCGGGCAGCGCATGATCGAAGTAGCGGTCGTGGCACCGCGGCAGCAGCTCGATGCACCCATTCTCCCGCGATACGTCGTCCAGAAAGACGAGCACGGCGACGAGGTCGCTGTTCGTGTGGGGGAAATAGGGCAGGTCCTGGTGCCACCTGACGCCGCTGCCGACATGCGGCGGCTTCAGGTTCAGCTTGCTGTGCTGCAGGCCCACGTCGTCCCCGACGATGGCGGTGACGAAACGAAGCAGGCGCGAATCCACGGCGAGGTCGCGAAACGCCTGGTGCTGCTGATACGGGTTGAAGATGCGCCGCAGCGCACGCCCGTTCCCAGTAGCGCCGGGTTCGAAATCCGCGACGTCGCCGAGGCGCCCGGCGGCACCAGCCGTCTGCACCACCTCGTCGATGGCCGAGATCAGCGCCGCGCACTCGGCCCGGCTGAACAGTTCCGGCAGGACGGCATAGCCCTCCTGCATGAAATGCCCGACGCTATCCATCTCGCTGGCCATGGTTCGACGGCGTTCTCGGCAAGCCGGCGAACGATCGCCGGACGTCGGGAAGGACGATGGGGCCCGGCCGGGCGGCCTCTCCGCGCGGCCGGGCCCCCCGGTCACTCAGAGCGTGGCGGCGAGCGTGAGCGTCACCGAACGGATGAACTCCACCGTGACACCGCGGCGGCCTTCGAGGTCGACGACCGAGGAGGTGTCGTATTTGGACGCCAGCCGGTACAGCACGTCGGCCGAGATGTCGGCACCGAGGGAGCTGAGAACGTCCGCGGCCGTCTCCGGCTTGAAGTTCATGCGCGCCGCGTGGGTGGGCAGCGACTCCATGACCCGCTTGAACGTGTCCTGGTGCTCGTCGAGGACCGCCTCGATATTGCCGTCGTTGAACCTGGACAGCGCATGGTCGAACGAGGTGAGGCCGCGCAGGGCGAGGAACGACACGTCGAGCGAGTGGTAGGTCGCGATCGAGAAGGTGTCGCTGTTCGTCGAAACCATCGCGTAATCGAGCGCGGCGATCTCGTCATGGATCTTCGCGGCGACCGTCGGGTTGAAGCCGAGCGCGATCGCGATCTTCTCGAGATCGTCGGACGTGAGGCGGAACATGACGCCGGCCCACGAATCGGTCAGTTCCATCGCCTTGGCGCGGATCGCATCGGCGTTCTGGGAAATACGCTCGAGCGACTTATATTCGACGGCACGCGCGGCGATGAAGTTCTTGAAGAGTTCCGCCGCATCGGACTCGGAAATCACGCGCTCTTTTTCGGTGATCATTGGTTCACTCCCTAAGTTAAGGCGACGATGATACTGCGACAGGCCGTCGGAAAGCACAGCTCAAGACTTCGCTACCCGGCGCACCAAGCAGAAGATAAGCGCAATTCACACGCCACGACGAAAAAGCCTCACAGTCAAGCTCGGCATCGGAAAGGATGCCACGAATCGAATGGTTGTCAACCCGACTCGTCGCGCTGAACTTCGCAAATTTTTGCGTCACCGGGCGCGCCGGCGCTGTTCCACAAGGAAAACGTTGGGATATGGGCGAGGGCCGCGAAGAGGCGCTCCAATGACTGCGCACGACTGGCCCCCGGCATTCCATCGAAAACCGTAACGTCGAAAGCTGGAATCCAGTGAATTCGAAGATGCGTATCCAGCACAAGTCACGAGTTGCAGCACCAATCCTGTGCGATCTTGAGCGTCATGAACTCAAGCCACGTCCTGGGGGCATTACCCTCGTGAGGGTAGAGCGCGCACTTCGCCGTGTCCGCGATCGACAAGTGTTTTCGTAAGCACCGCCGGGTGCCGTTCAGGAGCAGACGTTTGCGTCCAAGGACTTCAAGGCGGATGCATGTGCCTTGATACGCACCCCGGCCGACGATACTAAGTTTCCAGGAATGCGGCCAGGTGCGGGAGAATCCTGCGAGCCGACACGGGGGGGGCAGGCCGGCGATGCGCCGCAACGTGCGGGAACCGGCGCCGGAGCAGCCATGGTCTGGAGCGACAGGATGACGGACGGCGCAGCATTGGACACTTCTATCCTGCATCCCGCGGCGAACGCCCCGCCATCCGTCGATGTCGCGGCACTGCTTGCCCAACTGGATGTCTGGCGGGCCGAACTGCACGAATCCTACAACGAACATCTGGCGCCGTCCGCTGTCCCGAAGGAGGTTTTCGCAGGCTGGCTCGTCGAAATGTATCATTACATTCGCGATTTCCCGGCGGTGATCGACGTGGCGGCGGAGCGCGCCTCGGGACCGTTGCTGCAGCTTCTCCGGCTATACGGCCGCCAGGAGGTCGGGCACGAAAACTTCGTCCTGGAAACGCTGCGCCGGATCGGCCTGCCCGCCGGCGACGTCGTCTCCAGCCGCCCGCTGGTGTCGACCACCGCGATCGGCTTGTTGATGCGCGAACTCGTCGCCGCCAATCCCGGCGCCATGCTGCTCATCGCGCATCTGATCGAAGCCGACGGTTTCGACGAGGCCGTGATGCGGAGCCTCGACAGCGACATCTGCTCGCAGCACGGATTTCCCGAACAGGCGATGGCACCTCTGTTCGAGCACCAGCGGGTCGATTTCGAGCTTGGTCATTACAAGCTGCTGGCCGACAATCTCGGCTTGATCCAAATCGGGAGCGCGCGCGAACTCCAGTGGATCCTGGACAAGATGTGCCAGTTGAAGGAGGCATATCAGCTCCTCGGAATCGAGGTCCAGGCCTCTTACAAGGGCAGGAGCATGGACGCCGTGATCCGGCGGCCCGTGCGGATCGCTGCGGCCGGATAGTCCTCGGCCGCGGCGGCTGCGGCTGTCAGCTTGCGAGCGCGCGCACGGCCTTCCGGAGGTTTTCGAGGGCGACGGGATCGGTCAACATAGCGGCTTCGAAATCGAACTTGTCGTTGAACATGCTGACGCTGCAGCCGCCGACGACCTCGGCGCCGAGAAAAGGCGCATCCTGCTTGAAGCATTCGAGCGCCCCCGCCCCTCCGCCGCGGCCCGGGGAGGCGGAGAGAAGCACGACGGGCTTTCCCTGAAAGATGCGGCCGCAGGTGCGCGACGCCCAGTCCAGCATGTTCTTGAATACGGCGGTGAAGTGGCCGTTATGCTCGGCGAGCGAGATCAGCAACCCGTCGGCCGCTTCGATGCGCTGCACGAAGGCCAGCAGCCGCTCCGGCGCGCCGCCGGCAATCTCCCGGTCGATGCTGTAGATCGGCAGCTCGTAATCGTTGAGGTCGATGATCTCGATCTCCGGGGCGGAGTCGCTCATCTCGGCCAGGAGGCAGGCGGCGAAAGTGACCAGCGCCTTGTTGATCGATTGCCGGCTGTTGCTTCCGGCGAAGCAGAGAATGCGGCGGTGCCGGCGCGTCTCGGAAGCGCCGGCTCCCGCTCCCGCCCCCGCCCCCGCAGCGGCCGTCACTCGGCGGCCTTGAGCTTGTCCAGCGCAATGTCCACGATCCGGGCCGAGATCCTGGCGTGCATCGCGGGGTAGATGCCCATGAACGCACCGAGCGTCGAGCACATCTCGTTGAACAGGAAGCCCATCTCCGTTTCGAGCCAGTCGAGCACGATGTAATCGGCATCGCAGCGGCGGGCGATGGCGAAGCACCATTGGGCCAGCGCGTCGGGCAGCTCTCCTTCGATCCAGCGGGCCCCGGACGACAGGTTGCCTCGAAAGTCCCCTGCCCCGGGGCGGCGCAGGCTGAAGCCGTATATCTCGCTTCTTGAAAGGAAGACGCGAAGGTCACCTTCATGCTGCACGAAGGGCTGGATGAGATAATCGCGGCCGAGTTGCTGCACGAGCCTGACCGTTTCGAGAAAGCCGGCTCGTTCCTCGCACCGCACCACGCCTACGCCGTTGCTGAGCCGGTTCGGCTTGAGGATCAACGGCAGGTGGAAGCCGAGCTCGGCGCAGCGTTCGAGAACGGCTTCCGGCGGCGCGAAGCCGTCGAGCTGCATCGTCGGGATGCACGGAATGCCCAACGGGGACACGGCCGCCTGCATTGCCCATTTGTCGAATTCGAGGAACGGGCTGCTCCGGAACGACCTGTTGAGAAGCGGGATGCCGCGCTCCAGAAGAACGCCGTACAAGGTGATGAGCTTCTGCTCCCGAAGCGGCGAGAGCGAGATCGGCGTGGGCGCGAACACCCGCCCCCTCAAATCGATCGGTCGTCCGCCGACATGGATTTCGATCGCGCCGCGCTGCACCAGCGAAACGTCGTCCAGATCGAAGACTTGGAAGGTGGCGGCGCGGTGGTGGAGGGCTTCGCCCAACATGTCGCCGAGTTCGGCCGCGGAGCGCTCCGCGGTGAAGCCCATTCCGTCGCGGCCCGGGACGATCGCGGTGAGGATCATGCGGCCCGCCCCGCCGCCGCGGGCGCTCCGCCGCCGACGCCGGCCCGCATCACCGCGCGCCGGAGCATGCGCGCGACCTCAAGGCCGGTCAGCCTCCCGCGGCGGAACGCATTGGCGGCGTGGAGGCACTGGGCATTGACGACGACGCGGTTGAACAAGGCCGCATCGACGCTCTTCGCGGGGTGCGGCTGCACGAACGCGCGATCGCCCGGCGAGACCACGTGGCCGATGCGGAAGATGCGGTCGAGCGCCGCGGTCGCGAACGGCCAGCGGAAGCGGTTCCTCGAATCGAAGCTGCCGATGTCGACGATGCAGCCCTTCTTCCCCGGCCAGTCCGCGCCCTCGGTCAACTGGATGTTGGACAGCTCGAGCTGCCCGCGGCCGATGGCCGCGACCAGCGCGTCCGCCCGCGCCGTCTCCGCCGCGCCGTTCAGGCGCACCGGCGAGCCGCCATAGTGGAGGCTGCGGCCGCCGGGGCCCGCCGCAACGGCAAAGGACGTCCCCGCATGGGCCGTCGTCAGGCCGTAGCTGCGCAGGAGCAATTCGACGTGAAGCGCCACGCGCTCCTCGTCGCTTCCGGAAAGGGCGACCCGCCGCGGCCGCGGCCGCGCGCGGCGCACGTGCAATCCGGCAGGCCCCGTCCCGGCCCAGCCGTCGACGATGTCGAAGCCGAGGTCGAGCACCGCATAGATGGGCAATGTGCGGTAGGCGTAGCCGCTGTCAGCGAAGATCCTGTCCGCAAGCCAGGCGTAGAAGAAATCGGCGAGCGCGAGGCCGAGATATTCGAGCCCGTTGGCATTGTAGTCGCGCCTCGGCTGCCGGCCCGGGGCGACGCCCGCGCCCTTGATGTCGGCCCAGGCCGAAGCGCCTTCGCCGGGCACTTCGACGATCAGCGCGCGGCCATATCCCGGCGGGCGATGGGCCCGCGCGGCGGAGGGCCGGCCCGCGATCGGGGAATTGACGTCGTTCGCGGCGGCCTGCGCCTCCGACACCAGCGCGAACGCGTCGACGATCCAGCGATCGATCGCGCGAAAGCAGATGGCGCCGCGCGCCGCGCAGCGCCTGCAGGTCCAGCCTGCGTACCGGACGCGAAAGCCGGGACCGAACGACTCCTTGAAGTCGCTCAGCAGCGCGCCGTAATTGGCGACGACGACTCGCGCGCCGGGAACCTGGAGCACAGGTTCCGAACCCGGTGAAGAATCGATCGTCGAAGGATTGTCGCCCGCCGCCGAGCCATCGTCGAAAGAACGGCGGATCGTTCCACAGAAGAGCCGGCAATCGTCGAGCGACGGCTCATCCACGATTCGATTGCTTCACCAGATCCAGATGATGGACTTACGGGGCCTCGATGCCGTTGCCGTCGCCGTCGCCGCCGCCGACGAGAGCGATTTCGAGATCGCTGAGCTCGCGGATGGTTTCCGAAGTCACGGTTCCAACCAGAGTTTCGAGTTCTGCGATCGTCGCATTCCCTTCTTTCCGCATCAGACTTCTCCAGATGAGTTCCCAAATCGGGAGGACAAGTTGAGGCGCGTCAGAAAGCTTGTCAAGCAGGAAACCGGCCCTTCGGCCACCGCAAACGGTCACGGAACCCTATAGACGGAATCGCTGCGGCAACGCCCAAGTCATCATGCTGTTTTTGCATTGATTCTTTTGTTGAAAAGCGGGTTTTCGGGAGAACATGCCCGCGCCTTTTCTCCACTGCGCCGAACCGGGCAAGTCGACGGTGCGCGGCGCAACGACGAGGCTTGGAACCAGGCCGGCACTTTGCCGCGGAGGAGGAATCGAAAATTACGGGACGCGGCGCCGAAGCGCGCGGGTCCCGAGGTCCTGCGGCATGGAGGCCGCCCCCGACTTGCTAGACCAGCTTGACCTTCTTGTGCTTGCCGATCTCGATCTTCTGCCCGGCGTGCAGGCGGACCGGCGCGTCGAACGACGTGCAGGCCGTGCCGTCGATCCTCACCGCCGATTGGGCGATCATGCGTTTGGCATGAGCCTTGGAGA
The DNA here is from genome assembly GCA_035645215.1 of Allosphingosinicella sp. Taxonomy (GTDB): domain Bacteria; phylum Pseudomonadota; class Alphaproteobacteria; order Sphingomonadales; family Sphingomonadaceae; genus Allosphingosinicella. Next base: position 29,315 of record DASQND010000027.1, read on the forward strand.
AGCCGGGCTCGAGGTGAAGGACGAGGTCGAGGACCGCGAGCTCCGCCCGGCTCAGCAGCTCGGCCGCGCTGACCGCGGCGTAGGCGGAATCGCCTTTGCGCTGGTAGCTTTCCCGGAAGTGGAGCTCGGCCCGCCCGGCGGCGGCGGGAGAGTGGAACCGCTCGACGATCGCCTTGGCGAGATCGATCTTGAGCTCCATCGGATGGCAGCCCCCCGTGCGAAGCGCCGCGAGGCGGCGCGCCGTCTCGCCGGGGCCCCATCCGGAGACGCTCTTCATGTAAGGCTCCATCGCCTCGTCCGGCAGCGACATCACCTTGCCGAACATGCTGCTCGCGTCCTCGGTGACCGCGATGTAATTGTGCTTCGACTTGCTCATCTTCTGGACGCCGTCGGTGCCGACGAGCAGCGGCATGCAGAGCACCATCTGGCCCGGCTTTCCGTATGACGATTGAAGCTGCCGGCCCACGAGATTGTTGAAGAGCTGGTCGGTGCCGCCGAGCTCGATATCGGCATCGATCATCACCGAATCGTAGCCCTGCATCAGCGGGTAGAGGATTTCATGCAGCGAGATGGGGAGGTTCTCGGACAGGCGATTCTTGAAATCGGTGCGCTGAAGCATCTGCGCGACCGTCATCCTGCCCGCCAGCTTGACGATGTCCTCGAACGTCAGCGCCTTCAGCCACTCCGAGTTCTTCCGGATCTCGACATTGTCCACGTCCAGCAAACGGCCGAGCTGGCTGAGGTAAGTCTGCGCGTTCGCGTCGATCTCTTCTTCCGACAAGGGCGGACGCGTGGTGTTGCGGCCCGTCGGGTCGCCGATCCTGGCCGTGAAATCGCCGATGATGAGGACGATGCGATGGCCGAGCCGCTGAAACTGGGCCAGCTTGTCGAGGACCACCGCATGGCCGAGGTGGAGATCGGGCGCGGTCGGATCCACCCCGAGCTTCACGACGAGCTTCTTTCCCGAATCCCGGGATCGTTGAAGCTTTTTCGCGAGCTCGGATTTCGGCTCCTCGATCTCCACGTTGGCGAGGAGGATCTCCAGTTGTTCGTCTAGCGATGTCATAAATGCCTGCGGCCATTGCTCGGGAAGCGTGAACGGACCCGGCAGCTATTCCGATCCGGTCGCCGCTTCCAGCGTTCAGCGGAAACGAAGATCCGTCCCGTCTTGCCCAAGTCCGCCGTGGAGGCAATGCCGGCGGCGGCGCGGGGGACGATCGGGACCAGGATCCTCCCCCTTCCGCTTCCCCCGCGCAAGCCGTTCGACAGCTTCCAGCAGCAATTGGTCGGGGAGAGAGGATTCGAACCTCCGGCCCCTGCCTCCCGAAGACAGTGCTCTACCAGGCTGAGCTACTCCCCGACCGATCGGGCCTGCCCCGAAAGGGCCGGCGTCAGGCCGGGCGTCTATACGGAGGGCCCGGCGCGAGTTCAACCCGCGCGCGCACTTATTGCGGCGGATCGTAAAAGCCCTCGGTGGGCGGCTCCTCTTCGGCCGGCGGCGTGTAAAACTCTTCGCCGGGCTGGGGCTGGGGCTGGGGCTGGGGTTGGGGCTGCCGGTTCGGATCGGCGGGCGGCGGCTGGGTGCCCTGATCCGAGGGCTGCGGCCCGGCGGGCTGCGCGCCTCCGCTCTGCAATCCCGGCTGCCCCGCGGGGAGCACCGGGACCGGCGCCTCCGGGCGCAGCAGGAAGAAGAGGGCCGGGCCCAAGGCGAGGAACAGGACGAGCAGGCCGGCCATCGCGCCGAACGAGGTTCCGCCGGCGGCGCGGGCGCTGGCCAGGGCCGATGTCCGGTCCTCGCCGCCCGGCCCGGCGAGGGCGTTCTCCGCCTGGCGCCGGTAGAGGCGATTGCCGTTGAGGCCGAACCAGATGGCGACGCCCAGGATCGCGGCGGAGGACAATGCGCTGGCGACCGGGCCGAGCGCTCCCAGCCCGATCAACAAGAGGAAGACCGCGGCGAGCGCGCCCGCATAGGGCCACATCTTCCGATAGGCCGCCCAGACGGCGGTGAAGAGAAAGGCGCTCCAGCTCCAGCCGCCGGCGCCGCTGCGCCAGCGGGCGAGATAATGATCCGCGTTCGGGCCGACATAGGCGCGCAGCAGCTCTTCGTCGGCGGGCGCCGCGCCGGATGAGGCCGCCGGGCCTGGCCCTGCGGGCGGCGTCGCCGTGGGCGAGGCGGCGGCCGCGGCCGGCCACCGGGACGAAGCGGCCGGAGCCGGAACGGCGGGCGGCACCGGGGGAGCCGCCGCCGGAGCGAATGGCTGCCCAGCCGCGGCAGGCGATGCCGCCGCTTCTTCCGCCGTCGCTGGATCGGCAACGCCCGCGGAGGCGCGAAGCTCGCGGGCGAGCCGGTCCATGCTTTCCTCGCGCTGCGGGCCGAAGGCGTCTGTCCAGTGGCGGATCTTGAGAAAGAGGGCGAGGCCCGGCCCCGGCTTCACGTCGGTCGTGCGGACCGGGAAGATGGGCTTGTGGAGGCTGAACGCCATCTCCGTCTCGACGCGGACATAGGGCGATTTGTTCGCCTTGTCGGTGACCAGCACGACGAAGGCGGCGCAGGCTTCGATCGCTTCCTGGAGCGCTTCCGAATAATCGACGCCGGGGCGCACGTCGCGCGGCGCGATCCAGACGGTGAGGCCGCGCTCCTCGAGATAGCGGGTGATGGCGTTCGCCTCGTCCCGGTTCTCCGAGCCGTGGCTGAGAAAGATGTGGCCGCCCGTCTTGTCGCTCATGTTCGGTGCCCCCGTGGCGGCCCCCGCCGCCGCGGCGCGAAGCTAGGACGAAGCTGCCCGTTTTGCCAAGCCCGCGCTTCAGCGGGTGCGCGCGGCGCTCAGCATGTCGGCGACCGCGACGAACTTCTCGCGCGGGCGCCCCGGCCCGGCGCGGCCGGTTTCGGCGGCTTCGATCTGGCGCCAGTCGTCGAACGAGACGACGTCCGCGCCGCGGCCGGCGAGCAGACGGTCGAGCCCTTCCGCGCCGGCGCGACCGCCGCCGCCGCCGCCGTCGCTGCCGCTGCCGCCGCCAGCAAAGGCCGCGGCGATCGTTTCCGCCACTTCATAGCCGTCCGGACGGTTGGTGCCGATCGTCCCGCTCGGCCCGCGCCGCGCCCAGCCGACGCAGTAGAGGTTTCCGCCGACGACGCCGTCCCGGTTGGCGAAGCGGCCGCGGTCTTCCTCGTAGGCGACGCCTTCGATGGGCGGCGTCTTGTAGCCGATGCAGCTCACCACGAGGCCGGCGGGCACCGTGTAGGTCTCGCCGGTGCCGACGGCGCGGCCTTCGCCGTCGAGGCGGGTGCGCTCGACGATCACGCGCTCGGCCCGCCCGTCCCCCTCGATCGCGAGCGGCTTGGCGAAGAAATCGAAATGGATGGTTTTGGCCTTGCCGCCGGGCAGCGCGGCGAAGTCGCGGAGGTGGGTGACGGACTTGCGCAGGCCCGGCTCCAGCGCCGCATCCGCTTCGGCGGGCGGGAAGTCCGCGAGGTCTACCAGCGGGACCGCGTCCTCGAGATGGCCGAGCTCGCCAAGCTCCTTGGGCGTCATCTGCATCTGGTGCGGCCCGCGCCGGCCGAGGACATGGATGTCGCGGACCGCCGAGTTGCCGAGCGCTTCGAAGGCGTGGGAGACGATGTCCGATCCGACGAACTCGGCCGGTGTCTTGGAAAGGATGCGCGCGACGTCGAGCGCGACGTTGCCGTTGCCGATCACCGCGGCGGAGGCGGCGCCGAGCGGCGGCTCGAGGCCTGCGAATTCCGGATGGCCGTTATACCAGCCGACGAAGGCCGCCGAGCCGATGACGCCGGGAAGGTCGTCGCCGGGGATGCCGAGCGGCCGATCGTTCGGCGCCCCCGTCGCGAAGATCACCGCGTCGTAAAGCTCGGCGAGTTCGGCGACGGCGACGTCCTTGCCCACGGTGACGTTGCCGACGAAGCGCACGCCGGGCGAGAGCGCGACCTTTTCGTAGCGCCTGGAAACCGCCTTGATCGACTGGTGGTCGGGCGCGACTCCGAAGCGGATGAGGCCGTAGGGAACGGGAAGGCGATCGATCATGTCGATCCGGACGTTTTCGCCCAGCGCCTTTTGAAGCGCTTCGGCGCTGTAATAGCCGGCGGGCCCGGAACCGACGATCGCCACGTGCCGCATCAAACCGCCTCCCGCTCCTCGCCTGTCCTGCGCGATGCTAGCGGCGGGGCGCGGCGTGGCAAGGCCCGGTTCAGGCGCGATGCGCTATCTCCTCGCTTATGAAGAAAACTTTCATATTCGCCCTCATCGCCGCGGCTTCGCTCGGCGGCGCCCTGCCGGCGGCGGCGCAGCCGGCTTCGGACACACAAGCGGCCGAGGAACGGGAGGTCGCCGTCCCCTTTCTCCACATCGGCCGCACGCGCAGCTTCCGGGCCGTCGACGAGCGCACGGTCTACCTTCGGGCGGGCCGGCGCGAATGGTACCGGCTGACGACCTTTCAAAGCTGCCTCAACCTGCCCTGGGCGCTCAACATCGGCGTCGACACGCATGGCGGCGCGCTCGACCGCACCAGCGTCCTCCTGGTCGACGGCCAGCGCTGCCCGCTGCGCTCGGTGGTGCGCAGCGGCGAGCCGCCGAAGCGGCAGCGCGGCGGCAGGCGCGGCTAAGCCGCTAACGCCGGTCCTCGAGCAGCTCCGTCCCCTTCTTCTTCAGCATCGCCTCGATCGGCTTCGCGAAGAAGGACAGGGCGGCGGGAAGCATGATCTCGACGCGGACGACGGCCTCCATCACCTCCATGCGGGCGGTGACCGCCTGGCCCATGGCGGTGACCTTGAGATTGAGGCGGTCCCCGTCCCAGGACGATTCGGCCTGGGCGCCGCCCGGCACATGGTCCGCGATCCGGCCGACGCCGCGCGCGATGCGGCGGCGCGCCTCCTCCTGGCCGAGGCGGTGGGGGATGTCGACGACGTGGGGCTGGTTCATGGCGGGGAGCCTAGCGGCAGGGGCGCGGGGGCGCCAAGCCTAAACTGGGCTCGAGCCCGGACGGGCGGCGGGCCTCGGCGGGAGCCGCGCGAAACTGGTCAACGCGCTCTTTACCACGGCTCCTAACCGGCCGCTTACCGTCCGCGGCCTAGGTGCCGTTCCATGGCAAATCCCGCGCGCCGATTCCCCCCCGCCGAAGCGAAGCGAAGCCTCGCCCGCGACTCGCGGGGCGCGACCCTGGTCGAGTTCGGCCTGTTCTTCCCGATCGTCGCCCTGCTGCTGCTCGGCACGATCGACATCGGCCTGGGGCTCGCCACCAGATTCCGGCTGGAGCAGGCGACGCAGCGCACCATCGAGCTCGCCACCATCGTCGGGCGCCCGCAGACGGACTATAACTACCTCATTCCCGAGGCGGTGCGGGCGTCGGGGGTCCCGGCGGCGCAGGTGACGCTCGGCCAGTGGCTCGAATGCCGCACGTCGAGCGGCGCCACGCGGCGGGAGACGAACTTCAACGGCGGCTGCGCGACGGGCGAGCAGGCGGCGCGCTACGTCACGATCACCATCTGGCAGAATTACGTGCCGATGTTCGCCTCCATCCCGCTCCTCGGGCGGGTCGGGAGCGGCCCGAACGGCAGCATCCGCCTCACCGCCGATTCGGGAGTGCGGGTGCAGTGAAGCGCGTCCTTTCAAGGCTCCGGCGGGACCGGCGCGGCGTTTCCGCGATCGAGTTCGCGATCGTGGCGCCCGTCCTGATCCTGATGGTGATCGGCATCCTGCAGATGGGCGCGATGTTCTACGCGCAGGCGACGCTTCAAAGCGCGGTGGCCGACGGTGCGCGCTTCGCGACGATCTTCCCGCGCCCGACGCGGGCGCAGGTCGTAGCCCGCATCGAGGCCAACCGGACGAGCGCGATCAACGGCACCTTCGGCGCGCCCCAGGTCGCCTTCGCGCTCAACCCGCAAACCCGGGGCTGGGTCGCGACGGTGACGATGACCTATACGGCAAGCTTCGACTTCATCTTCTTCGCGACCACCAGGACCTTCACCTACACCCGCCAGGCGAACATCCCGCCGCCGCCCACCTGAACCCCCGGATCAGGGCGCGATGGCGAGCCCGTCGCCCGCGGTTCCGGCGGGGAGACGGCGAAGGACGGTGCCGCGCTCGAGGTCGACCTCGGCGACGGTGTTGCGCCCGGTTTCGGCGGCGTAGAGACGCCGCCCGTCGCGCGAATAGAGGATCGTCACCTGCTGCGCCGCGCGCGTTCCGCTCACCGTCACCGTGCCGGCGAGGCGCCGCGTCCGGGCGTCGATGACGCTCAACGTCCCGTCGCCCAGGTTGGAGGTGACGATCCGGCGCCCGTCCGGGCTGGCGAGAACGCGGATCGGGACCGCTCCGGTCGCGACCTCGCCCAGCCGCTCGAACGTCGCCGCATCGTAGACCTGCACCCGGGCGCCGGCGAGGTCGCCGACCCAGAGCGTCCGCCCGTCCGGCGTCAGCGCGATCCCCTCCGGCCGTCCGCCGACTGCGATGTCGCGCAGCTTCCGGCCCGCGGCGAGATCGAGGACGCTCACCGTCCCCGCGCCGATATTCGCGGTAAAGGCGCGCCGCCCGTCCGGCGAGACGACGACCATGTGCGTCCCCTCCTGGCCGGTGGCTATGGTCGTCACGGCATCGCCGCGGCGCGTGTCGACCACCGCGACCGAGCGGCTGCGCTCGGTGGTGACGACCAGCCGCCCGTCCGCCAGCCAGACGATGCCGTGCGGCCCCTCGCTGGGCGAAAGGTCGATCGTCCTGAGCTTCGTCCGCGTGCCAATGTCGAAGACGTCGATTCCGCGCGCGCCGTAGGAGACGACCGCCGCCGTCCGTCCGTCCGGCGACACGGCGATCTCGTGCGGGTCCTCTCCCGTCGCGGCGCGGCCGAACTCGCGCCCGTCGGCGAGCGAGACGAAGCTCAGCGTATCCTCGCCCTTGTTGCCGATGAGGAGGGTGCCGCCACCCCCCGCAGCACTCTGGCCCGGTCTGTCCGCGGGCGTGCAGGAAAAGAGCGCGAAGGCCGCCGCCGCAAGCCATGCCGTCCGCTTCATCCCGCCTCTCCTTCGCTTCGTTCGGCAAGACGCTAGCGCGGGTCCGCCGGGGGTGCAAAGCCGCGCCGGCTTTGCCATAAGCGCCGCGTGCGCGTCCTCATTGCCCTTGCCGCCCTCGCCTCGGCCGTTCTTCTTCCGGCGCCCGCGCGGGCGCAGCAGCTCCCCGAAGGACAGGGGGAGGCGGAATATCAGGCATGGCTCGCCGCCAGCCCCGGCACGCGCGCCTCCGTTCTGTCCTTCGAAAGCTGGCAGCATGCGGCGGGCGTCCATGGCGTGCTTCCGACCTGGCAGGTAATTCGCACCGCCAGCATGTGGCGGGTGTGCAACGGCCCGCCCTTCGAAGTGCCGCCGCCGCACCAATGGCCGGGCATGGCCAAGACCCTGCGCTACATACGCGACCATGTGCGCCCGGCGCTCGGCGCGGTCGAGGCGGTTTCGGGCTATCGCAACGAGGCGCTCAACGCCTGCGCGCAGGGCGCCAGGACCAGCGCGCACCGCGATTTCTTCGCGCTCGACCTCGTGCCGCTGCGCCCCGTCGAGCGCGGCGAGCTCTTCCGCACCTTGTGCCGGATGCATGCCCGGAGCGGCCCCGCATCCGGCGTCGGTCTCGGATTCTACGCGTTTCAACGCTTTCACATCGACACGCGCAGCTTCAGGCGCTGGGGAAGTGCCGGGCCGCGCGGGAACGAATCTCCCTGCGCGGTTCTCGAACGCGGGGAGGATCCGCTCGCACAGCCGCTGCCGCCGCCGGTCCAAACGGAGGCACAGCCGGTGACGGCGCCCACGCCGCAGCCGCAACCGGCGCCTATTCCGTAATCGGAAAGGGCGGCTCTTCAAGCTGTCCACCGCAACGAAGCGAGCGGGGAGACACGGCGGCCGGATCGGGGGAACCTTTGCCGAGTCAGCTAATGTTCATGTAAATTTCGCTATAAAATCAACCACGTAGCCGGGGCGGGATCATCCATCGGCAATGGCGAATGACCGCGAAGCGGTCGCCGGGCAGGCGCCGAGCCGCCCCTCAACGCAAAGGACAGATATGTCGAAACGGATCGGTCTCGCCGCGCTCCCGGCCCTCGCGCTCCTCGCTTTGGGCTTTCCCACCGCCGACGCCGCCAACGCGCCTGCGCACGCCGCGTTCAGCCCCGCCGTTTCCGCTTTCAACGCCCAGCTCCCCGCCGCTCCCCCGACGCCTGTTCAGCCGGCCCCGGTCGAGGCGGCGCCCGTTCAGGCGGCGCCGGTTCAGGCGGCGCCCGTTCAGACCGCCCCCGCGGCCGACATGGTCAACACCCACGCCCACCAGCATCAAGACCGCTCCTCCGCCGCGCCCGGCCAGGACCTCGCCGACTACCGCGCCTGGCTCGCCCGTTCGCCCGCCAATCGCGAGGAGGTTCGCGCCTTCCGCACCTATCTCGACGCCCGCGGCCTCGACGGCGTCATTCCGGTCTGGCAGCTCATCCGCACCTCTTCCTCCTGGCGCGAATGCGGCGCCGACCGGTTCGAAGTCGCGCCGCGCGACAAGTGGGACAATATCACCACCACGCTCAAGTTCGTCCGCGACGAAGTCGAGCCCGCCGTCGGCAAGGTCGAAGCGCTTTCCGTCTACCGCAACGAAACGCTGAACCGCTGTTCCAACGGCGCGCCGGCCAGCGCCCACCGCCTGTTCTTCGCGCTCGACTTGAAGCCCGTGTCCGACAGCGTCAGCCGCCCCGGCATGATCAGCCGGGTCTGCGCCGCCCACCGCCGCTCGGGCAGCGCCTACGACGCCGGCCTCGGCTTCTATTCGGGCATGCGCTTCCACGTCGACAGCCACGGATTCCGCAAATGGGGCTCCGACGGCCGCGGCGCGAGCAGCCCCTGCGCGACCGGCTACTACGCCTGAGGCTTTCCGCCTGCCGAATGAATGGGGAGCGGCCGCGAGGCTGCTCCCTTTTTCGTGTGTGGCTTTCATCCTCCCTGTCGCCGCAGGCGATGGGGAGGGGGACCGCTCGAAGAGCGGTGGAGGGGCTATTCTGACTCAGTAAGCCCCTCCACCGTCCTTCGGACGGTCCCCCTCCCCATCCGCTCCGCGGACAGGGAGGATGAAGAATGGAGCCTCTCCCTTCGCGAAGCCCGGATTGCAGCGCACAAGCTTAAGCCTGTAGCGGGCGGGGCAGGCGGAACAGCGGAGTGCCCCCATTGACCGAAATGTCCAGCATTGAGACCCGATCGGGCCGCCGACTCGCCTACCGCTTCCGGCCGGGCCGAAGCCCCACGATCCTGTTCCTCCCCGGCTACATGTCGGACATGGAAGGCTCAAAGGCGACGGCGCTCGACGAATGGGCCGCGGCGGAGGGCCGCGCGATGCTTCGCTTCGATTATGGCGGCTGCGGGGCGAGCGAAGGGGCGTTCGAGGCGCAGGGGCTGGACGATTGGCTCGGCGACATGCTGGCGATGATCGACCGGGTCGCGCCGGAAGGGCCGCTGGTGCTGGTCGGCTCTTCGATGGGCGGGTGGCTGATGCTGCTCGCGGCGCTGGCGCGGCCGGAGCGGGTGGCGGCTCTGGTCGGGATCGCGGCGGCGCCGGATTTCACCGACTGGGGCTTCAGCGAAGAGGAACGGCGGGTTCTCGCCGAAGCGGGGCGGCTGGAGCAGGCCTCGCCTTATGGGGAGGCGCCGTTCGTCACCACCTTGCGCTTCTGGGAAAGCGGACAGCGGAGCCTGCTGCTGGGGAGCGAGATCGCAATCGACGGCCCCGTGCGCCTGCTCCACGGCCAACGCGATGCGGACGTCCCCTGGCGCAATGCGTTGGCCCTCGCGGACAAGCTTCGTTCAGCGGACGTGCAGACGCTCCTGATCAAGGATGGCGACCACCGCCTGTCGCGGCCGCAGGACGTTGCCCTGCTGATCGCGGCCGTCCACGCGGTGATGGAGCAAGCGTGACCCCTTTCCTGATCGTTCTCGGCCTCGCCCAAGCCGCCGCGTCTTCGCCAGCCTCCCCGCCGACACCGGCCAATCCGGCCGGCGCCGACGCGACGGCGCGGCTCGCCTCCTGCGTCGAGCTGGCGCGCGTGGCGCCGGAGCGGGCGGTCGAGACCGCCAATGCCTGGATCGCGAACGGCGGACGGCTCGACGCGCGCCAGTGCCTCGGCCTCGCCTATGTCGAACTCGGCCGCTGGCGCGCCGCGGCCACCGCCTACGAGCAGGCGGCGCGCGAAGCCGACAGCGCGCAGAGCCCGCGGCGAACGACCTTCTGGGTGCAGGCCGGCAACGCCTGGCTGGCCACGGACGAGGCGGCGCGGGCGATCCAGTCCTTCGATGCGGCGCTTGCCGCCCCCGCCCTCGCCGCCGAGCTTCGCGGCGAAGTGCATCTCGACCGCGCGCGCGCCCAGGTGGCGATGCAGAACCCCGCCGGCGCGCGGACGGACCTCGACCGCGCGCTGGAGCTCGTGCCCGCCGATCCGATGGCCTGGTATCTTTCGGCCGCGCTCTACGCGCGCCAGGACAATCTCTCGCTCGCCGCGCGCGACATCGCCCGGGCGCGGGAGCTTGCAGGGGACAATCCGGACATCCTCCTCCTCGCCGGCACAATCGCCGGTCTCGGCGGCAACGGCGCCGAGGCGGAGCGGCTCTACCGCCAGGTCGCGGCGACGGCGCCGCAGACCGACGCCGGCCGCGCGGCGGCGGCTGCGCTGGCGAGCGAGCGAACGGTCGGCGCGCCGGGAGCGGCTCCGGCGGGAGCGCCGCGACCCGCCCCTACCCCTCCGCCCCGCGCACCCCAAGGCCGCTAGGGCTGAGCCTGTCGAAGCCCGGGGTCGCCGAACGCTGCAACCCGCCCTTCGACAGGCTCAGGGCTACCGGGAGGGTGACCGAGTTCGTCCCCCTGTCGAAGGGCGAGTGACGTGACTTGCACGGGCCTTCTCCTCCGCCGGTGCCCTCCCATATGAGCGGGGCAACCACGGAGCCCCCGTCCATGAAATATCTCCACACCATGATCCGCGTTTCGGACCCGGCCGAGACCGTGCGCTTCTTCGCGCTGCTCGGGCTTCGCGAAATCCGCCGGATCGACAATGAGAAGGGGCGCTTCAGCCTCATCTTCCTCGCCGCGCCCGGCGACGAGGCGGCGCAGATCGAGCTCACCCACAATTGGGACGAGAAGGGCTATGGCGAAGGCCGCAACTTCGGCCACCTCGCCTACCGCGTCGACGACATATACGAGACATGCCGGCGGCTGATGGAGGCCGGCATCACCATCAACCGCCCGCCGCGCGACGGGCACATGGCCTTCGTCCGCACCCCCGACGATATCTCGATCGAGCTGCTCCAGGCGGGCGTCGCCCTGCCGCCGGCGGAGCCCTGGGCTTCGATGCCGAACACCGGACATTGGTGATGGGAATCGAAGTCGTCCGCATTCCCGTCCTCAGCGACAATTACGTCTGGCTGGTGCACGAGCCGGGCTCGGGCGAGACGGCTGCCGTCGATCCGGCGGCGGCGGAGCCGGTCATGGCGGAGGCGGCGGCGCGCGGGTGGCCGATCACGCAGATCTGGAACACGCACTGGCACCCGGACCACACCGGCGGAAACGCGGCGATCAAGGCGGCGACCGGCTGCCTCGTCACCGGCCCGGCAGCGGAGGCGGCGCGGATTCCGACGCTCGACCGGCTGGTCGGCGAGGGGGACCGGGTGACGCTCGGACCGGTCGAAGCGGCGGTGCTCGAAGTGCCGGCGCATACCGCCGGGCACATCGCCTATCACCTGCCGGGCGAGGCGGCGGTGTTCGTCGGCGACACGATGTTCGCCATGGGCTGCGGGCGATTGTTCGAAGGCACGGCCGGGCAGATGCATTCGAACCTCCAGCGGCTCGCCGCGCTGCCGCCGGAGACGCTTGTCTATTGCGCGCACGAATATACGCTTTCCAACGGCCGCTTCGCGCTTGCCGCCGAGCCGGACAATGCGGCGGTGGCGGAGCGGATGCGGGGCGTCGAGGCGGCGCGGGCGGCCGGCGAGGCGACGGTGCCGACCACGATCGCGCTCGAACTTGCCACCAATCCGTTCGTCCGGGTGGGCTCGGCGGCCGAGCTCGCCGAGCGGCGGGCGTGGAAGGATAGCTTTCGCGGCTGAAACGTTGTGGCGGCGAAGGAGAATGCCATGAGGACGCTCATTCTGTTCGCGGTTGCCGCGCTCGGTGCCGGCTGCGTGAACGAATCGGCCGACGTCGAGGCGGGCCAGAGCGCGTTGATGAACGGCATGGACGGCGGTGAACTGTCCGAGGCGCTCGCGGGGCGCACGGCGGGCGAGCCGCGAAGCTGCGTGCGCCTCCGCGACGTGCGCAACACGCGCAGCGCCGGCCGCGACACCATCCTGTTCGATGGGCCGGGCGACCTCGTCTACGTGAACCGGGCGCGCAGCTCGTGCCCGGACATCAAGTCCTGGCATGCCATCCGCCACCGCACCGTCGGCACCAACATCTGCGAGAATGAGCTCATCCGCGTCTTCGATCCGAATTCGGGCATCGAGTTCGGCGGCTGTTCGCTCGGCGAGTTCGTGCCCTGGCGGCGCGACCGTTCGTGACGCCCTGCCCGTAGCCGGCCGCCGGTGAGGAACGTGCCCGCGTCCCGGCGGCCACAGGGATTGCGTAAAAGACACTCGCCGAACGTCCCGCGTCTTTCATTCCGGCGCGGGAGCGACTAACTCGTGATCCTTCCATAGCTTCAGGAGAATTTGCTATACGTCCGCCCATGATCCGGCGCCCGCAGGCGCCGCCGCTGAACGGTCCTCGCTTCAACGAATTCATCTCCGTGCCCAAGGTGCGCGTGATCGATGAGAATGGCGAGAATCTCGGCGTTTTGCTGACCCCCGAAGCGATCGAGCAGGCCGCGCAGGTCGGCCTGGACCTCGTCGAGGTCTCGCCGAACGCCGACCCGCCGGTTTGCAAGTTCCTGGACGTCGGCAAGTTCAAGTACGAGGCGCAGAAAAAGGCGAACCTCGCCAGGAAGTCGCAGAAGACGCAGGAGATCAAGGAGATCAAGATGCGTCCCAACATCGACGACCACGATTACGACACCAAGATGAAGAAGGTGCGCGACTTCATCGGCGAAGGCGACAAGGTGAAGATCACCCTGCGCTTCCGCGGCCGCGAGCTGGCCCACGGCGAGCTCGGCATGCGGCTCCTCCAGCGGGTCCAGGGCGACGTTGCCGAGACCGCGAAGGTCGAGCAGCATCCGCGCATGGAAGGCCGCCAGATGCTGATGGTGCTTTCGCCGAAATAAGCTCCGCGGCTTCTCGCTGCCAGCTTTCACGGACTCCGTTCGCCCTGAGCCTGTCGAAGCCTGTCCTGAGCGACGCCGCAGGCGGCGTCGAAGGGGGCTGTCCTTCTTCTCTCCCGCCTTCGAAGGAAGGACAGTGCTTCGACAAGCTCAGCCCGAACGGATTTGCGGGTCACCGGCCGCCTCTCATTATCGTCTTCGGTGCGGCGGCATTCGCACGGCGTCCACCACCCGCTCCCGTAAGTGCCAGCATTCCGTAACGTAAGGCTCGCGCAACACGTTTCTTTTCGAAACGTAATAGTTGCGGAAATGCAATGACCCGCTCGAAGCCTAGGGATTCCGCCACTTTCGGGCTGGCGAGCGGGGTCGCTTTTGGCTAGCTTCGTCCCAAAGAAGATAAATTGGGAGGGGTTCTAATATGTCGAAATCCTATTGGCTGCTGTCCGCCGGCCTCATGGCCGTGGCGACGCCCGCTTTTGCCGCTCAGCCGCAGTCTCCGCAGCCCGACCAGCAGCCGTCGCCGACCAACAGCGGCACCGAGCAGGGCGCCGTCCAGGACGGCGACGCCGTCGTCGACAATGGCGGCGCGCCGGACATCGTCGTCACCGCCCAGGGCCGCCGCCAGGTCCTGCAGGACGTGCCGCTCGCCGTCTCGGCCGTTTCGGGCGAAACGCTCCAGAATTCGGGCGCGACCGACATCCGGCAATTGAACCAGCTCGCCCCGTCGCTCCTCGTCTCCTCGACGGGCACGGAGGCGAACGCGTCGCCCCGTATCCGCGGCATCGGCACGGTCGGCGACAATCCCGGCCTCGAAAGCTCGGTCGCGGTGTTCATCGACGGCGTCTACCGTTCGCGCGCCGGCGCCGGCCTGAACGAACTCGGCGAGATCGAGCGCGTCGAAGTGCTGCGCGGGCCGCAGGGCACGCTCTTCGGCCGCAACGCGTCCGCCGGCCTCATCCACGTGATCAGCCGCCGTCCCGAGTTCACGTTCGGCGGCATGGCCGAATTGAGCTACGGCAATTACGACTTCATGCGCGGCCAGCTCGGGCTCACCGGGCCGATCACCGACAACATCGCGTTCCGCATCGACGTCGTCGGCGTCCGCCGCGACGGCTTCCTCGACGTCGTCAACGCCTCGGGCGGCACGGAAGAGCGGGTCAACGACCGCAACCGCCTGTTCACCCGCGGCCAGCTTCTCTTCGAGCCGAACGACGCGCTCTCGGTCCGCCTGATCGGCGACTATACGACGCGGCGCGAAAGCTGCTGCGGCGCCGTCTATATCTCCACCGCCGAGACGTTCGACCCGACGCCGGGCGTCCCCGGCGACTTCGCGGTCGCGCCGTCCAACCGGATCGTCAACGTCCTGCAGAGCCTCGGCGGCACCTTTCCGTCGGGCAACGCCCCCTTCCGGCGCGACATTTCGGTCACTCCGGGCCGCACCTACCGCGGCGACACGACCGACTGGGGCGTTTCGGCGCAGATCGATTACGATCTCGGCGCCGCGCGCTTCACCTCGATCACCGCCTATCGCGACTACAAGGCGGAAGGGCCCTCCGACACCGATTATTCGAACGTCGACATCCTCTTCCGCGCGGACGACGGCAACGCCTTCCGCAGGTTCAAGACCTTCACCCAGGAGCTTCGCCTCCAGGGCTCGACCTTCGGCGGCGTGCTCGACTGGCTCGTCGGCGGCTATTTCTCGAACGAGAACCTCCACGTCAGCGACAATCTTCAGTTCGGCTCGCAATACGGCGCCTTCGCCGCCTGCCGCCTCGTCGCGACGATCAACCCGGCCACGGCACTGCAGAACCCGGCCGCTCCAGGCTGCCTCAGCCCCGCCGGCCGGGCGACCATCACCGGCGCCTTCGGCGGCGCCGCTCCGATCTTCCTCGCCGGCCTCGACCGGCTGAGCACCGTCAACAACGTCGGCGACAATCCAACCAACTATTTCCAGGACAGCCGCAACTTCGCGGTCTTCACCCACAACATCATCAACATCTCGGACGAAGTGAGCGTCACGCTCGGCCTGCGCTACACCAACGAGAACAAGGAATTCCGGGCGAACTTCAACAACACCAACACGGTCTGCCCGGTTCAGCAGGCCTTCTTCGCGCCGTTCCTTTCGGGCGGCGCCGCGGCGCTCCCGGCATCGCTGCAGCCGCTCGCCGGCGGCCTCGTCAACCTGACCTGCCAAGGCAACAGCTCGAGCGCGCTCAACGCCTTGAACCTCAACGACGAGCGCAAGGAAGACGAGCTCACCGGCACGGCGATCCTGTCGTGGCGGCCGACCCCGCAGTGGCTCGCCTACGGAAGCTATTCCCGCGGCTACAAGGCGGGCGGCTTCAACCTCGACCGCTCGGCGCTCGGCAACCCGGTCTTCGCCCCGAACGATCCCCGGCAGGCGGCCGGCGGCGGCTTCGGCGTGCAGAGGCTCCAGTTCGACGCGGAAATCGTCAACGCCTTCGAACTGGGCTTCAAGTACACGCTCCGGAACTTCATCTTCAACGTGGCCGCGTTCCACCAGACCTTCTCGAGCTTCCAGCTCAACACGTTCAACGGCTCGGTCTTCCTGGTGCAGAACATCAACGGCTGCGGCGCGGACCTCGGCACGACGACGTTCAACAACATCACCTTCTCGGCCGATCAGGATCCTTCGGGAGCCACCGGAAGCTGCGATCCGGACGATGTCGAAGGCGGCGTGCTCTCGACCGGCGTCGAGCTGGAAGCGGCTTATTATCCGATGCGCAGCCTCCAGTTCACCGGCGGCATCACCTATGCGAACACCCGCTACAGGAACGAGCTGGTCGGCCGCGACACGGGCATCCCGCTCGATCCGGCCCTGTTCCTCCTGCCGGGCGACCAGCTTTCCAATGCGCCCGAATTCGTCGTCACCTCGTCGATGACGTTCACGCCGCGCATCGGCAATACGGGCATGACCGCCCTCTTCTACGTCGATCAGCGCACCAGCTCGGACTACAATACGGGGTCCGACCTGTTCCCCGAAAAGGAGCAGCGCGGCTTCACTCTGGTCAACGCCCGCGTCGGCATCCGCGGGCCGGAGCAGCGCTGGTCGCTGGAGCTTTGGGCGCAGAACCTGTTCAACGTGAACTATCAGCAGGTCGCGTTCAACTCGCCGTTCCAGGGCAACAACTCGCGCGCCCAGGTCCAGGCGTTCGGCGCCCCGGTCGGAACCAACCCGGCGAACTTCGCGGTCGCGAACCAGCTCTTCTCGAGCTTCCTCGCCGAACCGCGCACCTTCGGCGTCACCGGCCGCTTCCGCTTCTAAGCGACGCAACCGGCACGAGATCGAGGCCCCTGCCGGAAACGGCGGGGGCCTTTTTCGTGGGGTGCAGGTGAGTGCAAGTCCGTCATCCCGGCGGAGGCCGGGATCTCAGGGGGTGAAAGGCGCCGGCGGATCTGCAGCGCTCCATTGGCGCCTGCGGCCTACACCCGCTGAGATCCCGGCCTTCGGGGTTCCCGCAAACTATTGCTTTGCGGGGTGCCCGTTCGCCGGGATGACGGCTTGGGTCGAACCCTAAGCCGCCGCTCGCTCCGCCTCTCCGAAGCGCGCCGCCTTCAGCAGCCGCGCCTTCAGCGCCTTGAGCCGCGCCGGGTTCTCGATCTTCGCGCCGTGGAGATCGGTCAGGTAGAAGACGTCGACGGCGCGCTCGCCGTAGGTGGCGATGTGGGCCGAGTGGATCACGGCGCGCGATTCGTAGATGGCGAGCGCGAGGTGGCTGAGCAGAGCGGCGCGGTCGCGGGCATTCGCCTCGACCACCGTGTAGCGGCTCGACGCCTGGTTATCGACGAAGACGGCGGGCTCGATCCGGAACGCTTCGGCGCGCACCAGCGGCAGGGCCTTGGCCTCGAGCCGCGCCAATGCCGGCTCGGCGCCGTTCACCGCGTCGGTCACGGCCTTGTCGAGGCGCTTCAGCTGGTGGGGGTCGGCGAAGGGGGCGCCGTCCGCATCCTGGATGAGGAAATTGTCGAGCGCCATCCCGTCGTTGGTGGTGTGGATGCGCGCGTCGATGATGTTCGCGCCGGCGAGGCTGATCGCGGCGGCGAGGCGGTAGAAGAGGCCGGGATTGTCCCTGGCATAGACGGTGACGAGCGTGGCGCCGCGCTCGTCCTGGATGGAGACGGCGAAAGGCTTGGTGCCGGCCGGGTTGCGGTCGGCGGCGTCGACGAAGCGGGCGTTCTTCTCGATGACGTCGAGCGGCTCGGCGATCCAATAGGGATCGGGGAGGCGCCAGGTGAGGCGGGTGAAGTGCGGGTCGTCCCACCCCAGCCGCTCGGCAAGCGCGGCCTGGATGGCGGCCACGCGCTCGCCGCGGCCCTTCTGCTTGTGGCCGAGGCGGAGCACCTCCTCGGCGCTGTCGAACAATTCGCGCATGAGCTGGCGCTTCCAACTGTTCCAGACGCCCGGGCCGACGGCGCGGATATCGACGACCGTCAGGAGGAAGAGGAGGCGCAGGCGCTCCGGGCTCGACACCTTGGCGGCGAAATCCTGGATCGTCTTGGGATCGGACAAGTCGCGCTTGAAGGCGGTCGCCGACATGAGGAGGTGCCAGCGCACCAGCCAGGAGACCGTCTCCGTCTCGGCCGGCGACAGGCCGAGGCGCGGGCAGAGCGTTTCCGCGACTTCGGCGCCGAGGACGCTATGGTCGCCGCCGCGGCCCTTGGCGATGTCGTGAAGGAGGACGGAGACATAGAGCGCGCGGCGCGAGGCGATGCGCTTGAAGAGCGCGGTGGAGAGCGGATGGTCCTCCTTCATCTCCTCGCGCTCGATCTTCGACAGGAGGCCGATCGCCCGGATCGAATGCTCGTCGACCGTATAATGGTGATACATGTCGAACTGCATCTGGGCGACGACGCGGCCGAAATCGGGAATGAAGCGGCCGAAGACTCCCGCCTCGTTCATCCAGCGCAGCACCGTTTCCGGATCGCGCGGGCTTGTCAGGACGTCGAGGAACAGGGCGTTGGCGCGCGGGTCCGCGCGAACCTCATTGTCGATCAGGCGCGCGTCGCGTCCGGCGGCGCGCATGGCGAGCGGGTGGATGTCGAGCCCGTAGCGATCGGCGAGCGCGAACATTTCGACGAGGCGGACGGGGTCTTCGGCGAAGAAGTCGTCGCGCGGCAAAGCGAGGCGGCCGCGATCGAGGAGGAAGCCGTTCAATTTCCCCGGCCGCCGCTTGATCGCCGGAATGCCGAAGCGCCGGCCGCGGCGGGCGAATTTCTCGTCGAGGTGGGAGAGGAAGATGCCGGTCAGGTCCCCGACGCTTTTGGCGTGCAGGAAATAGTGGCGCATGAAGCGCTCGACCGGCGATTTGCCGGGCCGGTCCGCATAGTTCATCCGCGCCGCGATTTCGCGCTGGTAATCGAACGTCAGCCGCTCCTCGCCGCGCCCCGCGACGATGTGGAGGTGGCAGCGCACGGCCCAGAGGAAGCGCTCGGCCTTCTGGAAGTGGCGCAGCTCGGCGGGCGAGAGCAGCGCCTTTTCCACCAGCTCCGCGACGCCGCGCACGTCATAGGCGTATTTGCCGATCCACCACAGGGTGTGGAGGTCGCGAAGGCCGCCCTTGCCGTCCTTGACGTTGGGCTCGACGACGTAGCGGCTGTCGCCGAGGCGGCGGTGGCGCTCGTTGCGTTCCTCGAGCTTCACCGTGACGAAGGTGGCGACATCGCCCGCGACTTCGCGGCGGAAGCGGGCCTGGACGAGATCGAACAAGGCCTCGTCGCCCCAGACGTAGCGCGATTCGAGGATGGCGGTCTTCACCGTATGGTCCGAAGCCGCGATGCGGACGAGCTCGTCGGCCGAGCGGATCGACTGGCCGACCTTCAGCTTCAAGTCCCAGAGGAGGTAGAGCATCGACTCGGTCATGCGCTCGGCCCAGGCGGTGGGCTTCCATGGCGTCACGAAGGCAAGGTCGACGTCCGAATGGAGCGCCATCTCGCCCCGGCCATAGCCGCCCACCGCCATGACGAGGAGGCGTTCGGCGGCGGTGGGATTGTGGTTCGGATGCTCGGCCAGCGCGACGTCGTGAACGAGGCGGAGAATCTGGTCGGTGAGGAAGGCGTAGGCGGCGGCGGTTTCGGTGCCCTGCCACGGCTTTTTCTCAAGGCGGCGGGCGATTTCGGCGCGGCCGGCGGCGAGCGCATCGCGCAGGATCGCGGTGGCTTCGGCCCGCGTGGCGCCGGCGAGCGCGTCGGAGACCGAGCGGCGGTCGACGATCGCGCGGCGGCTGGGGATCGAGGCGAAGCGGGTGGGCATTGCGGACTAGATAGGCGTTCGTTCTGCCCTTGTCGTCATTGCGAGCGAAGCGAAGCAATCCAGTGGGCGGCTGTGCGGGGCCCAGATGTCCGCTGGATTGCTTCGTCGCTGCGCTCCCCGCAATGACGTTGGAGGTTCAGTCGCCCTTCGCGGCAGCGAGGCGTTTCAGCCGGTACACGATCTCCAGCGCCTCTCTCGGGCTGAGCTGATCCGGATCGACCCCGCCCAGCGCTTCCACCAAGGGATCCGGCGCAGCCGCTTCCGCCTCCTTGGCCGCGGCGGCGAAGAGCGGGAGATCGTCTAGCCCCGCGGCGATGCCGCCAGTCGCGGCGCGGCCTTCCTCAAGCTTCGCCAGCACCGACTTGGCGCGGGCGAGGACCGGCGGCGGCAGGCCCGCAAGCTTTGCCACGGCAAGGCCGTAGCTGCGGTCGGCGGGGCCCTTGGCCAGCTCGTGCAGGAAGACGAGCTCGCCCTTCCATTCGCGCGCGCGGACATGGTGGAGCGACAGCGCGTCGAGCAGTTCGGCGAGCCGCGTCAGTTCGTGATAGTGCGTCGCGAAGAGGCAGCGGCAGCGGTTGCGGTCGTGCACCGCCTCGACCACCGCCCAAGCGATGGCGAGGCCGTCATAGGTGGAGGTGCCGCGCCCAACCTCGTCGAGGATGACGAAGCTGCGCTCCGTCGCCTGCGCCAGGATCGCGGCGGTCTCGACCATCTCGACCATGAAGGTGGAGCGGCCGCGCGCGAGGTTGTCCGACGCGCCGACGCGGCTGAACAACCGGTCGACGAGGCCGAGCTTCGCGCGCGCCGCGGGGACGTAGGAGCCGGCCTGTGCGAGGACCGCGATCAGCGCATTCTGGCGGAGGAAGGTCGACTTGCCGCCCATGTTCGGCCCGGTGACGAGCCACAGCCGCTCCTGCTCGGACAGCGCGCAATCGTTGGCGACGAAGCGGGCGCCGCTCGCCTTCAATGCGCTCTCGACCACCGGGTGGCGGCCGCCCTCGATCTCGAAGCAATTGCCTTCGTCGAACATGGGTCGGGACCAACCACCCTCCGCAGCGCGCTCGGCCAGCGCGGCGGCGACGTCGATGCGGGCGAGGGCGTCGGCGGTGGCGGCGATCGGCTCGGCGCGCGACAATGCGGTGTCTCGAAGCTCCTCGAGATGGGCGAGCTCGGCCTGGATGCCGTGATTCTGCGCCTGGCCGACCTTTTGCGCCTCCTCGTGGAGATCGGGCGCATTGAAGCGAACGACGCCGGCCAGCGTCTGGCGGTGGGTGAAGCCGCTTTCCGCCGTCATCAGCCGGTCGGCATTCTTGGCCGGAACCTCGATATGGTAGCCGAGCACATTGTTGTGCCGGATCTTGAGCGCGGAAATGCCGGTCTGCTGGCGATAGCGCGCTTCGAGGCTCGCAATGGCGCGCCGCCCCTCGCCGCCGGTGGTGCGAAGCGCATCGAGCGCCGCGTCATAGCCCTCCGCAATGAAGCCGCCCTGCGTCTGGTCGAGCGGCGGCGAGGGGACGAGCGCACGGGACAGGAGGTCGGTCAGCTCGCCGTGGCCGGTGAGCGTGGGGAGCAGTTCGTCGAGGAGCGGCGGGCGGTCCTCGACCCTGGCGAGCCGGTCCTGGAGGCGGCGCGCTTCTTCGAGGCCGTCGCGAAGCTGGGCGAGGTCGCGCGGCCCGCCGCGGTCGGCGACGAGGCGGCCGAGCGCGCGGCCGATGTCCGGGAGCGCCTTCAATTGCCGCCGGATCGCTTCGCGGAGGCCCGAGTCGCGCTCGAAGGCGCCGACGAGGTCGAGCCGCGCTTCGATCCTCGCCCGGGCGAGCAGCGGGGCGCCGATGTCGGCGGCGAGGAGCCGGGCGCCGGCGCCGGTGACAGTGCGGTCGACCGCGCCGAGCAGGCTCCCCGCGCGCCCGCCGGCGACGGCGACGGTCAGCTCCAGGCTTTCGCGTGTCGCCGCGTCGATCATCATATGGTCGCCGGACGCGATCGCGGCGGGCGGGCGGAGGAAGGGGAGCTGCTCCTTAGCCACTTCTTCGAGATAGACGAGGAGCCCGCCGGCGGCGGCGAGCGCGGCGCGGTCGAAGCGGCCGAAGCCGTCCAGCGTCGCGACACCGAAGCGCGCCTTGAGCTTCGCCTCGGCCGCGATGCTGTCGAAGCCCGCCCTGCGGAGCTGGGCCTCGACGCCGGGCAGTTCCTCGCAGGCGATCACTTCCGCGGCCGAGAGCCGGGCGAGCTCCGCGTCGAGCGAACCCGGAGCGATCGAGGACAGCTCGAAGCGTCCCGTCGAAACGTCGGCGGCGGCGATGCCGAAGCGGTCGGCCACCTTCGAGACCGCGACGAGCCAGTTCGCCGACCGCGCGTCGAGCAGCGACTCTTCGGTCAGCGTCCCGGCCGTGACGACGCGGATGATCGCCCGGTTCACCACAGATTTGGAGCCCCGCTTCTTCGCTTCCGCCGGGCTCTCCGTCTGCTCGGCGATGGCGACGCGGTGCCCCGCCTTGATGAGGCGCGCGAGATAGGCCTCGCCGGCATGGATCGGCACGCCGCACATCGGAATGGGCTCGCCCTCATGCTCGCCGCGCGCCGTCAGCGCGATGTCGAGGCAGTGGGCGGCGATCTTCGCGTCCTCGAAGAAGAGTTCGAAGAAGTCCCCCATGCGGTAGAAGAGCAGGCAGCCTTCGGCCTCGGCCTTGAGCGCCAGATACTGCGCCATCATCGGCGTGGGTGTGCCGGGAAGTTTCGCCTGTGTGGCCATGGAGGCGAGACTAGAGAATCCCCGCCCGAGGTGGAACGGCGAACTCCAATTCCTCCCCAGCTTTCGCTGGGGAGGGGGACCACCCGAAGGGTGGTGGAGGGGTAAGTGGCGGAGGCCTCGTCAGTTACCCCTCCACCATGCTTCGCCCCGCGGCTGCTGCGCAGCCGGTTCCGGCTCTCGGCATGCCCCCGGCATGCCGACCCGCCTACACCCCCCTCCCCATCGCCTTCGGCGACAGGGAGGATGCCGGCTTGCCCCTCCGCGCATTACGGGCCTAGAGGCTCGGGCAAAAGCGACGGAGAGACAGACGCGATGAGCGAAGGCAGCAACGTCAAATTTTCGGAAGCCGAAGCGCTCGACTTCCACGCGCAGGGGCGCCCCGGCAAGATCGAGATCATCGCCTCCAAGCCGATGGCGACGCAGCGGGACTTGAGCCTCGCTTATTCGCCGGGCGTCGCCGTGCCCGTCCGCGCCATCGCCGAGGATCCGGGCAAGGCCTACGATTACACCGCCAAGGGCAATCTCGTCGCAGTCATCTCAAACGGCACCGCCATCCTCGGCCTCGGCAATCTCGGCGCGCTGGCATCGAAGCCGGTGATGGAAGGCAAGGCGGTGCTCTTCAAGCGCTTCGCCGACGTCGATTCGATCGACATCGAACTCAAGACGGAGGACGCGCAGCGCTTCATCGACGCGGTGGAGCTGATGGAGCCGAGCTTCGGCGGCATCAATCTCGAAGACATCGCCGCGCCCGACTGCTTCATCATCGAGCAGACGCTGAAAGAGCGGATGAACATCCCCGTCTTTCACGACGACCAGCACGGCACCGCCATCATCACCGCGGCGGGCCTCATCAACGCCTGCTACCTCACCGGCCGGGACTTGAAGGACATTCGCGTCGTCGTGAACGGCGCCGGCGCCGCCGCCATCGCCTGCACCGAGCTCATCAAGGCGATGGGCGTGCGCCACGACCATGTGCTGATGTGCGACCGCAAAGGCGTAATCTGGCAGGGACGCGAAGGCCTCGACCAGTGGAAGTCCGCCCATGCGGTGCCGACCGACCGGCGCACGCTCACCGAAGCCCTGGTCGGCGCCGACGTCTTCCTCGGCCTCTCGGCCGCCGGCGCGCTCAAGCCCGAAATGGTGATGGACATGGCTCCGAAGCCCATCATCTTCGCGATGGCCAATCCGGACCCCGAGATCATGCCGCCCGACGCCAAGGCCGCGCGGCCCGACGCGATCGTCGCCACCGGCCGCTCGGACTTTCCGAACCAGGTCAACAACGTGCTCGGCTTCCCCTTCATCTTCCGCGGCGCGCTCGACGTGCGGGCGACCTCGATCAACGACGAGATGAAGATCGCCGCCGCCCAGGCGCTCGCCGCCCTCGCCCGTCAGCAGGTGCCCGAGGAAGTCGCCGCGGCCTATGGCGGCAAGGCGCACAGCTTCGGCGCCGACTACATCATCCCCGCCCCCTTCGATCCGCGCCTGATGGAGATCGTGCCCGCCGCCGTCGCCCAGGCGGCGATGGACACGGGCGTCGCCCAGCGGCGGATCGAGGACATGGACGCCTATCGCAACACGCTGCGCGCCCGCCTCAATCCGACCACCTCGGTCCTGACCCTCGCCTACGAAGCGGCCCGCGCCAATCCCAAGCGCGTATTGTTCGCGGAAGGCGAGGAGGACGTGGTCCTGCGCGCCGCCATCGCCTTCCGGGACGGCGGCTACGGAGTCCCCGTCCTGGTCGGGCGCGAGGACGTCTACGATCGCCTGAAGGCGCTCGGCGTCGACGATCCGCAGAGCTTCGAAGTCTATAACAGCCGCAACTACCCGCGCGTGCCGGAGCTTGCCGAGCGGCTCTACGCTCGCCAGCAGCGCCGCGGCTATCTCCAGCGCGAGATCGAGCGGACGGTGAACCAGGACCGCAACACCTTCGCCGCGCTTCTCCTCGAAGCGGGCGAAGCCGACGTCATGATCACCGGCGTCACACGGACCTACGCGCAGAATTTGCGCCAGATCCTGCGCGTCCTCGATCCCAAGCCCGGGGTCACGCCGTTCGGCGTCCACATCATGGTGGGCCAGAGCTACACCGTCTTCATCGCCGACACGACGGTGACGGAGCGCCCGTCCGCCGAGCAGCTCGTCGAGATCGCGATCCAGACCGCCGGCGTCGCCCGCCGCATGGGCCAGGAGCCGCGCGTCGCCTTTTTGAGCTACTCGATCTTCGGCAATCCCGAAGGCAGCTACCTCGACCGCATCCGCGACGCCGTGAAGCTGATGGAAGGACGCCGCGACGTCGACTTCGAATATGAAGGCGAGATGCCGCCCGACGTGGCGCTCAACCCGAAGCTGCAGCACGTTTATCCGTTCAGCCGCTTGACGGGGCCTGCGAACGTGCTGGTCATGCCCGGTCTCCAGACCGCCAACATCTCGGCCAAGCTCCTGCGCGAACTCGGCGGCGACGCGGTGATCGGGCCGGTGCTCGTCGGCATGCAGCAGCAGATCCAGATTGCCCCGATGACGGCGACGGCGAGCGACCTCGTGACGCTGGCCGTGCTGGGAGCGGGCGGGATCGTTCGTTAAGGATCGCTCGCTTCATCCTCCCTGTGCGTGAAGCGCATGGGGAGGGGGACCGCTCGAAGGCGGTGGAGGGGCCTGCAGACTCAGGAAGCCCCTCCACCGTCCTTCGGACGGTCCCCCTCCCCATCGGCTTCGCCGACAGGGAGGATGAAGGAGCGGTCAGGCCTGCCCCTTATTGCGGATTGTCGGCGGTGGTGCCGCGCTCGCCGCCCGGGGCGCCGGCGCCGATATTGCCGAAAATCTGCTCGAAGAAGCTGCTGCGGCGGCCGAGCGTCGGCGTCTGCTTGGTCGACGGGTCGATCGCCTGGACGAGTTCGATGCCCGAGCGCTCGACGCTGGTCACGTTGCCGGCCTCGTCGAAGCGGACGCGAAGCACCGTCTGGTCGGCCGCGCGGGGGTGCTGGAAGGCGAGCTGGCGGGTCTGGCGCGAAACGTAATACCAGTCGTTCTCGTCGAACTGTCCGGTGAAGGTCGGCCGGCCGAGCGTCCGCTCCACCGAATCGCGATTGTCGACGCCGGCCTGGATGCCGGCGATGAGTTCGCGATCGACGAGATAGCCCTGATGGTCGCGGATCGACGTGCAGCCGCCGAGCAGGGGCGCGGCAATGGCCGCGGCCAGTAGAAAGGTCGGTGCGAAGCGCATGATGGTTGAAACTCTCCCGGAGGGGCCATGGCAATTGAGGGTGGCGCGCCCCCACTTGCCCCTGAGGCTATGCTTTCCAATATGAACACAAGCCTACCGGCGCAAGCCCGGTGCCGCCAGCGGGGTTCTGCGAATGACTTTCCTCAATCGGATTTTCGGAGACCGCAAGGAGCGCGGCGCCATGCAGCCGCTCTACGACGAGATCGTCGCCGCGGCGCGCGACCCCTGGTGGTACCGCGAAGGGGAGGTGCCGGACACGATCGACGGGCGCTTCGACATGGTCTCCTCGATCCTCGCGCTCGTTCTCCTCCGCATGGAGCGGGAAGGGGGGGAAGCCCGACGCTCTGAGGTCCTGCTCACCGAAGTCTTCATCGACGACATGGACGGGACGGTGCGCCAGCTCGGCATCGGCGACCAGGTGGTGGGCAAGCATGTCGGCAGGATGATGGGCGCGCTCGGCGGGCGGCTCGGCGCCTATCGCGACGCGGGCGAGGACGAGACGGCGCTCGGCGAGGCCGTGAAGCGCAACATCTTCCGCGATGCGCCGCCTTCGGACGAGGCGGTGGCCGCGGTATCGGCGCGGCTGATCCGCTTTCGGAGCGTGCTGGACCGGGTGCCGTTCGCCGATCTGCTCGCCGGAAAGCTCCCCCAGGCATGAGCGCCCCCGAATTCAGCCGCCCGGTGCGGCTCGACATGCTCGGCCAGGCGCCGCGCACGATCGAGATGGAAGCGACCCCCGCGGAGCGCGAGGCGCTTGCCCGCCGGTTTGGCTTCGAGTCCCTGTCGAGCCTTTCGGCGGTGGTGGTGCTGGAGCGTCGCATCAGCGGCGTCGTCGCGCGCGGGACCCTGAGCGCGGCGCTGGCGCAGAGCTGCGTCGCCAGCGGCGAGCCGATCGAGGAGAAGGTGGACGAGCCTTTTCAGGTGGAGTTCCGCCCCCACCCGGAAACCGGGGCGGAAGAAGAGATCGAACTTGGCGAAGGCGAGCTTGACGTGATCTTCTACGACGGCGCCTCCGTCGACGTCGGCGAGGCTGTCGCCGAGACCCTGTCGCTCAGCGTCGAGCCCTTCCCCCGCTCCCCCGCCGCCGAAGAGGCGCTGCGCGAAGCGGGCGTGAAAAGCGAGGAGGAAGCGCGCGAAGAGTCCAGCCCCTTCGCAGCGCTCAAAGGCAAGCTGGGGAATTAGTTCCTCCCCATCGCAGATGGGGAGGGGGACCACCCGAAGGGTGGTGGAGGGGTAGAAGGCGAGGCCTCGTCAGCTACCCCTCCACCATGAGCAGGTGCGGATGTCCCCCGGACATTCGCAGCCCTGTCCGGGGGACAGGGCGATCTGCTCATTTCGCATGGTTCCCCTCCCCATGCTGCGGATAGGGAGGATTCTAGAACGGAACGTCGTCGTCGAGATCGCTGTCGAACGCAGGGGCCGGACGCGATTGCGGGCGTGAGCCGCCGCCGCCCGATCCGTAACCGCCGCCGCCGCCGGCACCGCCGCCGAAGCTGTCGCCATACTCACCGCCGCCGCCACCACCGCCGCCGCCGCCGCGGCTGTCGAGGAGGACGAGTTCGCCGCGGAAACGCTGCAGCACGACTTCCGTCGAATATTTGTCCTGGCCGCTATTGTCGGTCCATTTGCGGGTCTGGAGCTGGCCTTCGAGGTAAACCTTGGAGCCCTTCTTCAGATAGGATTTCGCGACCTTGCCGAGATTCTCGTTGAAAATGACGACGCGGTGCCACTCGGTTCGCTCCTGGCGGTTGCCGTCGCGGTCCTTCCAGCTTTCGGACGTGGCGACGCGCAGGTTCACCACTTCGCCGCCGGTGCTCATCGAGCGCGACTCCGGATCGTCGCCCAGATTGCCGACCAGAATCACCTTGTTCACGCCCGCCATTTTCGTCTCTCCTGAAGCTTTGGGGCGACCTTAGACGCCGCCGCCCGCGCCCTCAAGCCGCCGCCGGAGCCGGCACCGCCGAGCGCCGCTTGTTGCGGCCGAAGCCGATGAGGAGGATGACCAGCACCGCGAGCTGCGCGCCCAGTGCTTCCGCCGTCGGCGCAATGCCGAGGATCGGGATCGAGGGCGCCGCGTGGAGCGGGGTGATGCCGAGCGTGCCCGCTTCCTGGAGCGCCGCGACGCCCTTGCCGATCAGCACCACCGCCAGGATCGCGATCAGGATGGCGCTCCAGTTGAAGAACTTCGTGATCGGAAGGCGGCGGCTGTATTTCAGCATTGCCCAGGCAATGACCGTCAGCATCACCGCGGCGGCGGCGGCGCCGGCGAACAAGGCGAGGCCGTTCCCTTCGGACGACAGCGCCGTGTAGAAGAGGATCGTCTCGAACACCTCGCGGTAGACGGCGACGAAGGCGAGGAGGAACAGGAACCAGGCCGATCGGCGCGACAGGGCCTTGTCGAGCGTGGCGCGGATGTAGCGGTTCCACTCGTCGGCCTGCGCCTTGCCGTGCATCCAGATGCCGACGAAGATCAGGACGAGCGCCGCGAAGATCGAGCCCGCGCCTTCGGTGATCTCCCGGCTCGCGCCGCTGACTTCGATGAGGTGAGTCGCCGCCCACCAGGTGGCGACGCCGGCCACCAGCGCAGCCGCCCAGCCGCCGTGGACGTAGGGGAGGACCTCCCGGCGGTCGGCGCGCTGCAGGAAGACGATCATCGCGATGACGATGAGGAGCGCTTCAAGGCCTTCGCGCGCGAGAATGACGAAGCCGCCGAGGAATGCGGAAACGGCGCTCGCCTGGCCCGGCGCGGTGACTTGGGCGGTCTCGTCGAACAGGGCGTTCAGCGCCGCGACTCGGGCCTCGACCTCGGGGACCGGGCGGGCCGCGGCGATGGCGGAGCGCAGGTCGGCCATGGCCGCTTCGACGCGGCGGAGCAGCCCGCCGTTGCGGGTGGCGAGCATCGGCTCGACCGGCTCGAAGCCTTCGAGATAGGCGGAAAGGGCAAGCTCGCGCGCCGCGGCGCGGTCGCCGGCGCGATAGGCTTCGAGGCTTTCGCGAAGCTTGGTGCGGGCGATGTCGAGCGGGCCGCCTTGCGACTGAGTGACGGCACCGGGAGTGGCGCGGAGATAAGCGGTGAGCGGGGCGGCGCGCTCCGGGCCGACGCGCGCGGCAAGGGCGGCGGGGGTAATGGCGGCGAGGGCTTCGAGGTTGGGGAGAAGTGAGCGCACGGCGGCGTCGCTTCGCCAGATACGCTCGCCCTCGCCGGCGAATTCGGCCGCATAAGCGAACTGGCCTGCGTAGAAAGCGAGCGCCCAGCGGTCCTCGACGGGGAGGTGCGAGAAGCTGCCCATGGCCGTGCCTTCAAGCCCCTGCTCGATCACCTGGTAAAGCGCGAAGACGCTGCGCTCCGACGCACGGGCGCGGTCGGTGAAGGCGATGGGCGGCGGCTCCATGCCGCGCGCCTGCGGGCCGTCGCCGGCGCCCGCCGCGCCGTGGCAGGCGGCGCAGTTGCTTTGGTAAAGTGCCGCGGCGCCGCCGAGGTCGGGTGCGGTGCGCGGCGCGAGCGGGACGGGAAAGGCGGCGAGGAGTTCGCGCCCGAGGCGGCGGGCGCTTTCGGCGATCCGCTCCGGCGGGGCCCGGGCGGCGATCGCCCGGCGCAGCGCATCGGCCTGGGCGACGAGGGCCGGCTTCGCCTGGTGGTCCGGCAGCCCGCCGATCCGTTCGCGGACCGAGGCGGAGAATTCCGTCATCTCAGCATATTCGGCCTCGTTCACCACCGCGCCGCCGCGCACCGCTTCGGGATAATCCACCGCGACATAATCGAGCAGGCGCCACGTCGTCTGCACCTCCGCCTGCTGGGCGGCGGCGGGCGCGGCGGCGAAGAGGGTCAGGGAGAGGAACAGCGCGCGAAGGAGAAGGCTCATTTGCAAGTGATTATCAATAACGACAAGCAAGCGCCAGAGCCCCGTGCGCTTCCGAGTGGGGCGGAGCGGCCGCGTAAGGGCCGCCGCTCCGCCAGGGGGATCAGTTGATCTCCAGCTCCGTCATGCCGAGCGGACGATTGTTGAAGGCGCGGGCGACCAGCCTGTCGCGAGTCCGCGCCGCGCGGCTCGAAGCCTGGAGGCGGCAGGCGCGCGCCGCCGCCTGGTCGGCGGACGAAGCGCACAGGCGGCGCACGGCGCGGTCGATCCGCGCGTCGAGCCGCGAAATGTCGCTCTGCTGGTTGAGTTCGAGATCGTCGATCCGGACGCGCTCGGGCACGTCGGCGGCGGCGGCCGGAGCGGCGGTCAGGGCGATGGCCGCGGCGGCGGCGAAGGCAAGAGCTTTCATGATGTGTCTCCCCAAACGGAAATTGACGGTTTCCCCTGTGAGAAGAGGTGCTACGTGCGTAGCAGGGCGGGGGCGATGATTGCGCTTGCGAAAAGGATTGTCGGCTCTTGCGCATTTGCTCCGGTCGACCGGCGCGGCTTGGCCCTTGCCCTCAACCCGCCGGATCGGACATTGAGGGGCAAAACGAGGCGCCGCCCGCGCGGGCGAGCAGCCGATTGGGAGAGGAAAATGGCCGTCACCGCGGATCGAGTCTCGCCTGTGCGGTGGCTGCCATGGGCGCTGGTCGCCCTCCTCGGCGCGGTCGCGCTCGGCGTGGTGGCGCTGAGCCGGGGCGAGACGATCAACGCCCTGTGGCTCGTCGTCGCTTCGGTCTGCGTGTACCTCACCGCCTACCGCTTCTACGGTCTTTGGATCGCGCGGCGCGTGCTCGGCATCGATCCGTCACGGCCGACTCCCGCGGTGCGCCGCAACGACGGGCTCGACTACGTCCCCACCAACCGCATTGTGCTCTTCGGCCACCATTTCGCGGCGATCGCCGGCGCCGGGCCTTTGGTCGGGCCGGTGCTCGCGGCGCAGATGGGCTACCTTCCCGGCACGCTCTGGATCCTCGTCGGCGTCGTCTTCGCGGGCGCCGTGCAGGACATGATGGTGCTGTTCATCTCCACCCGGCGCGACGGGCGCTCGCTCGGCGAGGTGATCCGCGCCGAGATGGGGACGATCCCCGGGCTCGTCGCCATGGTCGGCATCCTCGCCATCATGATCATCCTCCTCGCCGTCCTCGCGCTCATCATCGTCAAGGCGCTGGCGGACAGCCCGTGGGGGACGTTCACGGTCTTCGCGACCATGCCGGTGGCGCTGGTGATGGGCGTCTACGGCCGCTACCTGCGGCCCGGCCGGGTCGGCGAAGTCTCGGCGATCGGCCTCCTCGGCCTGCTCGCTTCGATTCTCCTCGGCGAGCAGGTGGCCTCGAGCCCCGTCTGGGGGCCAGCCTTCACCTTTTCCGGTGAAGCCTTGGCGCTCATGCTCATCGCCTACGGCTTCATCGCTTCGGTGCTCCCCGTCTGGCTGCTCCTCGCGCCGCGCGACTATCTGTCGACCTTTCTCAAGATCGGGACGATCGTCGGCCTCGCCATCGGCATCCTCATCGTGCGCCCCGATCTCCAGATGCCGGCCGTGACCCGCTTCGTCGACGGCACGGGCCCCGTCTTTGCCGGCAACCTCTTCCCCTTCCTGTTCATCACCATCGCCTGCGGCGCCGTCTCGGGCTTCCACGCGCTCGTCGCGTCGGGAACGACGCCCAAGATGATCGAAAGCGAGGCCCACCTCCCCTTCATCGGCTACGGCGCGATGCTGATGGAAAGCTTCGTCGCGGTCATGGCGATGGTCGCCGCCACCGTGCTCGACCCCGCCATCTATTTCGCGATGAACAGCCCCGCCGCCCTCATCGGCACCGACGCCGGCGCCGCTGCGGCCGCCATCTCGAACTGGGGCTTCACCGTCACCCCGCTGATGCTGGAAGACGTTGCCCGGCAGGTCGGCGAAACATCGATCCTCTCACGCACCGGCGGCGCGCCGACGCTCGCCGTCGGCATGGCGCAGATCCTTTCGAACGTGATCGGCGGGCCGGGAATGATGGCCTTCTGGTATCATTTCGCCATCCTGTTCGAAGCGCTCTTCATCCTCACCACCGTGGACGCGGGCACCCGAGTCGCGCGCTTCATGATCCAGGACACGGTCGGCACCTTCGTGCCCCGCCTCAAGGACACGCGGAGCTGGAGCGCGAACCTCATTGCCACGGCGCTGGCCGTCGCCGGCTGGGGCTGGTTCCTCTACCAGGGCGTCACCGACCCGCTCGGCGGGATCAACACGCTCTGGCCCTTGTTCGGAATCGCCAACCAGATGCTGGCGGCGATCGCGCTCACCCTTTGCACCGTCGTCCTCTTCAAAATGAAGAAGGAGCGCTTCGCCTGGGTGACTTTGCTGCCGCTCGCCTGGCTGCTCATCTGCACGCTGACGGCGGGCTGGCAGAAGATCTTCCATGCCGATCCGCGCATCGGCTTCCTCGCCCATGCGAACCGCTACGGGGACGCTCTCGCCCGCGGCGAGGTGCTGGCGCCGGCCAAGGGCGTCGGCCAGATGCGGCAGGTGATCTTCAACGATTACGTCAATGCGACCTTGTGCGCCTTCTTCATGACCGTGGTGCTGGCGATGATCTTCTACGGCGTGCGGGCGATCGCCGCCGCCCGCCGCTCGGCAACGCCGACCGTCATGGAGACCGCCGATGCCTTGGCGTGACGTCATGAAGCGGGCGTCGGAGACGGCGCGGCTGATGGTAGGCCTCCCCGATTACGAGCGCTACCTCGCCCACCGAAGCGCGCGCCACCCCGGCGAGCCCGCGATGACCCGCACCGAATTCCACCGGGAGCGCACCGAGCGGCGCTTCGGCGCGGGGACGAGCCGCTGCTGCTGAGGCTCCTCAGCCGTAGGCGCGGGAGAGGACGAAGGCGGTGAGCAGGACGGCCACCACCGATAGTGGCGCCCCGACCTTTGGATAATCCATGAAGCGGTAGCCGCCCGGGCGGAGGACCAGCAGGTTGTTCTGGTGCCCGATCGGGGTGAGGAAATCGCAGGACGCGCCGATTAGCACGGCGAGCAGGGCCGCGTCGGGATCGATGCCGAGCCGGTCCGCGGCCTCCAC
Source organism: Allosphingosinicella sp. (assembly GCA_035645215.1). Taxonomy (GTDB): domain Bacteria; phylum Pseudomonadota; class Alphaproteobacteria; order Sphingomonadales; family Sphingomonadaceae; genus Allosphingosinicella. Next base: position 61,782 of record DASQND010000027.1, read on the forward strand.
GCCGACCTGCGCCATGATGAGCGCGGTCGCGACATTGTTGAGGAAGATGGAGAGCAGCATCGTCACCGCGCAGATCGCCGCAAGCATGACGAAGAGCGGCGTTCCGGTCAGCGCCCATTGCATGGCGTCGGCGATCCGGTCGCTTCCGCCCGATTCCTCGAAGGCGCGGCCGACCGGGATCATCGCGGCGATGAGGACGATGACGGGGAGGTCGACCGAACGGTAAGCTTCTTCCGCGGGGAGCAGGCGCAGGAGGCAGATGGCGAGCGCCGCGGCGACGAAGGTGGCGGTGGTGGGGAGGCCGAAGATCGTCGAGAGCGCGACGGCCGCGGCGTAGATGCCGACCACGAGCGCCGCTGCCTTCCCCGCCCGCACCGGCGCCGCCTGCCGGCCGACCTCGAGCAGCCGCGCCCGGCGGATGAGCTTCGACAAGGCTTCGGGCGTGCCGCGCAGGAAGAGCTGGTCGCCCGCTTCGATGAGGTTGTTTGCGAGCGGCGCCTTCACGCGGGCGGCGCGCGGGCCCGCGGCGACGAACTCGACGTCGCCGCCCGTGCGCGCGGCGATGGCGCCGTAATCCTGGCCGATCAGCGAGGAGCCGTGGATCACCGACACGTGGGCGGTGACGGTGCCCGGGGGGTCGTCGGTCACGTCGGAGAAGAGGCGGGTGCGGGCGGCGACCTCCCAGGGCTTGTCGCGGCTCATGACGAGCAGCCGGTCGTCGTGGCCGAGCATCGTATCGCCTTCCATCCGC